>JALONR010000009.1 GCA_025454815.1 Bacteroidales bacterium | reverse complement strand
ACCTTCATCCTCTCAAGGGTTAACCTGGAAAAGGAACTGTATGTCGTCACCGGAGGTGTCGCCCTGTTCGGACTGCTGCAGATCATTGCCGGACTGCTGAAGTCGGGCGGCAAGGGAGGAAACGGCCTCAACAGTATCCTCACCGATCTCAAGCACATGCCGCTGACTATGGGACAGCTGGCCGTGGTGCAGTTCTTTACATGGTTTGCCCTCTTCTCACTCTGGATTTATACAACCTCTGCAGTCACCTCGAAGATTTACGAAACCAGTGACACCACTTCCCTTGCTTACAATGAAGGGGCCAACTGGGTGGGAGTGCTCTTTGGCATATACAACGGTTTTGCCGCACTGGTAGCTTTCCTCCTTCCTGTACTTGCAAAAGCCACCTCGCGCAAGATCACCCATGCCATCAGCCTGCTGGTGGGCGGAGTGAGCCTTATGTCGATAAGCCTGATCAATACACCCGGCATGCTTATACTGCCGATGCTGGGCATCGGTCTGGCGTGGGCAAGCATACTCTCCATGCCCTATGCCATCCTCACCGGTTCACTTCCCCACAATAAAATGGGTATTTATATGGGCATCTTCAACTTCTTCATCGTAATACCGCAGATTCTGGCTGCAAGTATTCTCGGCAGCATGGTCAAGCACCTCTTCTCGGGAAATACGATGCTTGCGCTGGTTGCAGGAGGTGTTTCAATGATTATTGCAGCCCTCTCCGTGAATTTCGTAAAAGATGTTGATGACAGGAGGTGACAATGGACCTGAGAGGATGCATCTTCGACCTCGACGGGGTCATCGTTGATACGGCCAAATACCATTTCATGGCCTGGCGCCGGCTGGCGAAAGAACTCGGCTTCGTGTTCACGCTTGAGGACAACGAAGCTCTGAAAGGGGTCAGCAGGATGGCATCACTTGAGATCCTGCTCGGCAAGGGAGGTATCACCGTCAGCGAAAAAGAAAAGGAACTGCTTGCCGCACGTAAAAACGGATGGTATGTGGAGTTCATCTCCGGAATGACACCCGACGAAATACTCCCGGGGAGCGTGAAATTCCTGAAATCACTGAGGAAGGAGGGGATCCTTACTGCCATCGGATCAGCCAGCAAAAACGCCGGCACCATCCTTGACGGTATAGGCCTCCGCGAAATGTTCGATGTGATAGTTGACGGCAACAAAATATCGAAGGCCAAGCCTGACCCTGAGGTGTTCCTCAGAGGGGCGGAAGAGATGGGACTCCCTCCCTCCTCCTGCGTGGTTTTTGAGGATGCACAGGCGGGAATAGAGGCCGCACTGGCCGGAGGAATGAAATGTGTGGGGGTGGGAAGCCCGGAACTGCTCGGCAGGGCCGACATGGTTATTCCCGACCTGAAAAAAATAACAGTCAAACAATTGAGAAACCTGTTGTGAGAGATGAGTGATTCGCGATTCCAGCTTGATGAATGGAAAATCATCGAGACCCGATTTGAGCCTGACAGGGGCCGTGACTCGGAGAGCATATTCGCCCTGGGTAACGGCATGATGGGACAGAGAGCCAATTTTGAAGAGACATATTCAGGTGATACCCTCAGGGGTAACTATGTGGCTGGTGTCTATTATCCTGACAAGACAGTAGTGGGGTGGTGGAAGATAGGATACCCCGAATACTTTGCCAAGGTGCCGAATGCACCCTCCTGGACAAACATAATCGTCAGGATTGACGGAGAGGAGCTTGATCTGGCCACATGCAGTCTCAAAAGCTTCCGGCGGGAACTTGATATGAAACAGGGTCTGCTGACAAGAACCTTTACGGCAGTGATGCCATCAGGGAGGGTGGCGGAGGTAACCGCAAAAAGATTCCTCTCAATGGCTGAACCGGAACTGGCCGCATTAAGCTACACACTGCGCATCACCGGCGGAAACGGAAAAGCGGAGCTGATCCCCTGGCTCAATGCCGATGTTTACAATGAGGACGCCAACTATGATGAAAAATTCTGGGAGAACGAATCGGCAACCGATGATGGCAGAAGGGCAGTTGTTGTGGCACAGACGCGCAAGACGGCATTCATAGTAGCCACTGCGCTGGAAAACACGTTTACCGTAAACGGCAAGCCGGCCGTGGGAAAAACAATCGTTGCCACCACGGACAAGACGGCACATTTCAAATTCTCATCCGGATACTCAGACGGAGACACTTTCACGGTAAACGGGTATGCTGCAGTACTCTCATCGTTCAACCATCCTGCTGAAGGTCTTGCAGAAAAAGCGATGGCATCAGCAGCCAGGGCAGCAGAAAAGGGATTTGATGCTTTGCTTGAGGCTCACCGTAACGCGTGGGAGAAGAGATGGGAGCACGGTGACATAGTTATCAGGGGAGACATCGCAGCACAGCAGGGAATCCGGTTCAATATCTTTCAGCTTTACCAGACCTACACCGGGGAGGATCCCAGGCTGAACATCGGCCCCAAAGGATTTACAGGAGAAAAGTATGGCGGCAGCACCTACTGGGATACCGAGGCATTTGCCTTCCCGTTCTACCTGAGTACCGCCGACACACACGTGGCACGTAACCTGCTGCTTTACAGGTATAAACACCTGGAGAAGGCTATAGAAAACGGCCGCAGGCTGGGTTTCACCGGAGGGGCCGCACTCTATCCCATGGTAACAATGAACGGCGAGGAGTGCCACAATGAGTGGGAGATCACATTCGAGGAGATACACCGCAACGGTGCCATAGCGTACGCCATCTACAACTATGTCAGGCATACCGGAGACAACGACTACCTTGCAGAATACGGACTTGAGGTGCTGGTCGCCCTCTCGCGATTCTGGGCACAGCGATGCAACTGGTCGGAGGAAAAGAAGAAATACGTCATCCTCGGTGTCACCGGCCCGAACGAATATGAAAACAACGTAAACAACAACTGGTATACAAACACCCTGGCACGATGGACCCTGAAATACACCTCTGATATGCTTGAATCGCTCAGGTCTGCCAGCAACGTGAAGTACAACTCCGTCGTGACCCGTACACGCCTTGACACCCAGGCTGAGCTGAAACAATGGAAGGAGATAATCGAAAACATCCATCTGCCTGTCCATCATGATCCTGGTATCTTCCTGCAACAGGATGGCTTCATGGATAAGGTTCAGCAGACTGTCAGTGACCTTGACCCGGCCGAAAGACCGCTGAACCAGCACTGGTCATGGGACCGGATACTCCGGTCAGTCTTCATAAAACAGGCCGATGTCCTTCAGGGCATCTACTTTTTCGAGGATGAGTTTGATGAGGATACCATCAGACGCAACTTCGACTTCTATGAACCACGGTGTGTTCATGAATCATCCCTCTCGGCAAGCATTCACTCGGTGCTGGCAGCAAGGCTCCATGACACTGAAAGAGCCTATACCCTGTACCTGAGGACTGCCAGGCTTGACCTCGACGACTATAACCGCGAGGTAAAGGACGGTCTGCATATAACCAGCATGGCAGGTACATGGCTTGCCATCGTTGAAGGGTTCGGCGGAATGAGAATACGAAATGAAAGGGTGTTCTTCAGCCCGGTGATACCCGCCGCCTGGGAGTCATACTCATTTATCATCCGTTACAGAAACAATCCCCTCAGGGTAGAGGTAAACGGCGGTACAGTCACCGCGGTCAACCTCTCCGGGGCTGAAATACCTCTCGCCGTCTTCGGCGAAGAAGTAACCATCAGGCCGGGGGAACAAAAGAAATTCAGCAAACAATGAAAAAAATCCGGTTTTTAATTCCACTGCTTTTGCTCACGGCACTGATGCCGGCCCGGGCACAGGTGATAGAACATGTTGACCCTCCGTCATGGTTCACAGGCATGAATGAGGAGACGCTCCAGCTGATGGTATACGCGAAGGATATCGGTTCATTCGCGGTAACCACAGACTATCCGGGTATTGAGGTGAAGACAATGGTACGCACCGAAAACCCGAACTACCTGTTTGTCTACCTGAATATCTCCGACAGGGCGGTACCGGGTACGGCGACACTCACGTTCACCCGCGGGAAAGAGAAGATCACCCACAGCTATCCGCTGCTGGCAAGGCCGGCCGGTCCCGCAAGGGGATTCAACTCCTCCGATGTCATCTACCTGCTGATGCCTGACCGATTCGCCAACGGCGACACCTCCAATGACAACGTTGAAGGTATGACCGAACAGCTCAACAGGGCCAATCCCGGCGGCAGGCACGGCGGCGACCTGAAAGGCATCACCGATAACCTCGATTATCTACATGATCTTGGAGTGACCGGTATATGGCTCAACCCCTTCCTTGAAAACAACCAGAAAGCCTACTCGTATCACGGTTACTCAACAACCGATTTCTATAAATCCGATCCCCGCTATGGATCAAACGAAGAGTTCAAAAACCTGATTGCCGGGGCTCACAAAAGAGGAATGAAGGTGGTCATGGACATGATATTCAATCATATCGGATCATTTCACTGGTGGATGAAGGACCTTCCTTCGAAGGACTGGATACACCGGTTTGATGAGTTCACCCGGACCAACTACCGTGCCTCAACCTACATGGATCCGTATGCCTCCGAAAGGGATAAGATGCTTATGGAAAAGGGATGGTTTGACATCACCATGCCTGATCTCAACCAGAGCAATCCGCTTGTCGAGACATACCTGATCCAGACAAGCCTCTGGTGGATCGCCTTCAGTGACCTTGACGGGATAAGGATGGATACATATCCCTATCCCCAGCCTGACATGATGGCAAGATGGGCAAAACGGGTGGAGGAGGAATTCCCGGGTTTCTTCATCGTAGGTGAGGTGTGGTATGACGACCCGTCACAGATCTCATACTGGTCGCTGAATAAGAAAAACAGTGACGGCTATCGTTCAAACCTTCCGTCAGTCACTGATTTCCCCGTCTGTTTTGCAACCCACAGGGCATTCCCTGACAACAGCAACCCCACAGGCGGGATGGAAAAGCTTTATAACGTACTTTCACAGGACTTCCTCTATCCTGAGCCATTCAGGAATGTCATCTTCCTTGACAACCATGACATGACCAGGTTCTTTACCCAGACCGGAAGCAACCTGGATATATATAAAATGGGGCTGGCCTTCATCATGACAACCAGGGGTATCCCGCAGCTTTATTACGGTACGGAGATCATTATGGAAGGTGACAAAAGCAAGGGAGACGGACGGCTGAGGGATGACTTCCCCGGCGGATGGCCCGGCGATGTTAAGAATGCCTTCACCGGCGCGGGGCTCACTGGCCCTGAGAAAGAAGCGCTTGAGTTTACCAGGCTGATCCTGAACTGGAGGAAGACGAAGGATGTTATCCATACAGGGAAGCTGAAGCATTATATCCCTGCAGATGGCGTTTATGTATATTTCCGGTACAATTGTGATGAGAGCGTCATGGTGGTTCTGAATAACAATGAAAAAGAGAGCAGGACTGTCCGCGGTGAAAGGTACGCCGAGTCACTTGTAGGTTTCACGGGAGGAACTGACATCATCTCAGGACGTAAAATTGAATACCTTGGCACATTCACCATAGCCCCGAAAACGGCAATGATAATTGAACTAAAATAACCTGAACATGATGAAAGAACACATTATTAAGATCGTAATTCTGTTCGCAGGCGCAGCCTTGCTGGCCGTTGCCTGCCGCCCCAAACCATCCGCCGTCATTGAGCCGCTGAAGACCTCGGTAGTTCACCCCGACTGGACCCGCAATATGGTCCTCTATGAGATCAACGTGAGGCAGTTCTCGCAGGAGGGGACTTTTGCAGCTGTTGACAGTGCACTGCCCCGGCTTAAGGATCTTGGAGTCAATGTACTGTGGTTCATGCCAATATACCCCATTGGAGAGCTGAACCGCAAGGGTGAGCTTGGAAGCTATTACTCAATCAGGGATTACAAGGGTATCAACCCTGAGTTCGGCACCCTTGAAGACTTCAGGGCGCTGGTTGCCAGGGCACATGATATGGGATTTCGTGTGATCCTCGACTGGGTGGGTAATCACTCAGCATGGGATAATCCGCTGGCTACCGAGTTCCCCGAGTGGTATGAAAAGGATTCGCTCGGAAATTTTGTTTCACCTTTTGACTGGACTGATGTCATCCAGTTTGATTATACTGCCGAGCCGCTGTGGGATTATATGCTGGGAGCTATGAGGTACTGGGTTGAAGAGGTTGGTGTTGACGGTTACCGCTGCGACTTCCCCGGCCTGGTACCCGAGGAATTCTGGTTCAGGGCAACTACCCTTCTTAATTCCATCAGGCCCGTACTGATGCTTGCCGAGGATGAGCAACACTCATACCTGCTTGAGCGTGCCTTTAACATGAACTATGCATGGGCGCATCATCACCTGATGAATGCAGTAGCCAGTGGTGCCCGCACACCTGCTGCCCTCGACAGCATGATGCAATATGAACTTAAAAGGTATGCACCCGAGTCATACAGGCTGAGGTTCATGACCAACCACGACGAGAACTCTTGGAACGGTACGATCGATGAGAAGATGGGTGATGCACAGAAGGCATTTGCATGCTACCTCTTCACGGTGCCCGGAGTTCCCCTGCTCTACAATGGCCAGGAAGCTGACCTTGACAAGAGGCTGGAGTTCTTCAGGCGTGACCCGATTGAGTGGAAGGAAACAGAACTGACCCCCTTCTACACAAAACTGGTGCACCTGCGCACCTCCCACCCTGCCCTGAGGCATGGAATTGAAGGAGGATCATATGATGTGCTTAAGACCAGCCAGAAGAACGTGGTTGCCTTCAGGAGGGTGAAGGGAGAAAATGAGGTGCTGACCATCCTCAATATGAGCAGCAAACCGCTGACAGTGGCTCTTAAGGATGGAGCAACCGCCGGAACCTATAAGGATCTGTTCACGGATGCCGCCATTGAAATAGCCCAGGGCAGCCAGATGCAGATGGAACCGTGGGGTTACATGGTGCTGGTAAAATAACTCCACAGGCCTGATGGAATCAAAAAACCCGGATCAGAAGTCCGGGTTTTTTTGGTTTGATGATCTGATATCTGAAAGTCGATAATACTGTTCCTGACCTTCGGGCCTGAGACTTCCGGACCTGATCTAATACCTGACGACCCGCCTGACTGATGATACCCTGCCCGAGGTAACCTTCAGCCAGTACACTCCTGCTGCCAGGCCCGAGCCGTCAAGTTCAACCTCATCAATGCCTGCCGGAGCATTTATCATCCTCACCACAGCCCCTGTGGCAGAAATAAGTTCCACGGTATGAGGCTGATATTGCTGGTCGCCGCCAAATTCAATAATCACCCTTTCACGGAATGGGTTGGGGTAAACATCAAATAGTATTTCCCCGGCTTCATCGGCAAACTGGTCCTCAATGCCTGTAAGGAAAGCCGGCCTGGCTACCTGCTTTGATGTGTAGAGTCGGTATTCACCCTGAAGGAGTGAGATTGGTGTGTTCTGATTGGCAGCACTGACGTCAATGGCCGTACCACGGAAGAACTCATACCATTTTCCGGTGCGGGTGAAATTGGGGGCTATCTCACGGGGGAACAGGTCAAAGTTACCCAGTACCACAACATCCATATCAGAATGCTGAATGTTAAGCCTTTTCGTCTCACCCGACTCAAAAATGCTGAAATTACCCGATGAGAAGGCAGGCTGGCTCTTCTTCAGTTCCGCCAGTGCGGAAAAATTGTCATACAGGTTTTTCCTGGTGGCTACGGTGAAATAATCCCATCTTATAGGCTTGGGCCCCAGCGGATCATTATTGTAGTTCTTTGCGTAGTCATACCCGAGCTCCTGGAATTGCCACAGCATCTTAGGACCAGGGATTGTCATAAAAAAAGTTGCGGTAAGTTTAATCCGCTTGAGAGCCGTGGTAAGATCCTTGATGTTGTACCCCCCTACAGCCTCACCCTGGGTGAGGTTTAGTGACATGATCCTCTCCTCATCATGGCTCTCCATATAATCAACTATGCCGGGAACTGACCAGCCCCTGTTTACCCATGAAGCCTCTGAAATTGACATGTTCCAGTCGGTCCGGCTGGTGGAGGCAGCCTGGTATCTGAATTTGGCGGAACCCCATAGCAGGAAACCATGGGATGCCAGTTCCTTCTCCTCATTGTTGTCGGTAAAATGTTCCAGGATGAGTATTGAACCAGGCTTGTATGACCAGATCTTATCACCTATCCTTTTAAGAATGGCAATCCTGGATGCATCATAGGCCCAGCCGTCTCCCGGGGTATTGGTTAGTCCCTTGGTAAAGTCAAACCTGAAGCCGTCAAACCGGAACTCCTGTATCCAGTACTGACAAACACTGTCAGCAAAAGCCTGTGTTTGAGGACTTGCATGGTTAAAATCATAACCCCAGCTGAAGACCGGATTGGGCGAGGTGACATTGAACCAGGGATTATTTGATGCAGGCTGATTAGTGATGCTGTTCCAGTACATCCTGACCAGGGGATTGGTTCCGAAGGCGTGGTTGAGCACAATATCAAGGATCACGGCAATGCCACGGCTGTGGCAGGAATCTATAAGTTCCTTCAGATCATTGGCAGTACCATAATACTTGTCAACCGCAAAATACATCGAGGGGTTGTATCCCCAGCTGCTGTTTCCCTCGAACTCATTCACCGGCATCAGCTCAATTGCATTCACCCCCAGCCGTTTCAGGTAGTCAAGTGTGTCACGTATGGTCCTGAAGTGATGGGTTTCAACAAAATCGCGTACAAGCATTTCATATATGACGAGTGTGTCTCTTGCCGGGGGGGTAAAGCTGCTGTTTTTCCAGGTATAGGCAGGTGGCCGGGTCTGTAATACCGATACCAGGTTCTCGGCAAAACCTTCCGGGTAAGGCTTCAGATCCGGATAGGTGGACTCATCAATCCACTTGTCATTCCACGGGTCAAGCACCTTTGTCGAATAAGGGTCCGGCACCCGCAGGGACTCGTCTATAAGATACTGAAAGGCATATTCCTCTCCGGGGTTCAGCCCGGTTATCTCGAGCCAGTACCAGTTGCCGTCAGGGCTTCTCTTCATGAATCCCTCGCTGCTGTGGATCCAGCTGTTGAAGTCGCCCATCACGAAGACACTGCTCTTGTAAGGAGCATAAAGCAGGAATGCCGCCGAGTTGTCACCAGTGATATTCACACCAGGTTTGAGGCCTGCCGGAACCGATTGGGTGACCGTAGAGGTACGGATAAAATAGAAAGCTGAGTCAGCTTTCAGTATGTTGTTGTGCCATGCCCTGACCAGCAGCTTGAAGCTTCCTGAACCGGCTGCAGTGATGATATGGCTGAGAGTTGTCTCAGTCACCTTCTTCAGTTGTGTCCCGTTCTGGTACAGGATAATCGAATCGGCCACCGATGCTGATGCGTTAACGGGTACCTCCTCCCCGGCATTAACCAGTGAGGTGTAAAGGGCAGGCTGTGAAAGGAGGATATCAAAAGCAGCTTCTTCGCTTACATTATAAAAAATATCGGCTCCACCTGTATCGCGGCCGGTACGCGAGGCATTACCGTTGCGGAAGACAAAAGCCATTTTAAGAATCTGCTCTCCTGCCGGTACACCGTAGAATTCCCTTATTGAAGGAGAAATCGTCAGGGTATAAACATTTGCGGAAACCTTTGTCAGCTTTACCTTGGCAGGAGGAGGAACAGTGGTGCTCCAGGTCCCTGAAACGACATACTTCCAGTCTGAGGGGCCTGTGCTGAGGTTTGTTATCACCCCGGTATGGGCATAGACATCGTCCCCGGCATAATCCTTCAGTCCCATGTCGCCCTTGTCAGCATTGAAGGTAATCACTACCGGCCCCGAGGAAACCGGGAAAACGGGATCGGCTGTGATAACCTGCGCCTCGGTACCCAGACTCCACGATGCCAGTGACAATATCAGTATCAGCAGTTTTGTTTTCATATTTACAGTTTAATGTGCTGTTGATCCGAAAAATAATCAAAAACCTCTTCCTGTCACAGAAGAGGTTTTTGATTTTAAAGAACGCTGCGGATTTTACCGCAACATGGGGTCTATTCCGCTTAATTCTTGGTTATTGTTGCAACTCTTGTCCAGGGATTGAGGGTAATGGTGTAATTACCTGCCTCGGTAACGGAGATGTTGTCACCGCCTTCTGTGAGCGCGGTGAGGCTTCCGCCAAGGTTGTAACCCCAGTCGTCGTTGGCCCTAAACTTGAATGAAGCTGCAGTGAGGTTCAGGGTAACGGTGAAGCGGCCGTTTACTGCATCCCAGGTCATGTTGGTATCATCATTCCATCCGCCCGGAGTTGCATCACCGATCACACCCCACCTGTCAGCACGGTACTTGTATGCCAGCGGGGTGCTGAGGTCAAGGGTGATAGCATAGTCATCCTCCACGGTTGTTTCGATGTTGTCGCCGCCGGCAACGAGATTGAGGCTCCCGGCAGGTGCACCATAGTTGTAATCCCAGTTATCATTGGCCCTGAACTTCCACGGACCTGCAGGCAGGTGAATTCCGCCTTTCCAGACTCGTACTGCCGGGTCATAGGTAAGTGCAATCTGGGAACTCCAGCCGGTTAGCTGGCCAATCACACCCCAGTTCGTCGCTACGGCTGTATAGGTCATCGGGTCAACGCCGGCATTTATGTTGATCTTGTAATAGCCCGGTCCGGACAGGGAAATGTCGCCGCCTGACGGGTCAAGTGTCCCGGGTGTGGATCCGGCACCGTAATTGGTTCCGTCCCAGCTGGGCTGAGCAGAAATCTTAAACATATTTGAGGCGCCTGCCATATAAACATAGCCTTCCACATTATTCGGATTGGCCTCGTTGCTCTTGACCATCGGTGACTTGTCAGGAGACCAGTCGGCCAGGCCTGAACCCGGATAGCTTGCCGCAACATAATTACCCGGAACATACCATTCGCGTACGCTCACAAGGGTGGTGAAGGAGATCTCGTTACCATAGGCAGTGCCTGCACTGTTGGTTGCATAGGCCCGGACATAGTACTTGGTAAGACCTCTGAGACCTGTCAGGTGGCTGACGAATTCACCGGTACTCGCACCGTCAGTGGTCTTGCTTCCGGAGATTGTCGGATTAGGAGATGTGCCATAGACCACCCCGCGGGCAGTAATGGCCGAACCTCCGTCAGCCGTGACATTGCCACCGGTAGTAGCGGTAGTCCCCTCAACCTCTGTTGCTGCAACGGTAGTTACAGTGGCCAGGACGGGCAGGGTGGTGAAGGAGTGTTCACTGCCATAAACAGTTCCTGCGGGGCCTGTTCCATAGGCACGGACATAGTAGGTGGTCGCAAAATCGAGATCCTTTAGAGTTACATTATAGGCTGCATTGGTCAGAGGGCCTGCATATGAATCCTTTGAATCATTGATATCAGGGCCGGGCTGTTTGGCCCAGCAAACACCTCTTGTGGTAAAGCCATCTCCTTCTGCCACAACAAAACCTGTCACCGTGGCAGAACTGGATGTGATGTTGAACACCTTGGTAGTCCCGACTGCGGGATCAAGTCTTACTTCGGATGTCTCCTTTGTACAAGCGGTGAAGAGAAGCGCCGCTGCCACAGGGAGCATCATTATCTTCAAAATTGATTTCATTTTCATAAATCTTGTTTTTTATAATGTCCCTGTATCAGTTATTCTTCACGATTGTGCATGAACCTGCTTCGTTAGGACCATTGGGCTGGGTTATTGTCAGGGTGATGGTGTAATTGCCTGCAGTGACTGCAATATTGTCACCATTATGGAACAGGTCAGTAAGATCCTTACCACCCGGACGGTAACCGAGGTTCCATGCCCAGGCATTATTGAGCCTGAACTTGAGTTCACCATCCTTGAGAGTTATAGTAATTGACCAAGTGCCGGTTGCGGGGTTGTATTCCATCGGCTGGTCAGGAGAATCCCAGTTGTTCGGTGTGGCCGATCCAACAAGTCCAATCCTGTATTCTGAAATGTCATAGGTCAGTGCATTGACATTCACGTTCAGCCTGTGCCATCCATTGGCCGGAGGGATTATGGCTGCACCGTTGACTGCCAGCACATTGCCTGCCCCTCCATAATTTGTTCCGGCGTCAGGATTGGTGAGGGTGAAGGGCTTGGTCACATCGAATTTAACAAGGCCTGTATAGTTGCCGTCGCCAAGAGCTGATTCTATCTTCTGGTCTATGCCGGAGTTGATGAGATTAAGTCTTGGCAGGCCGTAAAGGCTGGCTGTTGCATTCCTGGGGTCCGAAATGTAGGTAAACGGATTGGTTCCGGTACCGGGAGCCCCTGTACCGGCATCCACCACCAGCACTGCCCTGAGTCTCAGGTCAAGATCAGTTGAGGCGTCGGCCGGGAACTTCTTTATCAGGATGCCATTGAGGTCACTGACTGTGATTTTCATGGACTTGCACTGTGGCCCTGACCATATCGTCACCGGATCAGCAAAGGCAGTACCCTCGGCACAGGCATCAATGAAATAGGTAGCCGAGGCCTGAAACCCCGGGTCAACAGGAGTGCCGACAAACTCAAGCACCTGGGTCCCGTTAGTCCTCTGGAGGGTCAGATCCGGTACCGTGTTGAGAGTCGGAGCAACAGGATTTGACAGCATGGTAACAATCTCACCATCCTTTTCACATGCAGTGAACAGGGCTGTCAATCCAATAAATGTCAGGTATATTAATAAATTCTTCTTCATTTTTCTTTGCATTAAGGATTAATAACCCGGGTTATTCACCCCGTTATAGTTCGGGTTTGATGACAGTTCATCACCGGGAATCGGGAACAGGTTGAGGTATTCCGGGGTGCTGGCGCCTGCAAATGCGCCTCCCTTCCACTGCCACAGGTAATCGCCACCGGTGAATTTGCCGAATCGGATGAGGTCAGTACGTCTCTGTGCCTCATAGTAAAACTCACGGCCGCGCTCATCAATCAGGAAGTCAAGATCAAGGTCAGCGGCAGTAATGTTGCCACTGGTGTTTCCGTATGCGCGTTCCCTTATCCTGTTGATATCAGCAACTGCTGCATCAATGTTTGCAGCTCCACCGAGCCTGTAGCGAGCCTCAGCCCTCATCATATAGGCATCAGCAAGACGGAAGACCGGGAAATCTGTGCATGCGTATGCAGTGTTGTAGTTCGCAGGCCTCGAGCCGTCTGCATTACGGGCCGTGAATTTGTAAACTCCAATACCGTAGTCGCCGCTCGATGAAGGGCTCGGAATGTTCTTTGATTTTTTCCTTTTAAGAAACACCCTGTTATCATTGGTCTGAAGAAAAAGAGAATCAGCCTCAGGTGTCGGAACATTCCCGTAGGTTGCAATAGTATCCACAAGAACGTTCAGGAACTGCACCCTGGCACGATTGCCGTTCCAGTTGGTGTTTGATGTAAGGCCATGGAAATCTTCTGCCCTTATATACCTTGAATCACTGCTTGATTCAATAATAAAGGTCGTGCCTACATATCCCTGTACATGGATACCGTCCTGTTCCCATGCAAAGATCATCTCCGGGTTGCTGCGGCCGTCATTGTCAGCACTGAAGTTTTGCCTGTAATTGGCAGCAAGTGAGTAACCGGCGTTAATAACCTTGTCGGTGTAGGTGACCACATCATTCCATCTTGCTGTTCCGGTATAAACCTCAGCATTGAGGTAAAGCCTTGCGAGGAGCATCCATGCGGCAGCCTGGTCTGCCTGCGGGTATGAAGACCTTGGAGCACCGAGGGTATTTTCAATCGCAAGGAGCTCTGATTCGATGTACTCAAATATCTCTGTCCTGGTCCCTATTTTCGGGAAGAACTTGCCAACACCGTCTACTTCAGTAGTGAAGGGGAACTGGCCGAACAGGTCAATTGCCCAGTAGTATGCCAGAGCCCGCAGAAAACGGGCTTCAGCAATGTACCTGTCAGCATCTGAACCACCGTAAAGAGTTGCATTATTGATAAAGTCATTGGCATATGTTATGCTGAGCGCCAGACGCTGGTAAAGAGCAGTCAGGAACGGGTTGCTCGGGCTCCAGGTCTGGGTGTTGAGATCGGCAATGCCTATATCTCCCCAGGCACAAATTGCCTCGTCAGTGGTTATCTCCTGAAGGTTCCAGAGAGCTCTCATCGTGGTGAAAAAGTTTCCGTCAGCAGCTGTAATGTCATCGCCACCGTTGGCACCCTGACCTGAGATGATAAAGCTGGCATAGAGCTTGCCCAGGGCCATTTTCATGTAAACAGGATCATCTCCAAGGTTGCCGGCAAGGATTTTTGACGGGTCTTTCGGGGTAACATCCAGATCCTTCACGCATGATGAAATCATCAGTGCTGAAAGTAAAATTCCGAGTATAAATATCTTATTGTTCATATCTGCTTATCATTATTTATTAGAAGGTAAGCCCTATACCGAGCATGTAGGTGCGTGGCCTCGGGTAGAAATTGTTGTCAATACCGCCCTGGACTTCGGGGTCAAGACCGCTGTATTTGGTCAGGATCAGTGCATTCTGCACCGTAAAGCTCACTCGGGCACCCGCTGCACCAAACAGGTTATCAAACCTGTAACCTGCACTGACGTTGTCAAGCTTCAGAAATGATGCATTCTCAACGAAGTAGTCGCTGGTAAACTGGCGCTTGACGAAATTTGTCTCAGCAAGAGCCCTGCTGAAGTTCTTCCAGTAACCTATCTGGTACATCTGGTCAAATGAAGCCCCTGCTGCAACCTGGTTGTAGACATAGTTGCCTATGCTTGCACGTGCAGATGCAGAGAGATCAAAGTTTTTGTATTCGAACCTTGCCGAGAGACCAAGCAGGTAATCAGCAACAGGATTATGATATATGTACTTGTCAGCATTGTCACCGTTGACAACACCACCTTCGCCTGACTCATCTACATAAAGACCTTCAATCGGGTTACCATCGGAATCGTAAACCTGGCGGTTGACGAAGAAGGAGTGGGCCGGGAAACCAACCCTTGTCACCTGCTTCTGTCCCGTGAAGGCATCGCCGTAAAGGATACCTATATAATTGGGATCATCTGTGAGAAGCAGCCTGGTAATCTTGTTGACATTGTAGGTTGCATTTAACCCTATTGACAGAAGCATGTCATTGGTTGAAACCGGAATAAAGTTCAGCGAGAGCTCGGCACCCTTGTTTTCAAGGCTTCCCACATTGGTAAGCAGAGTGTTTGAAAAGTTGCTTCCGCTGGGGATGGTGACTGTGTTCAGAAGATCATCCGTCACCCTCTTGTAGATGTCAATTGATCCGGTAATCCGGTCATTGACAAATCCAAAATCAAGACCTGCGTTAAGCGTTGTTGTCTCCTCCCATTTGATATCAGGATCATATGGATCAGGCCTGAGTGTGGAGATAAACTCACCATCAATGTAATAGTAGGATCCTTCTGATGATTCAATATAAAGTGCCTGTGCCGGATAGTCCTTAAATATGTCCTGCTGTCCGGTAATCCCCCAGCCCAGCCTGAGCTTGAGATCTGACACAGACTTTACATTCTTTAGAAATGATTCATCCTTGATCTTCCAGGCAAGGGCAACTGAAGGGAATGTGCCCCAGCGGTTAGCCTTGGCAAAACGTGATGACCCATCCTCCCGGAGGGTGAAGGTTAAAAGATACCTGTCAGCCAGTGTATAATTCAAACGCCCAAAGAATGATAAGAGCTGATACTCGGTAATAAAGCCACCTGGCCGGGGAGGTTGATATTTCGGGTGTTCCTCTCCAACTGCTCCTTCCATGAGATTATCTTCCTCCCTTTCAAAGTGCTGCCAGGAATAACCAGTTGTTATATCAATCTTGCTGTTAATACTCTGAAACTCTTTGTTGTAATTAAGGTAGAAATCAAGAAGATTATTAGAATTGCTTGCAGTGTAATTATAAATCTTACCATAGAAAGGATCCGTCAAATTAGGGGAAGTTGTCACGGGCCGGTTATTTTGTCCTTCACTCTCGGCATGGTCAGTGGCAAGGTTAAGGTTAGCCCTCAACTCCGGCAGAAATGGCAGGGCATAATCAAACTGGATATTACCAATAAACCTGTTAACCACCGATTTGTTATCGACTTCCAATGCCTGTTCAACCGGGTTAGCGGTACCCAGGTTGGCTCCGTAATTTGCCCACTGGAAATAACCTGCTGAAGCGGTATTGCCATCGAATATTCTCTGCGTCGGATCCATGTTAACCGCTGATCCTATGGCACCTGTATCACCAAAGTTGTGGTGCGTATTCATTCCCTTCACGTTCAGGTTGACTTTCAGTGCATCTTTAAAAAATGTCGGATTCAGGCTGAGTGACCCCGTGAAGCGCTGCATGTCAGTATTCTTCAGGATACCATTCTGATCGGTGTAACCTACAGAGAGTCGGTAAGGAAGCGTTTTGACCGCTCCTGAAAGGCTCAGGTTGTGATCATGCGATATGGCAGTGCGGAAGATCTCCTTCTGCCAGTTCGTATTCTCAATCCCGAGGAGACCAAGGTTATCTATCCCGAAAAGATCAGACTTCTCCAGGGCAAGCTGCCTTATCTCGTCACCTGAGAAGACATCTACGAAGGCAATGGCATTGGCCACTGATACGTTACCGTCATATGAGACTGTCAGCGGGCTCCCTGCCGAACCTTTCTTGGTGGTTATCAGAATAACACCGTTTGATGCCCTTGACCCGTAGATGGCGGTGGCGGAGGCATCCTTCAGAACGGTGAAGGTCTCAATATCATTAGGATTCACAAATGACAGAATGTTTGAGCTTCCTGAAACATTGTTGTTGTCAATTGGAACGCCGTCGATAATAATCAGAGGGTCATTCGATGCATTGAGTGATGAACCCCCGCGGACGCGGATCGTTGCGCCGCTGCCCGGTGCTCCTCCGGCAGTGGTGATTACCACACCGGCACTCTTACCCACCAGCAGATCCTGCGGTGAGGTGATGGCACCCTTGTTGAAGTCCTTTGAGCTGACAGCTGCCACAGATCCGGTGGCATCACTCTTTTTTACCGTTCCGTATCCGATGACCACCACCTCATCAAGGGCCTGGACATCGGTACGCAGGGCAACGTTGATCACATTGCTCTCACCCACTGTCACCTCCTGCGGCAGGTAACCGATAAAGGTGAATACCAGAACATCCCCGGGCTTTGCCATCAGGGAGTATTCTCCGCTTGCGCCGGTAATAGTTCCCGTAAGCGTGCCTTTAACAACGACGTTCACTCCTGGTAACGTCTGTCTGTCGGCTGCATCGGTAACTGTACCTGACACTCTTACCTGTTGCCCGAAGACAACAAGACTCATCATTATGCCGAAGGTCAGCATGAAGAGCCGTTTTCCAGTTAGTTTCTCCATAAATAGATCAGTTTAGTTGCAGTTTTCTGAATTGTTATTATTGCGAAATAAATTAATCACGGTTTGGGATGATAAAATTCGGGCTTTTTTCAGAGTTAACCAACTCTTTTTCAGGTTTTTTCCGCAATCGATACCGCAAACGTTTGAATTGAGGGAAAGCTTAATTTTCAGGCTGGAAAAATCAACAGGATTATTATTATCTTTACGGGTGACAGCCCCTGTGAAATGAGCAGAGAAAATATCACTATAAAGGATATCGCCCGTGAGCTTGGCATTTCTCCATCCACAGTTTCAAGGGCGCTCAAGGATCACCCTGATATCAGCCAGGCCACACGCGATGCGGTAAATGAGCTTGCCGAACGGTGGAACTACAGGCCCAATCCGATTGCACTCAGCCTCAAGAGCGGAACCTCCAAGACAATCGGGGTGATAATCCCTGATGTTGTTCACTATTTTTTCTCAACGGTGATCAGCGGAATTGAGGATGTGGTTTACCGGCGCGACTACAACATGATCCTCTGCCAGAGCAACGAGATGTGGGAGCATGAGGTAAAGAATATCAAAACCCTGCTCGCCAGCCGGGTTGACGGCATACTGGCATCCGTGGCCAAAACCACCACTGATTTCAGGCACTACAGGAGTATCCTGGAAAAGAACATCCCTCTTGTCTTCTTTGACCGTGCCGTGGAAGAGATTGAGACTGACAGCGTAGTCATTGATGATGAGACAGGAGCATACAAGGCTGTCAATCACCTGCTCCGGACAGGCAAAAAGCGGATAGTCCATCTCTCCGGCCCGCCTCAGCTCGCCATTGCCCGCAAACGGCTTGAGGGTTACCTCAGGGCAATGAAGGAATACAGGCTAACTCCGGCGGAGGAAGATATTGTCAAATGCGATGATATCGAGAGTGCCGAGAGGATCATCCCGGGACTGCTGAAAAGGACACCCAGGCCCGAAGCAATCTTTGCAGTCAATGACCTGACAGCCGCACAGACCCTGATGATTGTAAAACGCCACGGACTCAGGATACCGGAAGATATTTCCATTGTCGGTTTCACAAACAGCCAGATAGCCACACTGACAGACCCCGGGCTTACATCAGTTGATCAGAAGGGTTTTGAAATGGGGCAGACAGCAGCAAGGCTGTTGATTGACCGTATCGAACATCAACGGAGCCCTGTGCAGAAAAGGGTAATAACCTCCGAACTGGTTGTCAGAGGCTCCACATCAGCTAAATAAAATCTGAAAGCCTCCCCTTTATTCCGGCTCTTATTCCCTTCGGCGTTTCGGTCACGGTGCAGCATTCATACTGCGGGTCATGCTGGAAGACAAGCAGGTGATCGCCCTTCAGCGCATCCTCAAGTATCTCCTGCTTCTCGGCAATGGTTACAAGCGGAAGAAGATCATAGGCCATGTTCCACAGCAGTGGAATATGTGCCATGGTGGGAATGAGGTCTCCGGTATAGACAAGGGTCTTCCCCCTGAAGCTTATGACAGGCACAATAAGACCGGGAGTATGGCCGTAGCATATCCTCAATGCCACTCCGGGGTACAATTCACCCGGTTCTTCGATGAGATTCAGCCTTCCGCTTTCACCAAAGGGTCTGATGTTTTCCGGAAGGTAAGCATCTTCCTCGCGAAGGTTTGATTCATTTGCCCACTCCCACTGTGCACGGCTGATGTGGTAAAAGGCATTGGTGAAGAGAGGTGCCGTACCTTCGCCGGGAGCATTGACGAAACAGCCTCCGCAATGGTCAGCGTGAAGGTGGGTTACAATCACATCAGTCACATCCTCAGGCCTGTAACCACATTCCGCCAGTCCGCCGGTAAGGCCGGATCCTCCATGAAGATAGGCGTGCCTGAAGAACTTCGCATCCTGCTTGCCACCCCAGCCCGCATCCACCAGTATTACCCTCCCGGCAGTCTCAATCACCATCGAAGTGAGAGAGAGATCAATCGTATTGAGTTCATCCGCCTGCACCTGGCGGCTCCAGAGTGCCTTCGGTATTACCCCGAACATGGCTCCGCCGTCAACCCTGAAGTTTGATATATTGAAAAGAGAAATTTTCATTTTGTCGTCCGTTAGCCGCTGCAAGATAACCAATTTTGGTATTTTTGACGGACGATCAGGTTGACCTGGCAGTTATGAACCCCGACTTCGATACGATATTGTTTGCCTTTATGCTGACGCTGTTCGCGGGCCTCTCAACAGGCGTCGGCAGCACCATCGCCTTCTTTGCAAAGAAGACGAATACCAAGTTTCTTACCCTCAGCCTGGGCTTCTCCGCCGGAGTGATGATATATGTCGCCTTTGTAGAGATCTTCGTCAAGGGACGGGAGGTTCTCACCGAGGCCATGGGCCTCCGCCAGGGGTGGTGGGTGGCAGTGATTGCCTTCTTTGGAGGCATTCTTCTCATAGGTGTCATTGATAAACTTATTCCGGCTCAGGAAAACCCTCATGAATTAAAAAAGATCGAAGGCGGAGAGGAGGAACAGAAAAGCGGAAAGCTGATGCGCATGGGAGTAATGACAGCCCTGGCCATAGGGATACATAACTTCCCGGAAGGACTTGCAACATTCACCGCGGCTCTTTCAGACCCGAAAATTGGTATTGCCATTGCAGTGGCCGTGGCAATCCACAATATCCCGGAGGGAATTGCGGTATCAGTTCCCGTCTACTACGCCACCGGAAGCAAAAGAAAAGCCTTCAGGCTCTCTTTCCTCAGTGGTATAGCAGAACCTGTGGGAGCTCTCGTTGGGTATCTTTTGCTTCTCCCCATTATGACCGATACGCTAATGGGAGTCCTTTTCTCATTCGTTGCAGGAATCATGGTCTTCATCTCACTCGATGAACTTCTTCCGGCAGCCGAGAAGTATGGAGAACATCACCTCTCCATATACGGACTAGTTTCAGGAATGGCCCTGATGGCTCTCAGTCTGTTGCTCTTTAAATAAACAAAACCTTACTGAATCTGTTGGATAAATATATATTTGCACTTCTTTTAACTAATTAAAACAATATTGAGATGAAAAGAACACTGACTGTTTTTCTGTTACTGGCAATCATTACAATCGGAGCACAGGCACAGAGTTACAAATCAGCTATCGGACTCAGGGGCGGTGATCCCTCCGGAGTCACATTCAAGACTTTCATTAACAGCACCAATGCTATTGAACTGATCGCCGGTACCGGTTACTGGGGCCATAACTTCGCCATCACAGGCTTTTATGAGTGGCAGAAACCTACCGACTGGACGCCAAATCTCGACTGGTTCATTGGCCCCGGGGCACATATAGGGTTCTGGAATGATTACTGGAGAGATGAATACAGTACCGGAATTCTCCTCGGTATTGACGGTATCGTAGGACTGGAATATACACTTGACGACATTCCCCTCAACTTTGCACTGGGAGTAGGACCCTCATTCCAGCTCACCAGCGGCCCGGGATGGTATTACTGGAACGGCGGATTCGCTGTAAGGTATATCTTCTGAAGCAGGGCTGCTGCTTCGTTTTGAAACGGATATAAGGAAGGAACATTTTTTTACAAAATATTTTGCAGTTTTAAAAAAAGATGCCATCTTTGCATCCGCTTTTTTAAGTTCTTTAAGGTCCATTCGTCTAGTGGTTAGGACGTCAGGTTTTCATCCTGGTAACAGGGGTTCGATTCCCCTATGGACTACGAAAAATTACATTAAACAGACAGTATGGCTAACCATAAGTCGGCTCTGAAAGCCGCAAGACAGGCAGAGGCAAGGAAGGAAGACAACAAGTACTTCGCACGCACCATGCGCAACTCGCTGAAGAAGATGCGCAAGACAACAGAGAAAGCGGAGGCTGAAAAGATGCTCCCCGAGCTCAGCGCAATGCTTGACAAACTTGCAAAGAAGAATGTCATCCACAAGAACAAGGCCTCCAACCTCAAGTCGTCAATCACGAAACACGCTCAGAGCCTGAAATAGGGTTCTACTCCAGATATTTTCACAGCCGTTGCTTCATTGTGACGGCTGTTTTTTTTATATTGCAGCGGGATAATTGTATTGCTGCATGTCAATGAAAATCACAGACTGGGCTGTCGAGGACAGGCCCCGTGAACGGCTCTGGAACAAGGGCCCCGCAAGCCTCAGCGATGCTGAGTTGTTAGCCATTCTCATCGGATCAGGTACCCGGAACAATTCCGCACTTGACCTGGCACGCGAACTGCTGGCTATGGCCGGCAACTCACTCGGTCAGCTGGGCAGACTCAGCGCCGGCGAGATACGTAAAATAAAGGGTATGGGAGAAGCCAAGGCAGTCACCATAGCAGCTGCCCTTGAACTGGGCCGCCGTCGCAAAATGGCCGAGGCTTCCGATAACCCTCAGATACGCTCATCGGCAGATGTCTTCAACATCATCAGTCCCCTCATGGAAGACCTGACTCACGAGGAGTTCTGGATACTTTTCCTCAACAGGGCAAACCGGGTCACCGGACGGATGAAGATCAGCCAGGGAGGAGTCAGCGGCACCGTCACCGATGTAAGGATAGTGATGAAAAAAGCAATTGAAACCCTGGCATCAAGGCTGGTCATATGCCATAACCATCCCTCCGGGAATATCAGCCCGAGCGACTCTGACATCCGGATCACACAGAAGATCAAGGAGGCAGGTGCACTGATGGATATACAGTTGCTTGATCACCTTATAGTTGCAGGAAAGGACTACTACAGTTTTGCCGATAACGGCGCCATCTAAAACTGCCGGCCAGCCAGCCTCACATCCGAGTTGTCTGCGCATTGTTGCAGCATAACGGTAACAGTCAGGCCTGTTTCAGGATGAACGGCATCAGGCGCCACCTCGGCAAGCGGCTCAAGCACAAACCGCCTGTCAGCTATCTTCGGATGGGGAACTTCCAGCCCCGGGATCGAGATGACCCGGTTCTCCCATAACAGTATGTCAAGGTCAATGATGCGCGACTCATACTTTCCCCCTCCGCTTTTTCTTCGCCCCATGCGCCCCTCTATTGACCTGAAGAGCTGTATGAGCTGTTTTGGCGCCAGGGTGGTATTCATTACTATAACCATGTTCAGGAACTGATCATCGGCGTCAAATCCCCATGGTTCCGTTTCCCATACAGAAGAGGTAGCCATGATCTCCCCGGCCTCCACACTTATCAGCTTCTGGGCCCGCTCAAGGGCGGAAAACCGGTCTCCAAGATTGCTGCCCAGGCCGACAATTACTTTCGAAGAGGCTGATAATTTCATAACAAGGGATTTAGACCCTTAAAGATGCCTGTTTTTTTTATAATTTGGCCAAATAAATCCATCGTACAAAAATGAAAACCTTTCTCAAGATGGTCCTGGCTGTAATAGCAGGATTTATAATCACCAGTCTCCTGTTTTTCGTTGTAATGCTCTCAGTCTTCTCAGGCATGGCGGCAGCAGGTAAGAAATCAGTAGAAATACCTGAAAAAACCGTCCTGGTAATGAAGACCGGCGCAATGATACCTGACCGCTCTCAGAGCAACCCTCTTACAATGTTTGATCCCCTCACCATGTCACTCACCCAGACTCCCGGCCTGAACGAGATACTTACAAACCTGAAGAAGGCTGCTGAGGACAACAATGTGAGCGGCCTCCTGATTGAAAACGGCACCATGCCTTCAGGATGGGCCACGGCCGACGAGATCCGCACAGCCCTGCTTGAATTCAAAAAGAGCGGAAAATTCGTTTATTCCTATTCTGATTATATGCTGATGCAGGAGAGTTATTTCATCTCTACCGCAGCTGATAAAATATGGATCAACCCCACCTCAATGTTCGACTTCAAGGGGCTGGCAGCCGAAGTGACTTTCTACCGGGAAGCACTTGAAAAGATGGGCGTGGAGGTCCAGGTGATAAGGCACGGCAAATTCAAGGGAGCCGTTGAACCCTTTATGCTTGACAAACTCAGTGAGGAAAACAGGCTCCAGATATCTGAATATGTCGGTTCTCTCTGGGAGCATGTTGTAAGCGTGATTGCCGGATCACGAGGCGTGCCTGTGGATAAGGTGATGAACCTGGCAGACTCGCTTGCGGGTTATGACCCGGTGCTGATGACTGACGCCGGAATGATTGACGGCACCCTGTACCGTGACCAGCTTGAGGATACCATCAGGGCTGCTGCCGGAATTGAGAAGGATAAGAAGATCAGCTTCGTCTCAATGTCAAAATATTCCAACGTTACCGTAAAGCATAGCACCGGTACGGGCAAAGACAAGATAGCCGTTCTGTTTGCCGAGGGGAGCATTGTCATGGGTGAGGGTGATGATACAAACATCGGCGGCAACAGGTATGCCGAAGAGATGCGTAAACTCAGGCTTGACTCAACCGTAAAGGCCATTGTATTCAGGGTCAACTCCCGGGGCGGCAACGCCATCGCCTCTGACCAGATATGGCGCGAAGTTGAACTTACAAACCAGGTAAAGCCGGTTGTGGTCTCAATGGGTAATTACGCTGCGAGCGGAGGTTATTACATCTCCGCCGCCGCGCGCAGGATCATGGCATCACCGGTAACAATCACCGGTTCAATCGGTGTTTTTGGCCTTATACCAAATGCCCAGGCTCTTCTTGACAAAAAGCTCGGTATCAGTTCTGATGTTGTACGTACTAACGCTCATTCCGACTCCCCCTCACTTACCAGGCCTCTAAGCGCTTTTGAAAAGGATGCCCTCCAGGCCAATGTGGAACGGACTTACAGTACCTTCACAGGAGTCGTCGCCCAGGGCAGGGAGATGAGCCAGCCGGCTGTTGACAGCATTGGCCAGGGCCATGTGTGGAGCGGTACTGACGCTGTTCCGATCGGACTTGTTGACTCGTTCGGAGGACTTACTGACGCCATTAAAGAGGCAGCCCTGCTTGCCGGTATTGAAGAATACCGCACAATAGAAAAACCTGAGGCAACCGATTTCTATACGAAGTTCCTCAAAGAGATGACCGGTGACCTCCGGATGAAAGCCATCCGAAAGGAACTGGGAGAGATCTCGAGGTACTATTTTGACCTGAAGGAGATTATCTCGTCAGGGGGTATACAGGCAGCAATGCCATACTACCTGGAAATCCGTTAGGATGATCATGCCGGGGAAGCTGCTTATGAGGAGTGCCTCGAAGCTTTACGGCATGGCCGTGGCTCTGAGGCACCTTCTTTATGACCTCGGAATATTCCGGAGCCATGCATTCAGCCTGCCCGTCATCTGCGTGGGAAATATAACGGCCGGCGGCACCGGCAAGACACCTCATGTGATTTACCTGGCCGAACGCCTCTCATCACATGTACCTGTTACCGTGCTAAGCCGAGGCTACCTGAGGAAAAGCCACGGATTCAGGGAGGTTACAAATGCGAGCCTTACCGCCGACGCCGGCGATGAGCCGGTGATGATGGCTCAGGCCCTTCCCCGGGCAAGGGTATTCGTTGACCGCAACCGGGTAAACGGAATAAGGGAGATACTGAGATCTTTCCCGGATACCGGTGTGGTTATTCTTGATGACGGCTTCCAGCACAGGGCAGTAAAGGCAGGAATGTATATCCTGCTTACCGACTGGAACAGGCTGATGACACGTGACAGCCTGCTGCCGCTGGGGATGCTGCGCGAGAATATACATGCAGCCGGGAGGGCGTCTGTGGTGATTGTGACCAAAACACCACGGGCGGCGACTGAGGCTGCCAGGGAGGAGGTCAGGAGTGAACTGCTGGCAGCCGGTACACCCGCATCCATTTTCTTTACCACCCTCGCCTACGGAAAGCCGTCAAACCTTTACTCTGACAGAACAGCCGTTATAACCCGGAATACCTCAGTACTTCTCGTGACAGGCATCGCCAACCCGTTGCCATTGAAAGAATATCTTGAAGAGAAAGCTGACAACGTAACCCATTTGGCATTCCCTGACCATCACTCCTACACTTCCTCTGACGTCAGGAGGATCACTTCAGCCTTCGGGGCAATCACCGGACCTGACAAAATCATCGTCACAACTTCCAAGGATGGCGTCAGGTTAAAAGAAATAGCTAATATTGCAGATCACGTCAGGGAGGCATTGCATTACCTCCCTGTCAGTGTGCAATTTATTGATAATGAAGAAGAATTCTTAACTAAAGTTTACTCATATGCTGGAAAAGATCATCAAGACCGCTGAATTTCTGAACTCAAAAGGCATTATAGATCCTGAAGCAGGTATTGTACTTGGAACCGGGCTGGGCGGTCTGACAACTGAGATAGATATCCAGGTTGAAATTCCCTATAAGGATATTCCTGAGTTCCCCCTCTCAACCGTTCAGGGGCACGCAGGTAAGCTTATTTACGGCGATTTCGGCGGAAGAAAGGTAGTTGCCATGAAGGGCCGGTTCCATTACTACGAAGGATACGGATCAGAACAGGTCACCTTTCCCATAAGGGTAATGAAGGAACTGGGGATCAGGGCACTGTTTCTCTCCAACGCGGCAGGAGGTGTCAATCCTGAATTCAGGATAGGTGACATAATGATCATTGAAGACCATATCTGCCTGGTTGACAATCCGCTGATAGGCCCGAATGATGACCGTATCGGTCCGCGTTTCCCAGACATGAGCGTACCCTATGACAGGAAGCTGATAGAAAAGGCAAAAAACATTGCTGCCGGACTCGGGATACCGGTCACCCGAGGTGTTTATCTTTCAACCACGGGACCCACCTTTGAGACCCCGGCAGAATACAGGTTCTTCCGGATCATAGGTGCTGATGCCGTGGGTATGTCAACCGTACCCGAGGTGATAACGGCACGGCATATAAACATCCCTGTTTTTGCAGTCAGCATCATCACCGACCTGGGTGTTGAAGGGAAAATTGAATATACCACTCACGAGTCGGTTCAGGCAGCTGCGGAGCACAGCGAAGAGAAGATGACGCGGATCATGAAGGAGCTCATCGCAGAAATGTGACAGAAGCCGTGACCTTCTGACCATCAGTATTTAAGGATATGCCCGGGTAGCCACTCCGGGCATTCCTGTTTTCAGCAGGGTGGCATTCTACCGATAGAGCAATGCACATACCTTTTTCCATCGTCCTGACGAACCGGATGGATTGTATGACTCAGCCAAAATCAGGTATAGTCCTGATGGGAGCCGTGCACCGCTGTCTGAAAGGCCGTCCCAGGCAAAGTGTGTGCTGGGTCCGGCGGAAATCCTTTCGGCCAGGCGCCTGACAGGGTACCCGCGGTCATTGAAAATTGTCAAAGTAATTATGTTGTCCTCCCCTCCAGGGAAAACTCCTACAGAGATAATATCTTCAAATCCGTCACCGTCCGGGGAGATCCTTCCAGATGATAGTGACAGCCCTTCATTTTCCCCGGTATCCTCAATCATGATTGAGTTGGGGGCCCCCGGCGTCCCCCAGTTGCAAGCGGCTACAGCCGAGTGCCAGTTGGATGCCACATCCGATGCAGAGACCGGGGAAACCTTCTCCAGGGCCACTCCATCAGTGCCGGAAAGAAAGATCATATGCATGCCGGAATTGTAGTCAACACGGTCAATTACGTTCAGGTTCCTGTCATAAAGTATCAGCGAACCTCCGTCGTCAGGCATGGATGGAAGCCGGTCAGCCCGGAAAACTGACGCTTCATCAGAACATGGGAAATGTTCCCTGATCTCCTCACTGCCGGTGGTCAGGGCAACGTAATCTGCCGGTAGAAGCTGCCGGTGGATTCCGGTGAATGAGGTTGCCTGTGAATTGCTCCCTCCTGAAAGATAAAGACAGGAGAGATCAAAAACAGCGTCAGAGTTATTGTAAAGCTCCAGGTATTCACTCACCCCCCCGGGAGGATCAGGCATCAGTTCGTTAAAAAGTATGTCTCCCGGCATCGGCTCAGCGGAGAGACCTGTTCTCAGTTGATTGTCTGAAGGAGCATTACCGGCAAAATCAGTTATCCGGGCAGGAATGACAAGGGTGATTATTGCGCCGGGGTCCATCACACCTGCCAGTGGCACAAGCGCCGTGCGGTCAGTATGGTCTCCTGATACTGCCGGGAGCGTCTGCCTGTTGCCTGCTTCCCATGGCCCCGCCCCGGCACAGATGACAGTCTCGTCAAAGAGAACTGCAACTGTATCTGATGATGCCGGCCATACGGCAATTACCTTTGGAGGCCTGGTGTCTGGTATATTCTCCTCCCTGGAATTGACCCTTCCCGGAGTACCTCCCGACGGGTCCTCTGACGGACTCCAGGCATATGGCTCATTGAACGGATTGCTGAGGTCAGCCAGCTCGGCAGACCATCCTCCTCCGGAGCGGGGACCATCACCCAGGAACTCCGGACCATAACAGACAGCATGAACAAGCGAGCCGTCAGGGTTCCGCAGAGCGATCTGCTCACCGGCATCATTCAGCGATGGAAATGATTTCACAGCCATGACCATGCCATATTGAAGAAGATCGCTCCTGCTGCCTGTGGAGCAGAGAATCATCCTCTCACCGGGTGCCAGCATACCATCACCGAGGAATGCTGTGTCACTTCCTGCAATAAGCAGGATACCCGCGATGCCCAGAATATCCTGGCTGCGGTTCGTAATCTCGAGGTACTCCCTCTCGGGAAGCCCCCGTGAAGGGGTGGGATCAGCCATTATCTCGGTGATGACAAGGTCTCCGATGGAGGGAATGACAACTGAATCCGCTCCCGTCTGTGCCGTAACAGACAGATACAATGGCAATAGCGGCAACATCATAATCTTTTTCATGCAGCGGGACTAAAAAAGGATTAAATTTGTCGCACTTTTTCTCTTAATAAAGTTCGTATAATTTTTTTAAACAATAATAAAATGAAAGTAGCAGTGGTAGGAGCCACGGGGATGGTTGGCCGGATGATGCTTAAGGTTCTTGAGGAGAGACAGTTTCCGGTCGACAGGCTTTTTCCGGCTGCCTCGGAGCGCTCCGAGGGAAGGGAAGTGATATTCAGGGGCAAACCTGTGAGGATTGTAAGCGTGATGGAGGCTGTTGAGGCTGTTCCCGATGTAGCTCTCTTTTCCGCAGGTGCTTCGGTATCAAAGGAGTGGGCTCCCGTTTTCGCCGAGAACGGAACTGTGGTGATTGACAACTCCTCCGCCTGGAGAATGGAAAAGGAGATCCCGCTCGTGGTGCCGGAGATAAATGCCGCGACCATCACGGCGGGTACCCGTATCATTGCCAACCCGAACTGCTCCACGATACAGATGCTGATGGCCATTGCCCCGCTGCACAGGGAGTATGGTATAAAACGGCTTGTGGTCTCTACCTATCAGGCTGTCACAGGAACCGGCGTAAAGGCGGTGACACAGCTTGATAACGAACGGCGTGGCATAAGCGGGGAAATGGCTTACCCATATCCCATTGACCTGAACTGCCTTCCTCAGTGCGACATTTTCCTTGACAACGGATATACAAAGGAGGAGATGAAGCTGGTGAATGAGACGCGCAAGATACTGGGCAACGAAGATATACGGATTACGGCCACAGCCGTCAGGGTCCCTGTCAAGGGAGGCCACTCCGAGGCTGTAAATATTGAGTTTGAGCGGGAGTTTGACCTGGAGCGGGTGAGGTCAATCCTTGCCGGCACCCCGGGTGTCATCCTCTGTGACAATCCGTCTGAAAGAAAATACCCGATGCCCATCATTGCCCATGACCGTGATGAGGTCTTCGTGGGGAGGCTCAGACGCGACTTCTCCCAGGAGAAAACCCTCAACATGTGGGTTGTGGCTGACAATATCCGAAAAGGAGCTGCCACCAATGCAGTGCAGATTGCGGAGTACATGATCTCATCAGGGTTGCTCAGATAGCATTACGGGCTGATCAGACTAAAGGACGGACTGATCAGACCAGATGGATCAATCAGACTGTAGCAATTGATCAGACACCAGGGGCTGATCAGACTGCTGGGCCGGCGCTCTCAAAAAGAAAATCATTGTATGGATACCGCGTTACGTGGATCTTCCTTACTTCATCGTAGAGCAACCTTCTCAGCTCATCCAGGTTATCCCGTTTCTTTGCCGAGATGAAGACGGTACGACGGTCTCCGTCAGTTGCCATCCAGGTCCTGCGAAGGTCATCCAGCGAAAGGTTCTCACGTTTCACGGGGGTAAGATCATCTTCGTCCTTCCGGGTGAATGAAAAGAGATCCGTCTTGTTGAAAACAAGTATCGTCGGTTTGTTAAGCGCCCCCATCTCCTTCAGTGTGGTATTAACCACCTCCACCTGCTCCTCAAACCCGGGATGAGATATGTCAATCACATGGAGCAGCAGATCAGCCTCCCTCACCTCATCAAGGGTTGACTTGAACGACTCTACCAGGTCATGAGGCAGTTTCCGGATAAACCCGACGGTGTCTGAAAGCAGAAAAGGAAGATTGCCAAGTACCACTTTCCTGACGGTGGTATCAAGTGTGGCGAAGAGCTTGTCCTCGGCAAAGACATCTGACTTGCTTACCTGGTTCATCAGTGTCGATTTGCCGACGTTGGTATATCCTACCAGCGCAACCCTGACCATCTTCTCCCTTCCCTTTCGCCGGGTACTCATCTGTGTGTCAATCTTCTTCAGCTGTTCCTTCAGGCGTGTGATCTTGTCACGGATTATACGGCGGTCAGTCTCTATCTCCGTCTCACCTGGGCCTCGCAGCCCGATACCTCCCCGCTGCCTTTCAAGGTGAGTCCACATACCGGTCAGTCTGGGCAGCAGATACTGGTACTGGGCCAGCTCTACCTGGGTGCGGGCATGCGACGTACGGGCACGACCGGCAAATATGTCGAGGATGAGATTGGTGCGGTCAATTATCCGGCAGTTGAGCTCCTTTTCAATATTTCGCATCTGGCTGGGAGTGAGCTCATCATCAAAAATGGCAAGTGTAATTTCATTGTCAGCCACAAAGGCAGCTATCTCTTCCGTTTTGCCCTTGTTGACAAAAGTTCTCGGGTTGGGATGCTCAACACGCTGCAGGAACAGTCTTACCGGCTCTGCCCCTGCAGTTTTGGCAAGGAAAGCCAGTTCATCGAGGTACTCGCGGGCTTTAGCCTCACTTATCTCCGGGGTGATTACCCCTATCAATACCGCTCGTTCTGTTGTCACCAAGGTTAATCCGTTCGTCTTGTTCAGCTGCCCTTCACGTTGTTCCCGGCAGGAAGGGCAAAGCTGCCCTTAAGTATCCTGGACGGTCTTTAACCTCACATGGGTGACGGATAAAAAAACCGCCCCGGTCTTTCAGGGCCGGGGCGTCAAAATTAATACAATCTAATTAATAAACCTTCTGTTGGCCTCCATGAAGCCCCTGATGGCATTCTTCAGGTTCTCGGAACACATAATGACCATTTCTATGTCCATAGGGAATTCAACCGGTTTCGACTGAATCATCCTCTTTTGTTCAGCAGTAAGGGCCTCGGTGTCACCGATTGCCCTGGCGGAGATATGTTCAAAATCAGACCTGGCGCCGATCGGCTCCTTCTTGATTGTCCTTTCCGGATAGAGTGCGATCATCTCCACGTCACCCTGTATGACACACTCCTTCACCTGGACGGTCTGTATCAGGGCGCACTGGATCTCCTTGAATTTCTTTTCCTTGATGTCATTGCCCAGTGAATCCTTCATCACGTTGCCACGCGCATCCAGGACATAGCGGAAGCCGTCCTCAACTCTGGCCTTGGCCAGCGTGTCACGCTGAAACTGCCTGTCAGGACTGACTGCCACGTTCCGAAGGTTGACATTGATAAGGTAATCGATCTGGGTATCATTATCAGGCATCGCAGTGTAATACTCCACCCATTCACTGTTAAGCCTCGGGAGATCAAGTGCCAGGAGATCCTGTACAAATTCATCAGGGAACTTGATTACCGAGAAGTTCTTCACGGTAACATAGGCACGGCTGATCCCCAGGTAACGTGAATCCTGCATCATCCGGTCAATATCCGGGTAATCACCCGCATACTCCCTTGCACGTGCAAATTCGGCGAATGCCTGGCGGTATGACTCCTTGGTGTTGTTTTTCATCAGTTCCTGGCCGTGGGCATAGTAGAAATCGGCAGCGTTCTTTTTGGCTACTACCATCTCCTGCATGTAATCGACATATGGCCATTCAATGGTTCTCCCCTCGTACCTGATGGGGGTGACGGTGCGCACTGCTGCCTGGCGGTCATTCATCTTCCTGTAGATAAGGTAAATCTCATCCCAGGCGTTGGTCAACCCTTCGAGCTTCAGATAACGGATTCTTTCATTGTCCTGTTCGAGGGCAATATTCATTGCCCGTTCCAGGGTTTCAATGTCCTTTGCGCTGTCGGGCTTTTTCCTGAGTTCAGCCACAGCCTTGTTGATGGCGGCATCGTAGTTGCCGATCTCAAGCTGTTTTTTTGACGATCCGCAGCCTGACATGAGCAGTGCTGCAATAAATAAGATTCCGAAGGTCCGTTTCATAGTTCCAGATTTGAAAAACCCCGCTGTTCTTTTGAAGGCGGGGTTTGTATTAAACGATGTAAGTTTCTGATTATTGCAGCTGGAAGATAATCGGTATCGAATATCTAACCCTTACCGGGCGTCCGCGCTGCATTCCGGGTTCCCATTTGGGTGATGCTGACACTGCCTCCTTGGCTGCCTCGTCAAGCAGGGCGTCAACGCTGCGGGAGATGCTGACGTTGCTGACTGTTCCGTTGGGTTCCACCACGAAGGTGATGAACACTCTTCCCTGGATTCCATTTTCAGCAGCCAGTTCCGGGTAACGTACTCTTTTCTGTACCCACTCACGGAACTTGTTGATGTCACCACCCCTGAACTTGGGCATATCCTCAACAATGACGAAGATCTCCTCTTCCACTGCTTCTTCTTCAGCCTGTAGTACCGGGGCATAAATTTCCACCACCTTATCCTCGGATGTCTCATCATCCTCAAACCGGACCTCATTTTCTATCACCACATCATCTTCGACGATCTCGAAGAGGTCTGTGACAGTTACCTCTGGCGGAGGCAGTTCTTCAGGGGGTGTCTCCTCAGTGACGGGGATCTGTTCCTCTTCTATTGCTTCTTCAGTCATGCCGGCAAAGACAGAGTCTTTCTTCTGTCCGCTGGTCCATTCCATTGCGGCGAGGCAGACTATCAGGGCAATAATAAGGCCCACCTGCAGGAACATTGTCTTCTTTTTCTCCAGGTTTGCCTTTTCATTTTTCTTCAGTTCCATCGTATTGCTATTATAGGCACCTCAAAGTTACAAAATTGTTTGGCATCTCCTACCGGGGTGAATAAGGTGATTTGGAAAAAATTTCTATATTTGCACCGCTCCGTGCGATTGGAGGTAATGATCCGGCACCGGGGCCCCGGGCCAGAATTTATGGCCTGCCGTTCTATACGCAATGGGGATATAGCTCAGTTGGCTAGAGCGTGTGACTGGCAGTCACAAGGTCAGGGGTTCGATTCCCCTTATCTCCACGCATATAATAAGGCAGTTATGATTATTTTCTCATAGCTGCTTTTTTATTTGAATACACGGGAGAATACACATCTGCATTGATAAAGCTTTGTAATCCATGAATAAAGCAGAATTAGTCAAGACATAATCTCTACAACAACTGCCTAATTGCAGACTATCGTTCCATCTCTTCTGGTTGTTGATGTGCCTGGGGCAATACCCCTGGGATTAGTCGAAGGCTTGTAGTAATATTTGCTCCTGGGGAAGCCTGCCCATTTAAACAGCTCATTCTTAGTCGTATGATTCTGATACTGATTTATAACACTCATCTTTTCTTCGACCCGACAGGAGTTTTTTTAAAAGCTCTGTTTTTCCCTCGATCTCCGGGGCTTGTTTGGCAATGATACGCCGCAAACGCTCGTTCTCAAGCTCCAATACCCGTGGTGCAGGATCTGTCTTATTATGCTTATCCTTTAAACCGTAAATGCCTTCATTGAGATATTTATGTTTCAAACGGGCATACAGAGAAGGCGCCAAATGTTACTTTCCAATTGTCGGAGCGTGTCCTTCGCCCTTTCATTCCTGAAACCGATCTCCAGGTGTAAGTTTTCTTCGTGTTAATGTCATGGTTACCTGATTTTATAAGACCTAATTTGCTTTTCAAATTATGTCCAGTTGTTCAGGGGGATAAGACAAATCTGATTGTAATTTTATTATATTCGTAATAGATTTACTGTACAATTGAAAGGAAAATTACTGTTAATGATTTGAATGGTAAATTCTTTTTGCCAGAGAAAAGAGTCAATGTAACTGAACCACGTTTAAAGTTTTAATATTCTAAATTATGAAAGGGAGACTAATCTTAACATGTTGCCTATTGCAGCTCTTATTTCTCAGCGGTTATGGCGCAGAAAACAGAAAGGACTTTATAATTAAAATCACAAAGGACACCGTATTCGGGAAAGCAGAAACATTATCTGATATCGAATACCGTACTTCAATCTCCTTCTATGATGAAAAGGGAAATATGACCAGGTACTCACCCGAAGAAATACAGGCTTTTTACATCGGGGAAGATAACAGGTACTTTGAATCCAAAACCATCATGATGAATGGAGAGAGAGTAAAGGTCTTTCTAAGGTGCCTGGTAAAGGGTGAGGCAAGTTTGTACCTTTTAAGGGATTTTGAAGAGCCTGCACTCAGTTTCTATTACCAGAGAGGTGACTATTTCGCAAAACTTGACAATACCAAAACGGCTAAGACCATAGATGGCAAGCTGTACAATGTTTATAATTACGAATACATTGCGACTCTCAAGAACGAACTGGTGAATATCTGCCCGGGACTGTTGGGTTCGGTTGGTGCGATTAAATATAGTGACAAGGAGCTGGCCTCTTTCATCGAGAAGGTTAACAAGTGTCTTCCTTCCGAAATACCTTCCAGTACCTACATGGCAAAAAACAGAATCGAATTCAGAACAGGGATCATTGCCGGTGCAGGGCTGGACAGGGAATATCCGGCGAAAGGCACCAGCTTTGGATTAGGTTTTTACCAGGAGGTGAAACTCCCGGAGACATCAAGAGCACTCTTCCTCAGTTACGGACTGGAACTGGGATATGGGTTAACTGTCAGGGATACGCTGAATAACCGGTGGAGTTATCAGAAAGTATCTGTCCCTATACTAATAAATTATGAGTTCGGGGGGCAGAAAATTACAACCTATATCCTTGCTGGCGTTAATTTTCTGCACTATTTTGACCTTAACAAGGAAACCCGTGAATCTTCGGTCCATGGTATCACGGGTGGAACAGGATACCCGGCTACAATAGGGTGTGGCGTAAAAACGAAGAGGTTGAATTTAATACTCACAACCAATACTTTTGATACCAGATTGAAGTTGGGATATTATTTCAAGTAGTATCCCTAAATCCCGGGAATAAGGCAATAAAGCAATCAGGTTCATGAAAAGCAAGGTTCCTGACTTTTCTTCGTATGCATTAAGGTTAATGTTTTATTGAAATGCATGCCACCCTTAACGATACCAGAACTGACTGAATCCTGTTGAGGAACTACTTAATCATTGCAATAACTGCGACCTGGGTGATACAGGTTCCGGCAGCGCGGTCATTAAAGATATTCTGCTAAATGTATATGACGCTGGAAATACCTGGGGAGTGATCCTGGAGGTGAATCAGAGATCATATTTATGAAAGGTCACCATAATTGAAGCACTCAGGCTGGTTGATGGGTTCCCATTCAGGAATAATTTTGATCGTTAACTCTGCTTCCAAAAGTCAAAAGCCTTGACCACTTTCAGCCGGTCTTTAGTTTATAATCTAATCCACATGATAACAGTTAATTACAATCGGTGGGGCCTGGTCAATTAACTAAAGCGGAGATTGGACAGAACCACCTGCGCAGGCAGGCTTAACAGGTTTATTTCTCTGAGAAATCAGGCCAGTCCACCAGAAATATCCCGGCACAGCTGCAATATGACCCTGTTTTCACCTTTTATCGTCACAGGCACAGAGATTGCCTGTTCTTACCTTCTCAAAACATTCCCTCCCCTCCCTGAACGAATAATAGGCCAGCCCGAGTGTTCCGAGGGCATCAATATACGGTATCTTAAATAGCTCATAGGTCACGCTTGCCACCAGCAGTATCAGTGACATATATATGCAGACCTTCGTGCATTCTGCATCTGCAATTATTGCTGCAGAATTGAGCTGCCGGCCCACCCTTTTCTTGCCATAAACGAGTAATAGCATTACTGCTATCGAGACAAGTGAAATCACTATTCCCCAAAAAGTGGTTTCAGGTTTATGACCGGTAATAATATTGTAAATCCCTGTGAATACAAGTCCTGCGGTCAGTATATAGAATGAAACTCCTGTAATTCTCAACGCTGTCCGTTCAAAATCATCCCTGTCATTATCCTGCCTTTTCCCTGATCTGACAATCATATGAGCGATACCGACTCCTGACAGCACTTCCGCAAAGCTGTCGAGGCCAAAGCCAAGCAGGGTAAAGCTCTCATCAGTAATACCAAAGAAGATCGAGATCAGGCCTTCAAGTATATTATAGAAGATAGTAAAGAGGGCCAGGTATAAAGCGTATTTATATAGTCTTTTATTATCCATCCTGATGGCAAAGCTGACATTGTTTCAATGGAACAAGCAGCATGTGGCAATGTTCATTAACAAACATTTTCTCAACCCATCATAAAAGGTATCCTGAAAGCTGCAATTGCCGGAAACATAAATTTTATTGATTCAATTGAGGAACATAACGGCGGAAACAGTGAAGTCACAACAGGCAGGGTAATTAGACGCTACCCCTACGGGGTACCGATCCATGCGCTCCTGGAAGATGCACATAAAAACCTGAGTCTGCCAACTTAAAGCATCTCCACAACTTTAACAAAGTCCTTCTTACCTTTTCAGGATGAGTCAGCTGTAAATATCAGATACGTTCGATGACTTCGCCGTCAGGTTTCCTCTTTTTAACTCCTGATTTCCTGAATTCAGGCCTGGGATAGCCCAGTGGCGTAATTCCGAAGATAACCTCACCCGGGCCGGTAACATCCTTCATGGCTTCCCTGAGCATGACAGGGTCATAGTTTGCTATCCAGCATGCCCCGACTCCCTCATTCTCAGCTGCAAGGATTATATGTGTCATGGCGATGGCTGCGTCCGTCTCAACTGAATTGTAACCGTCAAAGCTTCTTGTCCAGGCCTGATCCTTAAGCCCGACAACCACCAGTACATGAGGGGCATCATGAAACCATTCACGGCCATAGCAGGCTCTAACCTTCCCAAGCATTCCAGGTGAAGAAATCAGGAGGAATTTCCATGGCTGCCTGTTGGCCGCTGAGAGGGACAGCCTCCCGGCCTCGAGAATCCTGTTCAAAACATCCTCAGGTACCGGCCTGGAAGGATCATAGCTGCGGATACTTTCGCGCGACCTTATCAAATCATTGAACTCCATCTCAGCCTTTCTTTACCTGACTTTAATGAACTGATCGAGTATCCCGAGGAAGAGATGCTCTTCCCCAGGCAGGCCCAGCTCATAGGTTGAACACAGGAAGTAATCCTTCCTTACCGTTCCGAGCCCGGCAAGTGAAGCTGCAGGTCCGGAAAGTAAACGAGCAAGGTCGCCCGTAAGCGTTTCATCACCCTTTGCCTGTTTTTCAATCCTGCCTTTCAGGTAATACGTGAACTGTTGTTCTGAAGGATTGGTTGCGTACAACAGCACAATGGCAAGGATGAATATTATCCATCCATAGGGAAATCTCCCAGATCTTTTTGCTGCGCTCATATAACTGTTATTGAAGAGTTTTTTGCCCGGTACATTTCAAAAGCTGCACTATTTCTCATCCAGGTACCTGATAAGCTCAATCAGGCTCTCCTGGTCATCATAGTCTGGCCTATGAGTGCTGATATATTCCCTGATAATGTCTTTCCTGTCGTCAAACAACCTGGTCAATTGCTTCAGACTTACAAACCTTTTAACCTCTCCATCCTTCTTCAGCCAGTACATTGTATAAGGTCTTACAGTAAACCCGTCAGGCAATTTCAGTTCATAAAAAGCCCCGTTATTGTAAACGCCGGAGTAGGTTGTAACGGATGATGTTTCTGAGGTCCCGCCGTATGCAGCAGGTTTACCAGGGAACTTTACATCGCATTTGTATTCGGCGTACAGCTCGTACCCCGACCGGTAAATCAACTCAACAAATTTATCGTTCAGGATAAAAAACTTCCTGGTCATTATGAAGACAGTATCTACCTTCTCCATTTCATCTTTGCCGATAGCCAGTTTCTTCCCCTTGTCTTCGAAGATCATCTCTTCTGATAATGCATTATAATTCAATGAGGCTTTGTTTAAGAGTCCGGATTTCATCAATACAGTTCCCTCCGTAAACCCGGGGAAGATATAATGAGAGAGTTCAATACCCTGTCTCTGTGCAAATGTCAGGGCAAAGACAAGATTTAATAATGAAATTACTACTATCTTCTTCATGACTAAGGCATTTTGACTGTCATTATCCAAAGGGATAAAATTATAAAAACCTTACGTTATAATACTCCCCTGCCTTATTTATTACCAGGATACCCGGGGTATATGAAGACTGAAAGCTAAAGTGTGACCTTAAACACCATATCTGTTTAGAAATTTTTCCAGAGGATTATTATGGGACGCCCGGAACAATCTTTGGGACGCCCGGTAAAACACAATCCCAAACTGCAGTCGAACTTTGCACCGGGTCTGAACTCATGCTAATGACCATGCCGGCAGAAATTCTCCAAATGATGGCATACCATTTTTATTATATCGGATTCAATCGGTTCAATCAATAAAATCATGAGACTATGAAAAATCTAAAATTCATCATCATTGCATCATTTGTCATTGTGCCATGCCTGATTGGTAAGGCACAGGTCACAAATAACAGCGCAAAATCTGCGGAAACCGAATTACTGGCACAAAAGATTGTAAGCCAGTGCGCCAACATAAAGGAAGGCGAGTTTGTGCTCATCCAGGGCGGGATTCGTACCCCCCTGAACTTGCACTGAAGATTTATGGCTTCATTGATGCGACCATTGGCATTGCTTACAATGAAGATCCGGATCTGTTTTCAGATATTCCTGCTGAACGCCTGGCGACTATGGGCCAGGCCAGTGCCCCGGCAACAGACCTTTTCATAAGCCGAAAGATCAGGCAAGTCGGTATCGGCAACGGACTCTATCCAACAGAGGCCAGGGCGAAACAATTCGGAATAACATACGGGGAGCTTTCAGACATGTTCTGGAATGGGATGAACGTCGATTACCTTGCACTTGAAGCTACGGGAAATTCACTTAAGAAACTATTTGAAGCCGGTAGTGTTGTTCATATTACCAATCCCAACGGAACTGACTTTAAAGTCAATATTTCGGGCAGGAAGGCCATTGTTCTTGATGGGATAATGACAGACGAAGACATCAGGGAGGGCATTACGGGCGTACAGGTTTATCTTCCTGCCGGCGAGGTAGCCATGTCACCCGTACCCGGTACTGCCGAGGGGAAAATAGTTGTTAACTCTGACTTCGGGTCAGGAGTTGAGGCAAAGGATATCACGCTCGTTTTTCAGAAAGGAAAGCTTGTCTCGATGACAGCGAAGTCAGGCATTGAACGCCTTGAGGAACTTTATGGCGCATTTGCAGAAGGGAAAGAGGATTTCTCATCAATCGATATCGGCATTAATCCCAATGTGAGCATCATACCCGGCAGCAAGCTTGCCTGCTGGATGCCTGCCGGTATGATCACTATCGGAATCGGCAACAACCTCTTTGCAGGCGGGGATAATAAGTCTCTTTTTGGATACAGTTTCCATATTCCGGGCTGCACAATGACGGTTGATGGTAAAATACTGGTAGATGGCGGCACACTGGTGTCTGTGAAATAATGATTCAGCTATAAACGGCCGGCGTTCTTCATCGCCAGGATTCGTCGCGAAGGCTGGTCAGCATTTCCTTTAATCTGCCGGAATACAGCTGATTGACCTGCTCTGATTCCACAACGGCTTCCTCCATCCTTCTGCCGGAGTCAGAAAGGTAATCTCCTGATTCATAATAGTCAAACAAACCGGACATTGTCTCTTCAAGGTAACGATTGCTCCCGGTGACGGTTTCCATGTATGCCGTCCTGTAATGATCGAAATCCCTGTCGGGTTTCCTGAAATAATCATGGACCGCGATGTAATTCCTTAACCATTTTGCAAGGTTTACCACCCCTTCCCGGCCCCACTGCCACTCTGCGAAGCAATGTGAAACAGACGTCCAGCAGGCATCAAGCGATTCACTCCTGAAACTGTACTCTAATTTCCCGGGACGGCCTCTCAGCCTGCCTGACTCCCTCAATTCCCTTTCAACCCGGGTTCCGAAGCAGGGAATAAGTTTCAAAAATGCCATGGGAATCAAATTATCACTGCACATCCCTGAAAGAAACCGGATGTTTTCCCTCAGGGAAGCAAACGAGGATTCAGGCTGGAACAGGATAAAACCGTAATCAAAGCTGAGCCCGAGCTGCTGAAGTATCCCGATACCACGCCGGGAAGCGGACACTTTCATCTTTTTATTCAGAGCTTTAAGCCCTTCGTCAGTGCCATCCTCCAGGCCGACGAAGACGAGGAACAGGCCATAACTTTTCATCATTGAAAAAGTCTCAGCCTCAATTTCGTCAGGCCTGCAGTTTATCTTCCAGATGACTTTACCCAGCATACCCTGCCGCTCAATCTCATCGCAGAACAACTTCATCCATCCGTTACTGCCTTCAACCTTTACAGGGGTGTCATCATCCTGGAAAAGAAAGATCCGGCATCCGTTCTCAGCATAAAGCCGGTGCATTTCCCTGACCACCTCCCCGGGCCTTCTGATCCGTTTGACCGGCCCTCCTGCCTGACTGTAAAACTCGCGGGTATTGCAGAATGAACAATTGTGTATGCAACCCCTGCCGGTTATCAGGCTGGCGTAGGGTAAGCCCGGGACATATTCTCCCGGCCGGCCCCTCACAGGGAGGGGGAATTTGTCAAGATCCCTCTCAAGCCGGCGAAGGGGTGTCCTGATTGTTTTTCCATTCCCGGGATATGCCAGGCTTTGAACATTTCTCCATTCTGAACCTGTCATGAGACATTGTACAAGGTCAGGGAGTGTGTATTCTCCCTCAAACCGTACGACGGAATCAAGTTCCGGGAGAAACCTGAAGAGCTCTTCCGGATAGAGACTGGCATAGAAACCACCGGCAGTGAAGTGACATCCAACGCCACTAGATCTCAGGTATCTGACAAGCCGGGCGAAATCGTCAAGACAGTTTTCGAAAATAACTGAGAACCCCACCAAAACAGGGTCTTCTCTCCTGATGGCCCCAAGGATTTCCTCCTTCTCATACCTGATATCGATCATCCGGCCCGGGATGCCTTTCCCGGCGAGTACGGACAAAAGGTAACCCACCCCCAGGTTCTCTTCTTCGCCGAAGGCAATTATTATTACAGGTTTTAAAAAAGAAGAAGTCAACCTTTGCTCGAGAGATTACGAATTTCCAGGATCATCCCGTTAATTAATTCTATCTCCCTCTCACTGCAGCTTTTCAGGAATTCAAGATAGAGAACTGATATTGCCTTTCGCTGTGCGGAATTCAGGTCTCCTGCTTCAAGATAGTTCAGGGCATGCATGGGAAATTCGATGGGGTCTGGTCCAGGCAAAGGAGGTTTTTTAGTTAATGCCATGGCTTGGATTATTAAAGGTTTATTACTTAGTATCCCGGAAATTACCGGGTGTCTTTCGTGACATTTTCTCAAATCCGCCGGTTTTTGTCAGCCCTCCCCAGGATGGATCGATCTTCACGAGGTTCAATGAAAACCATGAAGGATTGGCCAGGAGATATTCCACCTGCCGGAGTGCTTCCGGATAATTACCTGTCATGGAATAAATTTTTGCCAGGTTTATGATCATGTCCTGCTTAACCAGGTAGTCGTCTCCTGCAAGCTGTAATGCAGTCTTTCCGGCAATGACGGCATCGGTTGAATTTCCAAGCCCGGCATAGGCCAGGCCAAGGCAACTGTAAGAATAATAATCGCGGGGATTTTCCAATATTAGCTCCTTGTACATTACCAGGGCAGAATCATAGTATGACGCTGACATCTGTGCCTCATCCAAAAGGCTGCATACCAGGCCGCTCAGAAGATACCTCAGACCCGGTGATTCAAAGTCGTTATTGGCTGATGAATGCAGATCTTCCAGGGCATCCCTGTATCTGCCGTCATAGATGTCAAGCAGGGTAATATAATAGTGATTTGGCAGGCCTGTCTTTGCCATCAGGGTGTCAAGTATTTCCCTTGCCCTGGTGGTATTGCCGTCTTTCATAAGTGATGCCTCCATCATGTTATGGTAGGGTCCGGACCATTCCGGCAGGATCTCAATTGACTTGCGGAAAAAAGCCAGCGCTGAATCAAGGCTGTGCATGAAAACATAGGAGGTCCCGATATTTATAAGAACAAGTGCATCCTGGGGCTCTTCACTGATTACCTTTCTGAGAAGGTCCTGTGACTTTTGCCATTCACCCAGCTTACGATATACCATTGCCATATAGAACAATGGATGGTAATTAGCCGGATCCATTTCAGCTGCCTGGCTGAATTGGGAAAGAGCTTCATTATAATCTCTCTCACAGTAATAGTTGTAGAATCCAAGGGCGATGCGGGCATCAGGCAGGTCTTTGTCCAGTTCGAATGCCTTCTCTGCATCAGCCCTGCATTTTCTGACATGTGCGGTGTCAAGCTTACCTGAAGTGTAGCCCCATGAACGGGCAATTGCTCGTCTGGCGTAGGCCAGGGCAAATCGGTCATCTTCGTTTATGGCCCTGTCATACATCGCAATTGCAGCATTGAAACTGATTGAGTCCACGAACTTGTTTCCGGCAAGCAGGTAATACAGGGCATTATCTGACAGAATATTGGCTTTAAGGTAATCCTTGTAGGCACCGGCATTTCCTGAAGGCTTTTTCTCAATACGGGCCTTTTCTTCAGGTGTGAGTACAGCCTGCAGTGTTGCCGCTGTTTTTATCGCAATTTCTGTCTGAATGCCGTGCAGGGCATTCCAGGGCCCTTCAAATACATTGCTCCAGAGCTGCTGGTCTTTCCTTGTATTGATAAGCTTTACCGTCACCCTGACAATTTCATTGAAGATCTGATAATTACCTTCAATGATATAGTTAATGTCAAGTTCATGTCCAATATCCGGTACAGGTTTGCTTGACCCCCTGTATCTCATAACCGAGGTCCTGGGCCGTACCTCCAGATCATTTATCTTGCAGAGCTGTGAAATGATCTCATCGGTCAGCGCGTCACCAAGCCACAGGCTGGCTTCATCACCACCCACATTTTCGAACGGAAGCACTGCTATTGATTTTTCCCCGGCACTTCCCTGGCCCCTGAAAAGACCGGTGACACCCCACAAAACGAACAGAAGTGCTGCAATAACCACAACCGGCAGCAGGAAGGTAAGGAAACGGCGCGGGAAAATTGATTTCCGGGGTTTATACTTCCCGTTGCTGATTGCTGTCAGGTCAGTTTCCTCCCACGGTTCTTTTCTTTCCTGTTTTTCACTGGCGACTGCAGGATGATCTGACTGCAGGGCTAAAATTATCTCTCTGACAGCATTGGCCGTTTTGTTGATCTGGTTCCGGTACCTGGTACCTGACTGGTTCCTGTGTTCATCATCCTCAGGCGAAAGGGGCCTGTTGACACCGGGTTCCCTGTAAATGAAGTCAATTGCCCTGAGCACACCCCCCGTTTCACTCTCAATCAGTTTATGGTCTTCAATGTCAAGTTCATGTATACGGACTGGCAGTATCCTGCTTGCCACATTCCCGCTGTGGAGGGTAACCTTGAGTCCCAGCCTGTCGGCTCCGGCCATTCTTGAAAAAGCCCTGAACTCATGTTCCCAGGCGAATGACTTCGGATCACAGTAAGTGCGTGAAATTACAGGGATAAATATCAGGCAGTTCAGTTTTTCCTTAAGTGATTCATCCACATCATGGGTCTCAAGAAGTCCGTTATGCGGGTTCAGATCGAAGTAAACTGAGACTTCATCCTTGAATGTGGCTTCCAGCTCTGCCCTTAGATGATCAACAAACCGGGTCACCCAGCCGTCATGCCTGTTATCGTTCTGGCGGTAACTGACAAAGATGTCATATTCATATCCAGGTATCAGGCTGGCCATGAAAGTAATTCATTTTATCAAAGTTAGGAAACTAAACGGGTCATGTCAAATAAAGTAGAGCCACCGTTCAGACCCGGCCACTCTCCTGTGCTGGCGGTGCAAAAATAAAATCAGATCCTGATGCCAATGACTGTAATATCGTCAGTCTGCCCTTCATCTTTTTCGCCGCGCCACCTCTCAAATTCCTCATAGAGCAAGTCACCCTGTTCCGGCATCGGGTGCCTGCTAATTTCCAGAAGGTATTCACGAAGCCGTGACCAGCTGTACCGCCTGTGGCTTTCTCCGCCAAACTGATCCGCAAAACCGTCTGAACAGACATAGAGCACATCATTCTCTTCCAACTGAATACCCCTGGTTGTGAACCCATAACTGCCTTCGGAGAACTGTGTCTCAGTCAGTCTGCCGGTGAGGTTCTCTGAGATCTTATCGCCGGTGACATGAAAAATAGCATTGCCGGCACCGGAAAAGGTCAGTCTCCTGGTATCCGGATCATAACTGCAGAGCACGATTGTCATATCATCCGCTATGCCTGATTCCCGGTCATCCTTCCGTAGGAAACGGTGGATCCCGGAGTAGAGATGGCCAAGTGCTTCAGAAGGGTCTGTGATCTGAAGAATATTCACGGCCTGGTCGAGGATTCCGTATCCTATTGTACTTATCAATGCAGCAGGTATGCCATGTCCCGTACAGTCAGCCAGTCCAAAGGTCACCTTTCCCTCCTTCCTGCTGAAGAGGTAAAAGTCACCACTGACGATGTCCCTGGGCTGGAACAAAACAAAACTGTCCGTGAAGCATTCGCGGATGGCGAGATCACCCGGCAGGTATGCCTCCTGTATATGCCTGGCATAGGTATAGCTTCCCTCAACTTCACTTATTGTGAGTCTGATCTTCTCGTCGATGGATTTCAATTTCTCCATGATTTCGGGTGAATTCCCGGCAAGGAGGCTTATCCCGGCACTCAGATCATTTGTGTCAAGCAGCAGTTTATGTATACTGCTCAGTGGTTTTATGGCATATGGTAACCTTTCCGTATGGTCAGATGACACAGGATATGCCTCATATTTAATATCCTGGAGAATGGCAGGCACCAGTCGGACAAGCCCGCGGTCCTTCTCTTTCTCATCTTCAGTTAATTCTTCGTAAGGCACCAGGCTGGGATGCCTTTTTGTTCTTTCATCCTTAACACTTCCATAGGTCCATCCATTCAGCCTCTTCTCCCAGCTCCACCTGAGATGTTCAACCCTGGCCATTGTCTCAACCTCTGCATCGCTAAAATGAAGAGCCCTGGCCCTGTAACCCTTCCTCACAGGCCTTATCCTGTAACCTACAGAGAGCAACCTGACAGGTATATGAACAGCATTGCTCAGGTTCGACTCCTTTATCTCTTCAGGAAGATCATCAAACTCTGAAAGATTTTTACCCTTCAAGCCTGAAACCGGAGAACCCTGCCTTGCAACCTCACGAAGGTATCCTGCGTGAATGGCACGTGCAATCTTTCCTGCCGTGGAAATGCTCACGATTTCGGCCTCCTCCTCCCTGACAATCTCAATGCCGGCTTCCTTCAGGCTGGCCGGAACAAGAAAATTCAGAGTGAGAAAAAATTGTCTCTTCCCGTCCGTGACTGGCTGACCGCCAAACTTCTGAAGATCTTCCAGGGCGAGAGCAGCCATCTCCTCTTCCGTGATGATGGGTGTCCTGCAAAAACCGGAATATGGCCTGAGCTGCAATCCTAATGAATTGAATTTCCGGGGAATTCCTGCTGAATAATCAAGCCAGAACTGTTTTTCCGGTTTTGCAAGATCCCTAAAAACACTTTTCAGAAGAGCCTTATCTGCTGATAACCTGGCTTCCCTTTTAAAGCTTCTGGTGAGGCTCTCCGCGACCGGTCCGGCCAGACGGGTCAGGTACCATTCCGTGTCAACCGGACTAGTGCTGGGTGTCATTGGTTTTCCAGTTCAATCAGATCGAAAGGGATGTTAACTATCATCTCCATCTCCCTGCCTGTTTCCATCATGTCATCATCACCCCTGACATAATACCACTTTACAGAGACTGCCGTACCTTTAGACCTGATTCTTGCAAGTATCTTACAGATATCAAGAATGCACTTTGCCGATGCTGAATTGAAATAGTTGAAATTAAAATGGGAGACAACATGGTTTCCGGTTTCAGCCTGTCCGGGAAGTGACTCGCTGAAATCATTCATCCACTGAATTATCGGTCCAAAGAACTCCCGTACATCATTAGGCCTTGATTCTCCGGAGATCTCAATGAAATGCTCCTCGTGATCAAGAATGACCCTTGGCGTGAAGATTGTCGGACTGAGTATCATCTTGTCCATCGGGGTTCCTCCGGAGGTCACAGGGAAAAGTCCGGTCCTGGTGCCGGAAGATGTACGGCAGCAGGATTAATCTGAATTTTCCCCTCCATGTACATTTTTATTAGTAACTTGAATATCTTGAACAAATATAAGATTCTGAATGGATTTGCAGGGGTATCGCCTTGAAAGAATTGGCTCCCCGTTAAATTATACCGGCAGCGATGAGTGAACCCATTCTGAAAGCCCTGATTAAGTTATTCGCGCTGATCAGCGATGTTCATGATGAAGGTGAAATATCCGGCAGAGGGAGGGATATTGTCCGCCTTTTTCTTGTAAAACACCTCAACAATGAGCAGGTTACCAGGTACATGACCATGTTTGATGAACATATCAGGCTCTATCATCCTGATATTCTGTCTAAAGGAAGTATCCTGGAGAGAAAGCGGACTTCGCTGACAGCCATGCGAATCCTGGCCATATGTGAAAAGATAAATGAGGAGCTTCAGCAGAGACAGAAGATATATGTGATGGTCCAGCTGATGGACTTTATCTCTTTCAGCGCCGGTGCCTCCGACAGGGAACTGGAGTTCCTGGAGACGGTGGCGACAGCCTTCAACATGGAGGTTACCGAATACGAAGACATGCTTGCCTTTATCCTGGAGCCTGACGGTAAAAGCCCAAGGAAGGAGAGACTGCTCGTAACAGACAGTGACAATGCGGACGGCCGGAATGAGATAAAACACCTTTACAACGAAAACCTGAGAGGCAGGTTGCTGTTCCTTAACGTTATGAGCACAAACACTTTGCTGCTTCGTTATGAAGGAAGGGAGAACCACATGCTGAACGGTCAGAATATCTACCCGGGGCAGACATACGTGTTTGAGCACGGGTCATCCGTCAGGGGATCAGGAATAAATCCCATTTATTACAACGATGTCGAGGAGGTTTTTGTCGGAGAAGCCTTCAGGCTGCGCATTACACTTGATGCGAGAGATATCAGCCTCAGGTTCAGCAACAGTGAAAACGGGATAAAAAAGCTTTCCATCCATGAGGAATCAGGCAGACTGGTTGGCATAATGGGAGGCAGCGGTGTGGGCAAATCAACTCTGCTGAATATCCTCAGCGGAATCGAAAAACCAGACACAGGCAGAGTCCTTATCAACGGGTATGACCTTAACACACCGGAAGCAAGGGAGCATCTCAGGGGAGTAATCGGATATGTGCCGCAGGATGACCTGCTGTTTGAGGAGCTTACTGTTTTCCAGAACCTCTGGTATAACGCAAGGATGTGTCTTAACAACCTCGGCCGGGAAAGGATCAGGAAAGAGGTAAATAAAATACTGACGGAGCTCGATCTCTACAGTATAAAGGACCTGAAAGTCGGCAGCCCTGTAAACAAGATCATCAGCGGCGGACAAAGGAAAAGACTCAATATTGCCCTGGAGCTTATCCGGGAACCAACCATTCTTTTTGTCGATGAGCCCACTTCAGGCCTCTCCTCGGTTGATGCCGAGACTGTGATGAACATGCTTAAGGAACAGGCTTACCACGGGAAGCTTGTTATTGCCACCATTCATCAGCCGGGATCAGACATATACAAGATGCTTGACCGGATAATGATCCTTGACAGAGGCGGCTATCTGGTCTTTCACGGCAATCCAACCGAGACGGTTGTCTGGTTCAAGAAACGAGCCAACCTGGCAAACGCATTTGAGGATCAATGCATCACCTGCGGAAATGTCGATACTGACCAGCTGCTGAGGATTCTGGAGACAAAGGTGGTCAATGAGTTTGGCAAGCCGACACCTGTCAGAAGAATCTCACCCGTTGAATGGGCAAAAAGCTTCCGGGAAGAAAAAGGGAAAAGTGATAATGAAAAAGCAATAGCCAGGGAGCCCCTGCCTGACAGCAACTATTCAATACCGGGCCTGGCGAAACAGGCGATGTTGTTTTACAAAAGGGATCTGCTCTCAAAGATTGCAGACAGACAGTACATTCTTATTGCACTGCTGGGAGCCCCCCTGTTAGCCATTCTGCTGGCATTCTTCACGAGGAACGTGTCCGGCCAGGCATACAGCCTGGTTGAAAATGAAAACCTTCCGGCATATATGTTCATGTGCGTCATTACCGCCTTCTTCATGGGACTGATCCTGAGTGCCGAGGAGATTGTCAGGGACCGGAGGATCCTGAAGAGAGAGTCATTCCTCAACCTCAGCTGGTTCAGCTATATCAATTCCAAGATAATAATGATGTTCCTGTTTGCGGCCATACAGACCGGAACATTTGTCCTTGCAGGTAACCTTATCCTTGGTATCAGGGGGATGACTCTCACATACTGGATCATCCTGTTCAGTACCTCCGCCCTTGCGAGCCTGACGGGCCTGAACATCTCATCTGCATTTCACTCGGTTGTGACAATCTATATCCTGATCCCCTTCATTATCATTCCGCAACTGCTGTTCAGCGGTGTGCTTGTGAAGTTTGACAATCTTCACCGCAGCGAGGATGTCCACAATGAATTCGTGCCGGTTCTCGGGGAACTCATGCCCACGCGCTGGGCATATGAAGCGCTTGCCGTGGAACAGTATAAGAGCAACAGATACCAGCAAAACTTCTTTGATTATGACCTGGAAATCAGCCAGAACAACTGGTATGCCTCATTCCTGGCCGAAGCCCTGAGGAGAGATCTGTGGGAGTGCCGTATTTACAAAGACAGCGCTGAGTATGCAGGTATTGTCAGAGACAACTTTGATAAACTGACCTTGTATTTTCTTTCCCTCTCTGAACTTGCGGGGTATGATCCTCCCCCGGATGAGCTGATTTCATCCCTCAGTCTTTCCGGATTTGATCCCGCTGCCTCGCAGTATGCTGAACATTATCTCGACAGTATTGCCGGCCACTTCAGGAGTGTCAGGAAAAGCAATATCCTCAAAAAGGATTCCGTCTCATCAGCCCTCGTTACCCGGCTGGGAAAAGCAGGATTCATTAAACTGAAGGATGACTACACAAACAACAGGCTCAGGGAGATTTTGCTTGATGATTTCAGCAGGGAAAAAATTGTGGAAACAAAGGGAAGGTACATTCAGAAATATGAGCCGGTTTATATGAAGCCTGTCTCGCGAAACGGCCGGGCGCATTTTTACTCTCCCTATAAAAGGATTGGTAATCTTCCTGTTGACACCCTGTGGTTCAACGTTTCGGTTTTGTGGTTTGCATCGCTTATTCTCTATGTGGCATTGTATTTTAAGCTTCTGAAAAAGGCAGTCAGTCCCGGGACAGGTATCAACAGATCAGCCCTGACCGGAAAACTGCGCAGGAAACTGCAGGCTGAAGCAATGCAGGGGAGCCGGGGTTAAAACATCAGTTTATGTAATGTCACCCATTGACAATTGCACAAGCTTGGACACGTATCTTTTGTCTTCGGCGTAAGGGATGCTCCTGAGGAAGACCAGGTAGAAATCACTGTCCTGTCCATCACCTATCCTGTAGCCCCTAGAAACGTAATACTGCTGCCAGAGGGCATAGTCTATCACCGAATCAGACCAGTGTTCATACCGTGCGTGGTCTTTGTAAACCCCGGTCGCGACAGTGGGCCTGAAGGCAGGATATTTCATTCCAAACAGGTTGTTCCCGTTTAAAAATATGTCAGAGGTGTAGTTGCCTGTTTCAAGCCGGGACTGCAGCAGAACAATGTCCTGGTATTTTATTTCCTCAAGCTCAAGGCATTTAATAAGAAGGTCCTCGCTGAACGGAAGATACCTTACCTGGAAATAAAAGAGATCCTTCTCAGCCCGCATCTGCATGTCCTCAGTCATTGCCGGTCTGCCTCCCGGCACCCTACAGGCTGTTATAAGAAATAATGTTACCAGCAGAACCGACCGCAAGGTGTCTCTCCCTGCCGTCAGTCTGAATTTTAGTTTTCTGATTGCTGTATTGCATCCGGCCACAACGCCTAAACCCGAAGAAATCTGTCTGAATGTCTTCATGGCTGTTCGTTTTGATCTTCGCTACAAAGTTACTGCACAGTCAGACGCCGGGCAAGGGTACATATACGGAATAACATGATTATGTGCCTATTACGGATGTCGTTAATCAAATTTTAAAGGTGTTTCGCTGCTATCCGGGAGACTCTGATAACCGGAAATACAGGCTTGGTCAAAAAGAGCCTTGTTTTTACCAGGAACCGTTGAACAAATGTGATACGTTTCAAAAGCAATGAATTATGCCGTTCATCTGTAATATTTTAGACGGAACAGTTCCGGACTTTCAACAAAAACCTGTTTTTGACCAAAAGGGGTTCAGATAGGATTAAAATCCGGCATAAAATTCCCGGACCCGATCAAGCTTCATCAGCTAAACCTTTATATAAGATGGGTGTTATTGGCTTAAACGACTAAAACCTATGAAGATGAAAAAATCAGGATTCATTTTTGCAGCACTTTCACTTGTAGCAATTCTCTTAATATCGTGGCAGACGAAAAAGCAGGTAACCACTGAGATGGAAGGCAGTGATAATCACATTGTTCTTGTAAAGTATAAAGCCCAGTCCGGTAAATCAGGTGATGCCATGGCCGGTTTATCCCGACTTATTGAAGCTGTTAGTGAAGAACCTCATTTTGTCAGCATTACCCTTCATCTTGATCCCAGTGATGACTCCAACATCCTGTTATATGAAGAATGGAGTGACGCCTCTTACTATAATGGTGATCATATGAAGACAATTCATCTTCAGAACTTTATGACTGAATCAAGGGCCTACCTGTCCGGTCCTCCGGAAATATCTCAGTGGAAAACTGTGAGGAAATTCAATGGCAGGCAGAGCCGGTAAATTGCCAGTGCGGATATGCAATGGAGTAGAAACTGCAGGTTGTCCGGGAGGTGATGGCAGACTCTTCAAGACTGGAGAAGTGTTGAGCTCTTAAAAGGCATCAAGGCGGGTGATGAATTATGCCTGATGAAGATCATGCTATTGAGCCAGAACTGGCAATAAGCAGGTTCCGGAGGCTTGCCTCTTAATTTATTTGACTTCAGCATTTTGCCGGTTTAACTTTGATCTGAGATCTTAATCAGAGGTTCTATCCTAATTCTTCAGATCATGAAAAAATCAATTGTGATTCTCTGCATTTGCCTGTTCTCTGTGTCAACGATTGCACAGGAGAAATTTTCAATCCCTTCCCTGACAGATCAGGAGAAATACAACACTGCAGTATGGCAGTGGAATGCTGCCTATGTTTTGATGGTCTATTATGCAAAATCGATGGGGATCACCGTTGAAGAGGCTGGTGCAACCGTAGGCGAAATGGCAAAAATGACCTGGGGCAAGGAAGTTGGATTTGAAGACTTTGTCAACAGTATCCTGAGGTCACTAGTGGTAATGACACCTTCAGGAAAGGTTGAAATAACCGGGCAGTCAGATAACAATGTAAAGATTCTGATTACTGATTTTTACAAACCCTTTGAGTTGGCGCTGAAGATCTATGGAATCACTACCGGTGAAATATCCAGGTTCTACAAAGCCTATATATCGCAGATTGCAAAGGTTTACGGAATAGTCTATGAAGCAACGGATACGGAAACCGGAATGATTGTCAACATTTCCATAATTGAATAATACCGGATAGTCTTATTGTTTTACCGTATTACTCCTTTCTGAACCTGACCCTGGTTACCTCGTTGACCCAGCCGCCGACGTTGTAGACAACACCTTCATCAAGGATCTTGCGGTAAAAGCAATCTTCCCGTGTCGGGAATAGTTTCATGTATGCCCTGATCTTCCCTTCAGCTTCTGCCTTAAACGAGGGGTCAATACGCATTGCCGCCTGAAGATAATCTACCGCCACCCAGTAGGCTGCGAGATTGTCAAACTTGTTGCCGAGCTCTGCTCCTGCATAACAGTCGGCCAGTATCATCAGTGCCCCGGCGTTCCTGTTGTTCAGCTGAAAGGCATGCTCGGCGCGGTCGCGCGCTTCCTGCCTCTTGCCCCGCTCCAGTTCCATCAGTGCAACACGCGTCAGCACACCTGACCTTACTATCCTGTTTGTATCGCGGTTATATGCTTCGGTGAAATATGATATCGCCCTGTCCATGTTGTTGCGGGCCGCATTCAGCTCGGCGAGCCTGACAGCATTTTCCGCTGACCGGTCATTTGCAAAAATCTTTACCGCAACGTTATAATAAAGCTCAGAATTCTCACAGCCCGCCTCATTGAGCATCGCATGGACCTTCGACACAAAGGCGGTATCACGGAAATTGCGGTCAATCTTCCCGGAATAAAGCGTCTCCAGGCCCTCACATGTCATAGCACCGCTGGTCCGGTAGAAGGTCTCGAGGTTCGCCAGATCCTCAGCATTGCTGCAACCTGCGACATTATTCTCCATTCGCCAGTCCAGGGTTCCGATGGCGGTTACAAATGCATTTCCCATCTCACCGGATTCAATAAAATCCATCGTATAGAGACTGGCGGCGGCAATGGCAAGGCGCACAAGATGAGCACATTCCATCTGATCCGGAGAACTCTCTGAAACCTCCGTAAGGAGATTATAACACAGGCCCAGGTATTCAGGATTATCGCCTGCAAGCTCAAAGAGAATGTCAGCCTTGTGAAGATCATTCGATGACCTGTTGTTGAAATAAAAAGTGCGTTGTGTGATAATCATCAGCATCGAATCAATGTACTCCTCCCTTCCGGTCATGTCAAATTGCTCCCGGTAAAACAATTCCCCGTTGATATAAATATCCTCAGACACCGAAGGGCAGTCAGCCAGCAACCTGCGCCAGAGATCAAGGGAGGAGCCGATGTCACCGCCGTCTCTTGCTGCACGGTAAAGAGAGAGCCTTTCCGTGCACTGCAGGGTGTCATCCGCGCTCAGGGAGACAACTCCCGGTTCATTCCCCTCCTGGCCTGAAACGGTCAGGGACATGAGCACAACAAGTGCCATTGCCATAGTCACAAAAAGCTTTCCGGTTCGCTGCCTGTTCATAATCATGCTGGTTCTCTCTGGTAATCTGACTCTCATTCCTTCCTATAATAACTCTCTGCCCTCACAATTCGTATCCGGATTCTGCCACAGCAAGCAATCTTTTTAATTTATGAACGTTAACTATTTACGGATGAGGGTTATCTACCTGAAGGCAGGAGCCATTATCCGCAAAAAAGGCAAGGCTATTTGACTGACAACAGGTATCTCAAGCTATATGGACTACAATTTTCACATAATGAGTCTGCCGCATGGAAGGATGTACCTGATGAACACCTCGAAGGACGTTGTGATAAGGTCATCGCCCGGCAAAATAAGCAAGTTCTATGCCAAGGAGAGAGGCGGAAGGGAGTTTGAACTGCACCACCTGAGTGACCTGCTGCATGATACGCTCAAGGCAGCAAGGAAGATAACGAGGGTGGAATACGTTCAGTTCTGAGAAGGGTCAGCAGTGCATTCCCGGGCTGGAAACAATATTTTGCCACATGTGGATTATCCGGAGATCAGACAGTCATGACGGATTTGCCTGGTATTCAGGATTGTTATAAACAGATGCGCATCAGGCTATTCATTTCGATATTAATCCTGATAACACGATTGGTTTCAGGGTGAACGCGGGGGTAAGAATCAGGAGTGACAGTACTGGTTAAGGAGAATGACGGGGCCACTGTGGTTGACCTTCCTGAAGCGGGAATTGCTCCCGGAGTATACACCTTTACATCGGAACATGGAGGGATATCCTTCAGAACAAGGCTGGTATACATCCCCCGGAGACAGAGAAAGGCGGAAATCGTGACCGCCTGATATTGTGACCGCCGGAAACCATGTGTCTGGCCCGTACCGGGTACTGCCTGTCAAAATGATTTTGATTTCTGATTCCGCTTGATATAAATTTGCACCGTTATTGAACAGTCACACATTATGGTATCACGGAAAAGAAGAGTCTGGCTTCGCCTGGCCGCAATGCTGCTTCTGCTGTATATGCTGAGCTTTGCATCGTGTGATACTGTTCCGATCTGCTGGTATTGCGAAAACCCCCATAACACAAGTGAGTGGCAACAGGTTTGCAACGCAATGACCAAGAGCAAACTGGAGTCATACGGATGGGATTGCACCCCGTTCTGACAGGCTGACCGGAGGTATCCATTCCTGCTGTTACCGGACTGGCATATCAGCCTCAATCGCATTAAAGAGTCGTCCGGAATTATTATATTCGCTCTCTGTACCTGCAGCAACCTTCGGAAATGAATCTCAGGAAAAAAAGTTTATCCCTTGCGGTGGTGATGCTCCTTGCCGGGACAGGCCTCTCGGCGCAGCAACAGGTTCCGTTTGACGGGCCATGGGAAGATGAAAAATTCTTTAATGCGGGTTATACTTTGGGATTCAATGCGATGACCTTCAGGATCGATCAGTCAGATGAGTTCACAGTTACTGACTCTATATACCCTGAAAGGGGAACGGTCTACCCCGGCATAAACATTCATCTTATTCTGAACTTCAGGCTGAACCAGTTCTTCGATATCAGGCTCCTTCCGGGAATATCATTCGGACAAAGGAATATCAATTACCAATCCACCAGCACAGTTGATACAGTCTTCAGCCCTCAGAAAATCGAGTCCAGTTTCATCGAGGTACCGCTTCAGGTCAGGTATGGATGGAGAATGCAGAATATCAAGCCTTATGTGGTGGGTGGAATAAACTACAGGTATGACTTCTATGCACAGGAGAAGTACCGTCTTGAACGTCCGGTCTACCTGCGGCTCAACAGGCCTGATTTATATTACGAAGCTGGTGCCGGAGTGGGATTCTACATGAGCGGCATCAGGCTCTCTGTGGAGCTGAAGATGTCTGACGGGCTGAAGGATGTACTGGCACATGACCCTCACCCGGAGTACCCTGAGTACTGCAACTCCATTGAGAAACTGAAATCGCGCATGTGGGTCCTGTCGCTACACTTTGAATAACGGCATAGGGCTGACATAGCGGCACTTGCCTCCCCCCGGCGGTATTATCTATGAACTCTGTCCATTTGTCCTCTCAACCCCATTGTTGGTCAAAATTATCAGGTATTTGATGCCTGCATCGTACATTTTATGAGGTTAATTCGCGAAATTTGGGCAGGCTCCGGGAGAAATGCAGGCTATCGCAATCCCTTTGCTTAACTGACAGTATCGATGAAATACAATTACAAAAACCTCTTTGCCTCGCAGCACGAGAAATTCACCGCGATATTGGGTCAGGATTATTTTTCATCGCTCCTGGTTGACGACGATCTGTCAGATTCAGCTGTCATTGTTTCGGATAAAAGAGTATACCAGGTAGGCAGGTTGTATGAATCGCGGTCAGGTCTCCGGGGCGGAGGATTAAGGGCCACCAGGGGAAAAAAGATTGTCAGCCTGCTTGATATCACCGGTACGGCATGCAAGGAGGTGTCAAGACCCCTTGCCGGATCATCCCTTATTGTTTTCGGATTACTGGCAGCAACACTCGGCCTTTTATCAGATGTGCCCCGGTCAACATGGATAATGCTCGCCATAGCAGCCGTGGCAATAGCCGGAGGCATATGGCTGATGATAAAACTCAAAAGAAGATATCTTGTGATTGAATATGCCGGTGGCACCATGGCTCAGCCGGTAAAATTCATTACAGACTCAGAGCTTAATCTCTTCCAGGGCATCATAGCAGACGAAAAGGAGAAACTTATGTCAGGACAGGGTGATCACAAGGAGTGTCCGCACTGCGGGGAAAAGATACAGCTGAGCGCAAAGATATGCCGTTTCTGCGGCGAAACCCAGAAAGAGCCTGCCCAGGAAGAATTGCGGTTGTAAAGAACCCGGATGACCCTGTCAGCCGACACACCGGGGAGAAAGATCCGTACCCCGGCGGGAGGGTTTAAACCCCCAGACTCCTGAAAGCCTCAAGGACAAGAAAAACCGGCCAGACAATCGCCTTAAGAAATCCCAGAACCCCCATCCAGAAACCGGTTGCTGCTGAGATAAAATAGATGGCCGCCCCGATTAAACCCAGTCCGTAGACAGCACCTGATGACGGAGAACACTCCTGTACTCTTTCTTTCATTTTAAATTCCCTCCAGTTCGTTTTTATTGATGTTATAAGAAATTCAGATTGACTGACTGACAAATAGAAGCGTAAAATTATGACAGTCAATCGTTAATGTCAAGTTTTTTTTGCCATAAAGAACTTTTGTGTCTTTAACTGGTTTATTTATCAACTGATTACAGTCATTCGTCAAATCGGGTTCTATGTTCTGCAACACGTCCGGAATACATACAGGGCCGAAAAATGGCAGCCGCAGGCAGCAGTTACCTGCAAATGACAATATCAGCCGATCAAATTATCTTTGCATATGCATATTATCCTCCCTAACTTGTAACATTCAGGCAATCCTGAACCATGAAGGGCCTTACAAAACATCAGAAATGGCAAAAAGAACTCGGTTGATAATATTACTCCTGGTATTGCCTTTTCTTTCTGCTCTGACTCCTTCACCAGGTTATACCGGTGAGACCGGTTCCTCCTCCCCGTCCAAATTCCATGAACTTGCCGTACCAATCATGCAGGCATATACCAACGACTTCGGTGACGCTCCGGAAAGCTACGGGTCAGCAGACCATGTCATGGACGGCCGGAGGTATCTCGGCTCACAGCCAGACGGGGAGGCTTCACAGCAGTATTCCGATGAAGCCAGCGGCGATGACCTTAACGGGATAGATGATGAAGACGGGGTGACAATCCCGGAACTGAGACAGGGCAGCAGCGCGACTATCCGTTATCAGGTAGTAACACCTCCACTGTCTGCTGTCTTTCTTAATGCCTGGATCGACTGGAACGGTGACGGCAGGTTCGAGGAGGGTAGCGAGAGGATTGCCAATAATATAAGACGCACTTCCTCGGGGACTTATAACCTTGATATCCATGTTCCCGACATCGCAATTGCAACCGCACCTACCTTTGCCCGTTTCAGGCTTGGCCCCAGATCAACCAGCACCCCGGTATTTACAAGCACCGGCACTGCCTCATTTGGGGAGGTGGAAGATTACATTGTAAAAATTGCATGCCTCAATCCTGATCCTCCCAAAGTAGCCGGGATAAAACAGCCAACCTGTGATAACCCTTTTGGCAGTGCAGACCTTGAAGGACTGCCGGCAACCGGCACATGGACCCTGACACGGCTTCCTGACGGGGATATCATTACAGGCAGTGGTTCATCATACACTGTGCCAGGCCTTGAAACCGGTACATGGAACTTCACGGTAACAAACCAGGGGGGATGTGTCTCCCAACCATCGGAACAGATTATCATTGAGCCCGCACCGAATGTACCTTCAGCACCCGTGATAACCGAGATCACCCACCCTTCATGCACCACAGCTACCGGGAGTGTTTTACTGGGGGGATTACCGGCAGACGGTAACTGGACAGTAAGGATCTATCCCGGAACCCAGACCTATAACGGGAACGGCACAACTCTCCTGATCCAGAACCTCAACCCGGGCGCATATCATTTCACTGTGACCAATTCCGCAGGTTGCACCTCACCACCCTCAATTGATGCTGTGATAAACGATCCGCCGGAAATTCCCTCACCCCCTATACCCGGTTTGGTCACTCAGCCATCCTGCTCCTCCCCCGGAGGCACAGTGCAGCTGTCAGGCCTTCCTGCAGGCCAGTGGACCATTACACGCGATCCCGGAGGTGTTGAAACTGCAGGCTCGGGAAGCATTACGCTAATCTCCGAACTGCCGCCCGGAACTTTCACCTTCACGGTTACCAATTCACAGGGGTGCACCTCAGAACCATCGTCAGAAGTAATAATAATAGAGGGCCCGGATATTGCCGGGGTACCTGTCATCGGGACGGTAACCCAGCCCTCCTGCAACATATCAACAGGCAGCATCTTTGTTTCCGGCCTGCCATCCTCCGGATCATGGACCCTCACAATGCAGCCTGGCGGAGTGATCTATTCCGGTATCGGAACAAGTACTACCGTGACAGGTCTGCAGCCCGGGACATATACCTTTACGGTAACCAACACCGACGGGTGCACCTCTCTTCCCACTCAGGGTGTAACCATTAATCCCCAGCCAGTCACCCCGACCCCGCCGGTACCCGGAGCTGTCACCCATCCAACCTGCGATATTCCTACCGGGAGTGTGGTACTGAACGGTCTGCCGGCTGCCGGGTTGTGGACCCTGACCCGTTTCCCCGGAAGCGTAACGGTAAGTTCGACAGGCACTTCCATTACCATAAGCGGACTGAGTCCCGGAATATATAACTTTACCGTTACGAACAGCGACGGCTGCACATCCTCAGTCTCAGCTGATGTGGTGATCAATCCGCAGCCTGGCCCTGTTCCCACCCTGGTAATTCACAATCCTGATCCGGTCTGCTCCCCTGGTACCGCTGACCTTACACGGCCTGCAGTTACGGCAGGATCGACACCAAACCTGATACTCACATACTGGAGGGACATTCAGGCAACGATCCCGTTGAATACGCCCTCAGCTGCACCGGAGGGAACATATTTCATAAGGGGAACTATCCCGGGTGGCTGTTCCGCGGTCAGCCCGGTAACGGTTACAGCCCTCTCACAACCAGTCGCCGATGCAGGACCTGACCAGGAGCTGACCTATGTGTTTGAAGCATCCCTGGATGCCGCGGAACCTGATGAATACTCCACTGGAACATGGTCAGTGGAATCAGGTACTGGAATCATTGCCTCACCCAACGATGCAAAAACAACGGTAAACAACCTCTCACAGGGAGAGAACAAACTCAAATGGACCGTCTCAAACGGAGCCTGCCCGGATACAAATGACGAATTGCTGATAACGGTAAAAAACATTCTCCTCCCTTCACTCATTACCCCTGACATGAACGGACTGAATGACTATTTCTTCCTGGAGAATATTGAGGCGCTCGGAAAGGTTGAACTGACGGTGTTTGACCGGAGGGGAGCACTTGTTTTTGAAACCGACAGTTATGACAACCTCTGGCACGGAACTAATTACAACGGCGATCCGCTGCCTGACGACACATATTTTTATGTCATAAAGGCCGAGAACGGACTCTCGGTCAGCGGGTATCTGTACATCAGGCGCTAAAACAAAAAAACCGGCTTCCCGGGCCGGTTCTTTCAGTTCATTAGTTTGAGGTTCAATTTGCGGAATTGGCCTTTTTGTACCACATGAACCATGCAAGTTTGTAGAATCCGTCAGGAACATTTTCTGTCCGCTGGTCGGTTACCGGCGGAGTGGCTACAATGAGGTCATCACCCGGTTTCCAGTCAGAAGGTGTCATGATATTATTGTCAGCAGTCTGCAGGGCAATAACAGACCTGAGAATCTCCTCGCTGCTCCTTCCAACGTTGAGCGGATAAAATGATACTGCACGGATGATGTTGTCCGGGTCAATGATAAATAACCCGCGAACGCTTTTGGTACCGCTGATGGAGGGATGTATCATCCCGTACAGATTTGAAATCTGCCTGCTCTCATCGTCAATGAGCGGAAACTTGATTTTGGTTGCAATCCTGCCCTTGTACTCTATTTCCTCCAGGGCTTTCTTCCACTTGAGGTGATCTTCAAGGCTGGCTGTTGATACAACTGCAATCTTTACACCCAATTTGTCGAATTCCTTCTGCAAATTTGCAAGCTCAAGAAGTTCAGAGGAACAGACAGGAGTAAAATCCTGCGGATGTGCAAAGAGGATTTTCCACTTGCTTCCGAAATCACCAGGAAACGTAAGGGTGCCGGTTGTGGTTTCGGCATTGAATGAGGGTGCACTTTCCCCGATAAGGGGAATCCTTTTGTACTTGTCATCATCAGCCTGTGCCGATAAAAGGCCGGATGAAAGAACAATAACTGCTGCAAGAAGAACAATTTTTTTCATGTTTGAGGAGATTTGTTATTTAGATTCTGCTTAAATAAATTGTCCAGTAATAACATTCAGCATGTATAAATTGTTCGTCGCCAGAAAGAAATAAATAAATAATATTGACTAGTCCTAAATAAGCGTTACAGATTATAGGACAAAAATATCAAGTTTATCTGGCCGCATAAAGGTTTGCCTTTATGCGGCCATTTTTTTTATAAG
>JALONR010000081.1 GCA_025454815.1 Bacteroidales bacterium | reverse complement strand
TTGCCCGGTGGGCAATTTTAGGGAGGTGTCAGATTGCAGGGAGGGCTCAAGTCCTTGCACAAAACAAAAAGCCGGTCATCGACCGGCCTCCGCTCCCCAGCTAGGACTTGAACCGAACCGACCGTTAATAAATTGCCCGGTGGGCAATTTTAGGGAGGTGTCAGATTGCAGGGAAGGCTCAAGTCCTTGCACAAAACAAAAAGCCGGTCATCGACCGGCCTCCGCTCCCCAGCTAGGACTTGAACCTAGGACCCCCTGATTAACAGTCAGGTGCTCTAACCAACTGAGCTACTGAGGAAGATTTATAGCTCCGAAAAGCGTGGCAAAATTAACCGCTTTAAACGAATTAAGCAATATCTTTGTCAAAATTTTCCCGGATGAAGAAAATCATAGGCATCGGCAATGCCCTTGTCGATGTAATGACAATTATACCTGATGACACATGCCTCGGCCGTTTCAGCCTCCCAAAAGGGAGCATGACAATGGTCGACGCAAACCGTTCAAATGAAATCAAACAGGCAATAAACGGGTTGAAAAAAACCCTCGCCTCCGGCGGATCAGCAGGCAATACCATGTACGGCCTCGGAGTCATGGGCGTCCACTCCTCTTTCATCGGCAAAGTGGGCCGCGACGAACTGGGGAACTTCTATGAAAAGGATATGGTAGACGCCGGCCTGGCTCCCGTAATCATCCGCTCTCAGCATTCGCCCACTGGTACAGCCGTGGCACTTGTGACACCTGACTCCGAACGGACCTTCGCCACACACCTCGGCGCCGCAACCGAACTGACAGCTGAAGAACTCAGTAATGAATACTTCAGGGGATACCATATCCTCTATCTTGAAGGATACCTGATATATAACCTCCCGCTGGTTGAACATGCCTGCAGGATGGCAAAGGACAACAATATGTGCGTGGCACTGGACCTGGCCAGTTATAACGTGGTCAACGAGATGCTGCCGGCTTTCGAAAGGATAGTCAGAGAGTACGTTGACATCGTCTTCGCCAATGAGGAGGAGGCACGCGCATTCACCGGAGGACTGAACCCGGTTGATGCACTAAAAATAATTTCAGGAAAATGCGAAATAGCCATTGTCAAGACCGGCGCTGACGGTTCATGGATAAAAAGAGGCGATGAAGTTATCAAGGCAGATGCACTTAAGGTGGATGCAGTTGACACCACCGGAGCCGGAGACCTCTACGCAGCCGGGTTCCTCTATGGATACTCAAACGGTTTCACTCTCGACAAATGCGGCCTTTTCGGTTCAATCCTGGCCGGAAAGGTAATTGAGGTGATCGGAGCACGGATGCCTTCAGAAAAATGGACCGAAGCCAGAAAACTTGTGAATGCCGTTGCAGAAGATTAGTCAGAGACCTAAACTCCCTGAAACTATCTTGGCTTCTTCCCTTCGTTCCTGATCCTCTGCTTTATCTCCCTGGGGGTCATCTCCTTGATTATGATACTTTCAGGGTGAATAACCTCAGTCCTTCCCACAATACGGGAATATTGGGCTCCGGTGAATTCATCAGAAGGATAAAGGATTGGCAGTAAAGGTAACTGTTCGGCGGGTAGAAGCTGTATAAGATGAAGAACCAGTGTTGTGGTGAATGGAACAACCACAAGCGGATCTCCCGGATAAACAGTCATCCCTGGTATCAGATTTATTGACCCCCCGGCCAGACCATTGTAAATCATGATTGTACCGTCATCATGAAGTATCTCCAGGGCATTCTTTCCTGACAATCTGAAAATTGTGCGCGTATCACCCGGAAGAGCCACCACAATCCCTTTCCGGCAGCAATAAACCGTATCCCCACCCTGAATGAGGAAGGAATTTACTATCCCCTTATCGCCTTGCTTTCCCCCCGCCGGGATTGAACCGGGTTTGAGCGGGACAAGATAAATGAAGTCAGTAGCGGGAACCTTTGCGGGTCTGCCCACTGCGTAACTGAAATCATAATCGAGGCTGTAACCTGACTCAGGATCAGCAACTTTGAGGTCAAAAAGATTATGACTCCCAAAAGTTACAATTGCTTCCTTGCTCCGGTATGCCACAGTAAAATTATCCATCTTCCTGAAGATGATCTTCAGAGTGAACGGGTAATAAGTATCATTCGTTGCAATGAATTTTACTACCCCTGTTTCCCTCTGATCGGTTGAAAGCTTCACGGGATCAAAACCGTCAAGTCTTGACGAATAAAACGATGTTTCATAATCGGCAAACTGCCCTGAAACCATCAGAGGAACCATGGCGAAGACAAAACAGAAGACGGAACACTTCGCCGCTGTTCCAGATGAAAATGATAAACGATCCATATTCTTGTTACTGTTGAAATTCAGACATCCGGACTTTAAATTTAAGACAAATCCCGGAAATCTGAAAAAGCGATCAGTGAAACCGCCTGTGCGGACTGTTGTCATCCGGACAGTTGCATTTGCCCAGGCGTATGAACCGGTACCCGGCCCCAATGGTTACCCCTGAGTTCCAGAGAGTCCTAGGGTAGTCCTCCGGAACAAGATGCACCAACGCGTACTGACTGGCATATGCCCTGACCCTGATGAACATATCTGACCTGAACCTGTACTGAAACCCAGCTCCCAATGCGGCACCCAGTCCTGTCATATTATCCGGCCCCGACAATGAGGTCTGAAGAGAAAAAACAGGACCGGCATCGGCAAAGAACCATTTCAGGAAGTCAACCCTCGCCGTTACCGGGACGGTCACAAGGCCGAAGGAACCATGGTCATCATCGCCCCCAAGCCCTGGCGCGGGACTGGTAAAGTAAAACTGATGTGAGTATGCAACCCCTGTTCCCACACTGAAATTATCACCGAACATCCGTCTGAGGTCAGCGCCGGCTGTAAGGTAACCCTTGCCGGTGACCGACCCTGATCCTTCAAGTTCATTAAACCTGAAGATCTCATTGCCTCCACCCCCGGCAAAACCTGCAATCTCACCCCACCACGTTTTCTGTCCGCTGCAGACACCTGAAGCTAAAAGCAACGTAAAAACCACCAAAGATGTTTCATTTCTAAACGCGCGAATGCCCATATAATTAACTGTTTTCATAACTCTTCGCCCTGTAAAAGGCGTACCAGGCAATGAAAGCGAAACAGAAAAGGGGCACGATAAAACCGGTTGCCATACCCGACAGATCGGCTATACGACCCATCAGAACCGGGCAGACAGCTCCACCGACGATGGTCATGACCAGCACAGACGACCCCTTCTTTGTCATCCCTCCAAGGTCTTTAAGTCCCAACGCAAAAATTGTGGGAAACATTATTGACATACAGAAATAATTAAGGTAAAGTGCCACAATGGATGGCCAGCCGAGGCCGAGCATCACCAGGGCCATGGCAGCAGTATTGATGAGGGCATAAACCCCCAGCATCAGCCTCGGGTTGAACCAGCTCATGAACAGCGACCCTATAAAGCGTCCTGACATGAAAAAGACAAATCCCAGTGAAAGCATATATGCCGCCTTCTCCGGTGAGTATGCCGGCATCGTTTCAACCACGTAATTGATGAAAAAACTGTTTATTCCGGTCTGAGCGGCAACGTAAAGGAACTGTGCCATCACGGCAAACCTGAAGTGCCTGACACGAAGCAGCCCGGCGTATGTCCCCCTGTCTCCGTGACTGTTGTGTTCTCCTTCATGGATATCAGGCATTCGCGTAATGACAAACATGAAGGCAATTACAAGCACAACCCCTCCTATCAGCATATACGGCAATGCCATTGAGGAGAACTTGTTTGCACTTCCGGCTCCACCACTTCCCAGGATCAGCATCCCGCCCAGTGCGGGGCCTATTATCCATCCCAGGCCGTTAAACGACTGGGAAAGATTGAGCCGTTGCTCCGAAGTCTCTTTCGGCCCCAGTACACTTGAATAAGGATTGGCAGCTGTCTCCAGGAATGTCAGCCCGCATGCAATGACAAAAAGTGACAGGAGGGTGAATCCAAAGGTCTGTATGAAAGTGGCAGGCCAGAAAAGAAAGGCCCCGGTGGCATAGAGAAGCAATCCGGTAATTATCCCTTTCCTGTAGCCCAGCCTGTTCATGAAGAGCCCGGCGGGTATGGCCATTACAAAATATCCCCCGTAGAGAGCCGCCTGAACAAGACCTGATCTCGCCCTGGTAATTCCCAGTATATCCTGAAAGTGCTTGTTGAGAACATCGAGCAGACTGTGAGCCACACCCCACAGGAAAAAGAGGCTCGTAACCAGCACGAAAGGAAGAAGAAACTGCCGGGTCACCAGTGCCCCGGGGTGCTTGGTAATGGCATTCTGACTCATAATTAATGATTTGTCATACAATATTTGCCATAATTTGCGAATATTACAAACTATCCGGTCATTACTGAGGCCGGGTAATATTCTTTTTTAATAAGTTGCATACCATAAAACGTACAGATTGAAAACCATGAGAACCGGGATTATCAGGTTGACATACCTGCTGCTTTTGTCTTTAGTGGCCATTGGTGCAATCTCCTGCAATGGCGGAAAAAAATTCGTTCTGGAACCTGCGGCCAGGTACATGGTTGTTACCGGAGATGCTCCTGACAGCCTGACAATAACCGCAGCCGCAGAACTGGAAAGATATTTCTCACTGATTACCTCGGCTCCGTTTCACAAAACCTCTCATAATGAAAAACCAATAAGAAGAATATACATCGGCAGGTCAGGAATATCCGACCCGGCAATTTTGCGTGAGATAGACTCACTGAGCAGCGACGGTTTCCTGATTGTCCCGGAAAAAGAAAGACTTATTATCGCAGGAAAGAACGGCCATGCAGACCTCGGAGCTGTATACTCTGTTCTTGAGCAATTTGCAGGATGCATGAGGTTCACATCTGAAGAGGAATATACCCCGCAGCTCAGGAAAATAACAATTCCCCCGGGGCATAAAATTCATGAACCTGCATTTTCATTCCGGGTGGCTCATTTCCCTGACAGGACCAGCAGCACATTCACCAGCTGGAACAGGATGAGCACCTTCAGCGACTGGGGATTATTTGTACATACCTTCCAAAGGCTTATGCCTCCTCAGGAATATTTTGCAACACACCCGGAATATTTTTCACTTGTCAACGGACGCCGGATCCGGGACGGTCAGCTCTGCCTGAGCAATCCCGATGTGATTCGCATACTGACAGAAAACCTCGGAAAGCGAATTGCAGAGGAGCCGGAAAAAACTTACTGGTCAGTCTCACAGAATGACTGCATCAACTATTGCGAATGCGAAGAATGCAGGAAACTCTACCAAAAGTACGGATCAATCTCAGGTGCATACGTTGAGATGGCAAACCGGATAGCGGAAAAATTTCCTGACAAACAGATTTCAACGCTTGCTTACCAGTTTACCCGCCAGGCACCGCAAAATATTACTCTTGCACCCAACGTCAACATAATGTTTTGTTCCATCGAATGCAACCGCAGCATGCCGCTTGCAACGGACCCCCGGAGCGCAGGCTTTGTAAAGGACCTGTCAGACTGGAGCATGCTCACAAATAACATTTTCATGTGGGATTACGTGGTACAGTTCCGGACATATTTATGTCCTTTCCCGAATTTCCATACCATCCAGCCAAACATACAGCTTTTCAGGCAGTACGGCATTCCCATGATGTTCCAGCAGGGAAGCGGCAATTCCTGGTCCGATCTGTCTGAGCTGAAGCAATATTATATTTCGAAGCTCCTCTGGAATCCGGATCTGGACGGTGATTCACTTATCAACCGGTTTATTGAGACATATTACGGCGCCGCAGCCCCGTATATAAGAAGCTATTTTGACCTCTCACATTCAGCCATGAAGGAAACGGCTGATGTACAAAACCTGGATATTTACGGATTGCCATCCTATTATTTCGGCTCCTTTCTATCCCGCGACCTGGTTACCAGGTACCACGAGCTGATGGATATGGCTGAACAATCCGTTATCAATGATAGCATATTCCGCTCAAGAGTTCTGCGCGCAAGGATGTCCGTAGACTATGCCTGGCTTGATTATGCCCTTAATGCCGGTGATTCAGTCCTCTCCTTCATCTCATTCACTTCCGGAGGAAAAAAGGCAAATACCCATATGACAGAAGCGCTTGACAGGTTCGCAGACTACAGTGAAAAAACCGGGATAAAAACAATCAGCGAACACGGTTACTCCGTTAAGGAGTACCGTGATCACGTAAACAGGCTTGTTGAGATGGGTCTACGGGAAAACAGGGCCAGACCTGAAGATTTCCGGTCATTGACAACCATTGACCCCGGCTATGCAGGGATGGGTGCAGGATCACTTGCCGACGGAATCTTCGGTGGCAGGACCTTCTCTTCAGGGTGGCTGGGCTACCAGGGCGAAGACATGGTAATTGAAATCAGCCTGCCCTCAGCTGTGGAAGTAAGCAAATTCAGCATGAACTTCCTGTGTGATCATGTTTCATGGGTTTTTCTTCCGGAAGAGGTCAGAATAGAAGTTTCCGCCGACGGAATAAAGTACACCACCGTAGCTTCCGGACACTACCCGACCACCGGCTTTGACCAGGACATAATTCCGGTTTCCCTTGAGTTTGCAGCAGAGCCCGTTAAAGTCAAAAAAATCAGGATAACTGCTGTTTCACTGAAGAAATGTCCTGACTGGTACAGGGGAGCAGGAATGCCATCCTGGATATTTTGCGATGAAATAGTAGTTGAATGACCAGGGCATAATCAGGCTATACAACACAAATACTGATGAAAAGCCTTCAAAACATTATATTTGCTGGTGGTAAACTTTAAGACTTTCGAATTATGAGATCTCTTTCGCTTCTGCATATACTGATTCTGAGCTTTGGTATCTCCCTGTCATCAGTAGCTCAGAATGATGAGCAGGTTCTTCTCAAACACTTTCACGCAATCAGTTCGGAAGAGATTTCAGAATGGATGACTGAGATATGTTCACCCAGGTATAACGGCAGGCTGGCCGGCACGCCGGAATACATTGCCTCGGCTCAGTGGGTGGCT
>JALONR010000043.1 GCA_025454815.1 Bacteroidales bacterium | reverse complement strand
GCCATCTCCTTGTCCCTCACCACTCTGTCACAGTAATCGCAGTTGTCCGGGTTTGAGAAGATGAAATCGTAAAGTACATCTGCATCTTCTCCGAGATAACCGCCGGGACTCCGTACCAGGCCATTTGAACGATAATAGTGGTAGTATGATGTGTTTGGTGCCACCGGGATGATTGCCTCCAGTCCTTCTACACCGGTTGTGGCAGCGGCAAAGGGGATTGTACCGTTATATGAGGTACCTATCATTCCCACCTTGCCGGTGGTCCAGTAGGCTTTTACCTCCTCGTTTCCGTCAGGAGTGGTATATCCTTTGGCACGTCCGTTCAGCCAGTCGATCACCGCTTTGGGTGCCAGTGCCTCAATACGTGTGCCGATAGTGGGGCAACCCTGGGAGAGTCCTGTTCCAGGGGCCGATGAATGAACTACGACAAAGCCGTAAGGGAGCCATGCCTTGACCTGTGAGGTTGAAATGACCGGCCGCTCGCCCCTCCGTTCAATTTGAGGCGGATATACATGCTGTTTCGGCTCAGAATTCAGTTCATGCCTTACATCCCAGAAGTATTCCAGGTTGTTACCGGCGGTACCTGCAAAGTAAGGGCTGGATTCATAGACCACAGGAAGTTTCAGACCCTCGGTCTCAGTCTGCTTCGGGCGTGTGACATCAACGTGCATCCTGTCAGGACGGCCGTCACCGTCAGAGTCAAACTCTGTTTCAACCCACAGGTCCTCACGGATCCAGTCGTTCGGGTTCTCAAAGGCTGCTATCTTCTGCGCTTCGCCATCTACGATGACCGGGACGGTTGTGCCCTCCCTGGTTCCCTGCTGGGTATTGACGGAGACAACTGTGGCTGTCTCTGACCTGGCATCAGTTTTCGCCTCCGCTGACTTTTGAGTCGCTTCAGCTTTCCTGTTCTTCTTTTGTGCAAGCAGTTCGGGCTGGCTGCTGAAAACCAGCGCTATCACTAATAATAAAAGGATAATCTTTTTCATGTGGTATGTTCAGTAAAGGATTCTATCCTTCAAAAGAACAAAATTTCCCACACAACGGAGTATGTTATCCGGCAGATTATTGAAACAGGTAGTTAATTGATTTCGTTGAGTTTTGCAGGATGAATTCCGAGTTGAGCATCGTTTGTGTGTCATGCATCTTATGGATCAGCACAATCTGGCAACTGACCTTTTTCCCTGACTTCATCAGGTCAATAATTTCTTTTTTAAGATTTGCACCGGTATCTCCCGCAGCTTTTCCGGCGCTCTTGTTCCGGGTGTCACCGGTTCTCCATATCTGCCAGTCGGATTCAATGATATACCTCCCGACGTTCGCATCCCAGCCCTGTTTAAGCTCCGCAGGCTGATGGATGTACATCTTCGTGCTTTCGTCAAACCTGAGCACAATAGTATAAACCTTGTATTCCGTTCCAACATTCTTATTCAGCAGAATCTGTCCTGATATCTGATCATAGGGACTGACTCCCTTCTGAGATGTACCGGATGTAATGTCACGCATTATCCGCAGTGTCTCACCTCCGCTTTTCGATGTCACAAAGGCCATCCTGTAGGTTTTATCATACGTCTCGGCTGTTTGCGCTTTCCATTGTGCGTTTGCTGCACCGCAAAGCAGGACAACCGACAGGAATAAAATACTCTTTCTCATCTCAATATGTATATTTGGTTAAGAACCCCCGGAAAAAATACAGGATCAGGAAAGGGTCCATTCATTTAAACGTCCGGATAGCCGGAAAGTTATATCCCGCAGGCTGTTTCATTCATCTCCATATTTGTTAATTTAGCATTTTCACCCTCAGAATTATGCCTGCCCATGACTGACCAGAGAAGCTTATCAAGGACACTTGGCCTTGGATATGTAGTAATTTTCGTTATTGCAAATATTATTGGTTCAGGTGTTTACAAGAAAATCGCTCCCATGGCTGATGAGCTTAACTCATCTGTCTGGATCCTGCTGGTATGGGTTGCCGGGGGTCTGATAACCCTTTTCGGGGCGCTTAGCAATGCCGAGCTTGCGGGAATGCTTGCAGATACCGGCGGCGATTATGTTTACCTGAAGAAGATTTACAAACGATTCTTTTCATTCCTCTACGGCTGGTCACTCTTTGCAGTCATCCAGACAGCAACAATCTCGTCACTGGCGTATGTCCTGGTACAGTCACTCAACAGCGTTATCCACATCCCTGACCTGCTCCCTGCATTGCATGATTTCTCAATAGGAGGTGTTTTTTACCCGTTCCAGGATTTTGGCATCAAGCTGGCAGCAATAACAGTAATCATGTTGCTTACGCTGTTGAATATGTCAGGACTCCGCAGCGGAGCATGGACCGGAAAGGCGATATTCTTTTTCGTCTGCGCAGGGCTGACCGTGATCGTCATTGCCGGCCTGACCAACGGCAATCCCAGTCCGGAGAACTTCATGAATTTCAGCGAACTGGGAAACGGGTCAATAACCCTTTCTTCGTTCTACACGGCGATGCTTGCCGCATTCTGGGCATACCAGGGCTGGGTTTCCGTGGGGTTCATCGGAGGGGAGATAAAGAATGCCAATAGTAATATCCCGAAGGGTATTGCTATTGGAGTGATTGTGGTTATTGTCGTCTATATGCTTGTCAACCTGGCATATATGCGAATAATGTCTATTCCGCAGCTGGTAGCGGTACATGAAGCCGGGAATCAGATAGCTGCCGTTGAAGCCATAAGAAGTTTATGGGGACCGGGAGGAGTGCTTTTCATTTCACTGCTCATACTGATAACCACCCTGGGATGTCTTAATGCAAGTATTCTAACCGGCTCACGGCCATATTATGCGATGTCACAGGAAAAGCTTTTCTTTTCCGGCATCGGGAAGCTTAACCGTCACAATGTACCTGGCAACTCCCTCCTCTGGCAGGGGATCTGGGCTTCTGTGCTGGTTTTGTCCGGGACTTTTGACCAGCTGACAGATATGCTGATCTTTGCAGTTTATATCTTCTACGGAGCGATGGCGACAGGAGTATTCATTCTTCGCCGCAGGATGCCGGATGTGCACCGCCCTTACAGGGTCTGGGGTTACCCGGTTGTGCCGGCTTTCTTTGTTCTATTCTGTATCGGCCTGTTTATAAATACTATAATAACTCAGCCACGCGAGGCCTTCATCGGCCTGACACTGATACTCACTGGTATTCCTGTCTATTTCATCTTCAGGAGAAAGTACCCTGATACTAGTGGTGACTGATCATTTTCCACAGTCTTTCAGCCTGTTTTGCCGATTCCTTCAGGCAAGCCTCCTCATCCACGGTAGTTATCTTCCTTTCCCTGACGATAAGCCTTCCTCCGGATATGACGTGGGTTACGTTGAGTGAGGATAATCCAAACAGGAGATGTCCTGTGAAATTTTCCTTCGTTACCGGGGTGGGTGACTTATAATCAAGTATCACAAGGTTATTGTCTCCGTCGCCGCTGAATCCGTTTGCATCGAGGTAACGGTGTACATTCCTGAATCGCCGGTAAGCCGATTCATACGAAATATTGTCATGCTGCTGACCGGCAAAGAATGCTGCCTTGAGGCTCTGGAGCATGTCGCTGTGCATGCCGTCGGTACCTAGCATTATGTTCTCCCCCAGTCCTGCCCCGTTGAAGTGCCCGACCCGGTTGTTAAGATTGCTCTCGCAGTTCTCAGCCACCCATGCCGGGGAGTTTCTTATTAGTTCCCTCTCCCGGTCATCGAGGTGCAGGCAGTGGACAAGAATACTTTTCGGTGATCCGAGGACGCCGGCATCCGAGAGCCTCTCAACAACCCTTTTGCCGTGCATCGACACAGACTGTTCCTGGTCATAAATGTCTTCGGCAACATGGATATGGATTCCGCTGTTTGTTTTATGCATCAGGGTAACCGCCCGCCCCAGGGTATCATCACCCAGGCTGAAGGAGGCGTGGAGTCCCACCAGTCCCTGGTGCTCTTTAAGCCAGCTTTCAGTCTCTTCAAGACCTTCGGCGGCAATCACCTTTCCGTCACGGTCAGAAGTCTCATAGCACAGCAGGTGCGAAACACCCACCTTTTCAAACGCACTGGCTATTATCTCCAGGGATCCTGTCACTGCGAAAGGAGAGGCGTGATGATCTATCACGAAGGTTGATCCGGCCCTTGCACAATCCATCGCAGTCACCAGGGCAGACATTTTAATCAGTTCATAGTCAAGCTGCCTGTCCAGGGTCCACCAGACATACTGCAGGATCTCGTGGAAGTTGCGCGGAGTTGTCTTTGGGGCAGGCATTCCCCGTGCCAGGGCAGAATAGGCATGGTGGTGACCAACGGCAAAAGACTTTGTCACAAGCCTGCCCGTGCAGTCAATCACTTCGGTGTCAGGATAAACAATGCCATCATGATCCCTGTTAATAAACTGAATGGCTTCATCGCCAGGACGGACAAGTATGTCCTTGTTGCTGAAATCCAGTGTTTTCCAGTCAATGAATGTTGCGTTCCTGAGCAGAAGGTTCATATTATACAGATTCAGGATTTATCTTTCTCTGTGTAGCGGCAGTTTAGTTCTTCTTACACCGTCATATGAGCACAGAGCATTGGCAATGGCTGCAGCTGTAGGGACCATCCCGATCTCCCCGATACCCTTTGCACCGTAGGGTCCAACAGGGTCTTTCTCCTCTATACCGATCACCTCGATTTCCGGCATCTCATCTGCCCTGAGTATGCCAAGGTCATTGAACTTCATACTCACAGGTCTGCCGTTTTCCAGGGGCAGGTCCTCTGTAAGTGCGTATCCCAGTCCCATATGCACGGCACCTTCAATCTGTCCTTCAAAGAGCATGCGGTTCATAATCTTTCCGGCGTCATGGGCTGCAATGATTTTACTGACTGATCCGTCGTCATCAAGTATGGCCACCTGAGTTGCATATCCGTAAGCAAAGTGTATCTCCGGGTTCTCCGGTTTTTCCCCTGGCCTGCATGTCCAGTCACATACATATTTGCCTCGGTAAACTCGTCCTGCCAGCTGTTGCAGGGAACCCCGGCTGAGGTCTTCCCTTATCCTTGCCGCGGCGTCAATCAGGGCGTTGCCCAGGAGGGCTGTTGCCCTTGAGGAGGTGGTCATGCCTGTGGGGAGGCCTGCACCTGTGTCTACCTTCACTTCAATTATTGCAGGATCGATACCTGTCTCCTGGTGCAGTATCTGTAAGGCCATGGTATGAATACCCTGGCCCATCTCGCTCCAGCCGTGGTTTATGATGACCTTTCTGTCAGAGACAATCTCCACAGATACCTCACTGTCATCTGTCATACCGTTTCCCACCCCGGTGTTTTTTATACCGCATGCCAGGCCGGCATATCGTGCACTTCTGAAAGCATCCCTGACGGCAAGCAGGGTCTGCTTAAGTCCCACACCTCGAAGCATCTGCCCCGTGGCTGTCCTCCTGCCGTCTTCGAGTGCATTGTCAAACCGAATCTGCCAGCGGTCAAACCCACCCATCCGGCATAGCTCATCTATACAGCTTTCCACAGCGAAAGTCACCTGCGGCACACCGAAACCGCGCATGGCACCGGAAGGAATGTTGTTCGTACAGACTGTCACCGCTTTAATATCTACCGAAGGTACCGAGTAAGCACCGGTTGCATGTCCCACAACCCTCTCCATCACCTTTGTTCCCACCGATGCATAGGCACCGGTGTCACCAATGGCGTTGAGCCTGAGGGCAGTAAATTTCCCGCTGCTATCGCATGCCAGGCTTATCTCCATCCATACCGGATGGCGTTTGGGGTGCATGATGAGTGACTCATCCCTGTTCAGGTGAACCCTGACCGGCCTTTTGAGGTGCCAGGCAAAGAGGCAAGCATGACCCTGGACGGTTATATCTTCTTTACCACCAAAACCGCCACCGTTCTGCACCTGTATCACCCTTACCTTTTCAGGAGGCAGGCCGAGTATCTCCGAAACAGCTTTCCTGTCTACGTATGGTCCCTGTCCCTGGCTGTAGAGCCTGATGCCGTCATCCTCTTCCGGCAGGGCTATTGCCGTTTCTGTCTCCAGGAAGGCATGTTCGATCCGCTGGGTCTCATAGATGCCTGAGCTTACCCACGCAGCCTGCCTTAATGCCTCATCAACATCACCGGAACTGATGCTGCATGTCTCCAGCACATTGGAACGGCCATCGTGAACTTCATCGCTGTCCGGCCTGGCAGCCTCATGCATGTCAGTCACCGCCTCAAGTACCTGGTAATCGATTTTTATCAGTCGGGCTGCCGCCCTGGCAACGGCCTCTGTCTCAGCCACCACGCCGGCAATAACATCGCCGATACAATGTGTTGTCTCTCCCTCAGCCACCATCAGGGGCCAGTCGCGGAAGATGAGTCCCGTTTTGTGCATCCCGGGAATATCTGCTGCGGTGAATATCCGTATCACTCCCTCTTTCCTGGCTGCTTCCGAGGCATCTATTCTTATGATTCGGGCACGTGGGTGGTCGCTGAATCTGAGGGCTCCGTGAACCATGCCGTCAATATGCATGTCATCAACGAAATCCCTTTCTCCGAGTGCAGTTGCCTCAGCCATGTATTTCGGGTATGGCTGCCCGATTGCTGCCGGAGCTTTATCCGGTACGTCACTTTCACCACGTAAAATGGCGAAGGCCGAGGCGATGGCATCAACTATCTTCACGTACCCGGTGCACCTGCAAAGATTGGGCCTGATGGCTCTGATGATCTCGTCACGCGAAGGAGCAGGGTTAACTTTATACAAGGCCCTGGCTCTCATGATCATCCCAGGGGAGCAGAAGCCGCACTGGACGGCACCCTTCTCAGCGAACTGTCTGGCTATGATTTCACGGAACCTGGAGGGCAGTCCTTCAGCCGTAAACACCTCAGCTCCTTCCAGGCTTTTCATCCTTGTGCGGCATGCCATCAAAGCCCTGCCGTTTATCTCAACTGTACAGGCGCCGCAGACACCCTGACCTGAACATCCGTCTTTGGCTGAGGTGATCCTGTTTTCCAGCCTGAGATGATCAAGAAGCGACTCCCCGGGGTCACCCTCAAAGCTTCTCCGTATGCCGTTAAGGGTAAAGGTGATCATCGCATCAGCTTTTCAAGGTTTTCCAGTGAGGGGTAAACCGAAGCCGGCATCCTTACGTGCGATGCAACTGCTCCCGGATCCTTAAGCCCGCTGCCGGTAAGTAAAACCACATTGGATGACCCGGGTTGCAGTATGCTGTCACTGAAATATGAGAGGAATCCTGCGAATGCCGCCGCCGCTGCAGGCTCAGCGAAGAGCCCTGTGGCCCCCGACAACATCTTTGAGGCACTCAGGATGGAGTCATCGGATACTGTCACTGTTTCTCCGTTGTATTCTTTGATGAATTGCTTCGCCATAAAGAAATTCCGGGGTATGTCAACCGAGATGGAGTCGGCTATAGTGGCTGAAGGTATAGTATGGAACTTTTCTCCGCGTATATTCCTGACAAGGTTGTCGCTCTTTTCAGACTGCACGGCAACGATTACCGGCATCCTTTCAATTATCCCGAGTTGCAGGAGATCCTCGAATCCCCTGTATATACCAGCCAGAATCACGCCATCGCCTGCCGGAATGAATATCCTGTCTGGCACCCGGTGCTGCAGCTGTCCGAACAGTTCAAACGAAGCTGTTTTTTTGCCTTCGATGGTAAGGGGATTGAACGCCGTATTCCGGTTATACCAGCCAAATTCTTCCGTGGCCTTCACACTCAGGTCAAACGCTTCGTCATAGGTCCCTTTGACCGGCACTATGGTGGCGCCGTACATGAGTATCTGGGTCAGCTTGGCCTGCGGGGCAGTCTCCGGGACAACTATCACAGCCCTCTGCTTCTGAGCTGCGCATACACCGGCAAGAGATGAGCCGGCGTTGCCTGTTGAGGCTGCTATTAGTGTTCCATGTCCTCTTTCTGCAGCATATGCCGAAACCAGTGCTGAGGCCCTGTCCTTGAATGACCATGTGGGATTCTGAGAGTCATCTTTCAGGTAAAGATCGAATGGAAGTTTCCGGCCGCCCAGTTCAGCGGTGTGATAAAGGGGAGTGTCTCCGACTCTCAGCGACGGCAGGGAAGCAATGCGGTCCAGCGGCAGCAGGTCGATGAATCCTTTCTGCCTTAACGTTGTGAAGTTGCGGACCCTGCTTTTTATCGCTCCGTAATCATAGACTGTCCTGAGTACGCCGCGAGGCGGTTCACCGGGTAACTGGCTTTTGCTGCAGGAGGGGCAGAGATACATCGTTCCGGCATTGCCGTATTCACTGCCGCAGTCAGTACACCTGTATTTGTATTTGCCTGTTTCCATCACTCACGGTGCCGGGCTCACAGTGTTTTCAGAAGCCCTGTCCTTTCGTTGAAATCGTTAATCAGCTCATCCCACCGTTCCACCTGCCTGAACATCGTGTCCCACACAACCCGGTCATACCATAGCTGGTTAAGCTCTTCCACATCCTTTCCCTGCTGTTCCACCCAGGTATAGTACTTGAGGTTATGAATTGCCTTCCTGTCATTATAGTTAAGCTCCTTCATATTATCGCAACGTACTCCCGGAAGACACTGCTCGAAATCACGCACTGCCTGCAGAATGTCATATTCACCTCTCTGCATCCTGAGCTCTTCTATTCGCGAACCGTACATTTCGGCCGAGTCTGTGGCTATTGTGACAATGAAGTCATCAGACGTCATCTCGAAGTATCTGGCGGTTTTGATCGCCGACAGGATATTACCGATGGATGATATTCCAAGCAGGGGAAGGTTATGCACCACCACCGGATCAATTCCGATCTGCCTGAGGTATTCACCTCCCTTTTTCTCATTGAACAGCCTCAGCAGCCTCATGCAGTCCTCGTCATCGATGGCAGTCACAACGTCGGTGTTTTTAACGTTATGTATCCAGGGCACATGTTTGTCGCCGATACCTTCTATCCTGTGGGCTCCGAATCCGTTCATGAGCAGGGTGGGGCACTGGAGTGCCTCCGAGGCCACCACCTTTATTCCTGGAGCTATGGTCCTGAGGTAATCGCCGGCTGCAATTGTTCCTGCCGAACCTGTGGCGGAAATATATGCGGCAAGCCTGCTGCGGTCACTCTTAAGGGAGTTGTATACCTCTTCAATGGCCTGTCCTGTTATGTTATAATGCCATGCTCCGTTGCCGAACTCATCAAACTGGTTGAAGATTATGCATTCAGATCTGGTTTTGCGGATCTCCCAGCATTTGTCATAGATCTCCTTGACGTTTGACTCGCATCCGGGTGTGGCTATGACCTCAGAGCCTATCTCATCACGAAGCCATTTAAACCGCTCATTGCTCATCTCCTCAGGCAGTATGGCCACCGATTCAGTGCCCATAAGCTTGGAGTCGAAGGCTCCTCCCCTGCAATAGTTGCCTGTTGAGGGCCAGACAGCCTTCTGCCATGAGGGATCAAAGCCTCCGGTAATGATTCTCGGGGCGAGGCAGCCGTATGCTGCTCCCACCTTGTGGGCTCCTGTCGGGAACCATTTCCCGATGAGGAGTATGATTCGTGCATCCACCCCTGTAAGCTCATTCGGCAGCTCAATGAAGTTTACACCGCCGAAGAGCCCGCCTTTTGCCACAGGCTCATTCTTCCAGGTAATGCGGAAAAGATTGAGGGGATTGATATCCCATAGTCCCACATCATTGAGCCTGGCCTTAATCTTTTCAGGTATGAGTCCCGGGTTTTTCTGCTGTTCAAAGGTGGGAAGTATGATTCCCCTTTCCCTGAAACGACTGACAGCATTCTCCAGCGCTGTCTCACTGGTAATCTTATCAATAGGACGGATCATAGTATCCTTGTGGTTTAATCACTTCTGTAATGCAAGATAGTCATTATGCGTCTATCTCATCAATGCCCTTTTTCATGCCTGGGGCAGGCTTCCCTGGCTCATCATCACACCTTTTCATGCCTGGGGCAGGCTCGCCTGACTCATCATCACACCTTTTCATGCCTGGGGCAGGCCCGCCTGACTTCATCATACATTGAGCAGGCTATCCGCCCCCTGCATCAGAACTGCCATCTCAGCGGCTTTCTGAAAATGTGCCTCCCTGATGCATGGCGTCAGGAATTTTACATCTGTGAGACGGAATGTTTCCCTGTCAAGGGTTGCCATTACGAAATCAGTCTCATAGATATAGCTGTCAGACAGTTGCGTGAGGGTGGCAAAATTTCCTTTATGCTTATATATCAGATTCTTCCTGTCATTCAGTACGGAAAGGAAGAATCCCTCTTCTGCATTATTAAAGGACTCTGTTGTGAGCCAGAATCTCGGCTTTTCACGGAATGGTGCCCCGGAGGTGGGACAAAAGGTATTGCAGTTGCCGCATTCATTGCAGAAATTGGCAAGATGCAGGATCTGGTACTGCTGCCTGATATCAAACAGGGAATCTTCCTCAAAGACTATTTTATCATCATCGGTTTTTACAGCCTTCTGCAATATACGGCAGACAGGGTTGATCCTGAATGTCCGGTTTGCGAGGTTGGGGCATACCGTTGTGCAGATGCTGCAGATCTCGTCGCACCAGATGCACCTGGCCGCTTCCTCCTGCATTGTCCTGCTGTCCTGTGTGGTGCTAACGAGGGCGAAGCTGCGCCTTTCATCGTCAGTTGGTTCAGCAGGAGGCCTGGCATGGATCCTGGTTGCCCTTTTTATCATCAGCTCTTCGTATGAAAGGCCTCTTTGCAGGTCAGGTCTCAGGACGGTCAGGCTTAGGCCCGCATCCCGGATGATCTGTTCTGCGGCATTCCTTCCATCGGCGATAGCATTTATGGCAGTGGAGGCTCCTCGCATGGCGTCACCTCCTGTATAGACACCTTTTATGCGGGTACGGTACGGATTGTCACCAACTGACAGATCAGCTGCATCACCTATGTCAATGTCAGTCATCTGTCCGATTGCGGGGATGACGGTGTCACAGGGGAGTACAAACTCACTGCCTTCAATTTTCACCGGTGCCGGCCTGCCGCTGTGGTCAGTACCCTTCAGCTCCATCCTGCTGCAGGTCAGACCTGCCACTGCTCCATCCCTGACTATGATCTTCTCCGGTGCAGTAAGCTCAAGAATGGATATTCTTTCCTTCAGCACCTCCCTTATCTCGCCCTCGTCAGCCGGCATCTCGTTTACCGTCCGCCGGTAGACGACAGTCACGGTGCCATCCCTGCCAACAAGGCGGTATGCCGTTCGTGCGGCATCCATTGCGGTGTTGCCTCCCCCGATGATAACTACATTCCTGCCGGTACCTGTGGCAGTGCCCGCCCTGGCAGCGAAAAGGAACTGCAGCGGGTCAAGGACCCCTGGTGCATCGGCGCCTTCTATGTTCAGCGGCGAAGCCAGCTGTGCCCCCGGGCCCAGGAAGATATAGGGATAGTCGTTCTGAAGCTCCCTGAACTTTTGTTTATCAATACGGCTTTCAAACCTGACATTCACTCCCAGGTCGGTGATACGTTCTATGTCCTTCTGTACAGCTTCATCGGTGAGCCTGAAGCCGGGAATAGCGTACCGGACCATGCCTCCGGCTTCCGGCCTGGCCTCAAACAGGTCAACGCTGAACCCGGCCATCCTGAGGTAAAAGGCACATGACAGTCCGGCGGGCCCGGCTCCGATTATTGCAGCTTTTTTCCCGTTCTCAGGGGCCGGCCGAAGACTTATTCTCCCGGATTCGGAGATAAATCGTTTTACCTCCCTTATCTGAAGGGGATCATCATAGTTGATCCTGGTGCATTTGTTCTGACATAGGTGATCACATATCATCCCGGTGACAGAAGGAAAGGGGTTGGTTCTGAGAATCACCGCGAAGGCTTTGTCATATTCGCCCTGCGAGGTATGCCAGAGATACTCCGGTATATCCTGTCTTGTTGCGCAGTTATCGCGGCAGGGTGACGCAATGCAGTCGAACATGCCGAGTTCCCTGTCTGATTTGATATCAGGTGGTCTGATATACTCCCTGCGGTACGACGGGGACGAGATTACGGCCTGGCTGTAGGTTTTCAGGTTTGCCGGTGCGGCTGCCGCCAGGTCGGTTATGCTTTTTGCATCAGCCTTCTGCAGGCCGGCACGCAGCTCTGTGAAATACTGCCCCAGCCTCATGTAACCTCCGGGCCTGAGCAGGTCACTGCAGACCGTGACCGTACGGAAGCCACAGGAGATCAGACCAGTGATGTTAAAGGCATCTGCCCCGGCAGAGAAGGAGAGAAGAAGCTCACCGTCAAACTCCTCCTGCAGCCTGGCAGCCAGGTTGACCGAGATGGGATGCAGAGCACGTCCGCTCATATACATCATGGACACATCACTGCCGAAAACGGTTTTGTTGTTCTCAGACTCAAGGGTGTTGGTCAGCTTCAGGCCGAAACCGACTCCCTTTTCGGTGGCAAGAGTGCGCAGCGACCTGATCATCACCAGGGCATCATCATATTTCAGGTCATGGGCAAATGCCTCATCGGGAACGCACGTCCTGAATCCGAGCTTATTGTTGAGTATCTCCCTCAGTGATTCCTGCCCCAGCAGCGTCGGGTTGACCTTGACAAAGGTGTGGAGCTTCCTCTCCGAAATAAGGTAGCTGGCTATTGCTTCTATTTCATCCGGAGGACAACCGTGCATGGTCGAGAGAGTGATATTGTCCGATACTCGCCGGGGGATGTCAAGCTCTGCCAGTTCAGGACAGATATCCATAATCTCCTCCAGCCTGGCATCAAGGTACTCACCGCAATCGTTCATCATATCAAGAAACCACTGCACATTTTCCTGCATTATGCCTTTGAGGTCATATCCGATGCTCATGTTGAAAACCACTCCCGGATCATTGCCCCATCCGAGCCTGTGGTTAAGAATATGTATTATAATCCAGGCATCAAGGTACTCGCTGAAGCTCTCCCTGATCTTCAGTTCCTGTGACCACTCGCAGTTATAGCCTTCATCCTGCATGTCAATACATGGCTTGGGCACCTCAAGCTCGTCAAGAGTCTGGATTGTCTTGAGCTCAATATACCGTGCACCTGTCAGCCAGGCGGCAACTATGTTTTGTGCCATCTGTGTGTGCGGACCGGCGGCAACACCCACGGGCGACTGCAGCCGGTGTCCGAAGATATCAGTACATAATGCGGTATTTTTCGCAGGGATAAAAAAGAGCTCCCGGGGTATGCCGAAAACAATACCCTTATCACTGAGTTCCCTGAGAATAAGTTTAAGCTGTTGCTTCAGGGGTATGGGCGAGAACTTCCCGGTCATTGAATTATTTTTTGTCATACAATCGCATCAGCACCTTCTCTGGTGTCATCGGTGCATTATAGTCAGGTCTCCATGACGGGTTGAACGAACTGATGGCGTTCTGCAAAGCGAAATATGCCCCTATGCCATACATGAACGGGGGTTCACCGATAGCTTTTGATTTCATGAGGGCAAGGCCAGGTCCCTCTTTCTCCAGTGCCCGTATCTCTGAGGTCTCAGGGGCGGAATATATATCCGGGACCTTGTATGTTGAGAGACTGTCAGTAAGCATCCGCCCCCGGTTATCGAATAGCACTTCCTCCATAGTCATCCATCCTATGCCCTGCATCACGCCACCCTCCATCTGCCCCATGTCTATGTCCGGATTGATATTATTCCCGAAGTCGTGCACAACAAGAACCCTTTCTGTCCTGTAAGTTCCCCTCAGGCAGTCGAGCAATACTGTAACAACAGCAGTGCCATAAACATGATAGGCAAACGGATGTCCCTTCTCAACTGATTTGTCAAAGAAGATCACAGGCGTTGCATAGTGGCCGTTCTCTGAGAGGGCGATCCTCATCAGGAAGGCCTCGGGGATAAGCTTTTCCCAGGTTATGCCTGTAGGTTCTCCGTTCCTGAGTACCTTTTCATCACTCAGTCTTATCTCGTCAGCCGAGCATCCCAGCAGAGAGGCAGCTGCCTCTTTCAGCCTGCCGGCAAGTTTGTTGCATGCAATCAGGAGTGCATTTCCGTTCAGGTCAGCGCCTGAGCTGGCGGCTGTGGGCGAGGTGTTCGCAACACGGGTGGTGTTTGTTGTTTCAATCTTTATCCTTGCCGGATTGACTGAGAATGTTCCTGCGGCCACCCTGGCCAGTTTGGCATTTACCCCCTGTCCCATCTCCACCGCCCCGGTGCTGATACCGATGCTTCCGTCCTGGTAGATGTGCACAAGAGCACGGGCATGGTTCATCGAGGTTTTGGTAAAGGAGATCCCGAAACAGACAGGCATAAGGGCCATGCCCTTACGGTAAATAGTGCCCCGGCTGTTAAATTCTGCGATCTCTTTTTCAATCTCTTCAATCCTGAACTCCCCGTCGAGCTTTGCAAAGCATTCTCCGATATTAACATCCAGGGCCACCTGCCCGTACTGGAAGACATCGTTTTCCTTAAGGAAGTTGGCCTGCTGGATAATCCGGGCCGGGACTTTCAGCTCTGCTGCTGCTTTTGCTATGGCTGACTCAATCACGAACATACCCTGCGGTGCGCCGAAGCCCCTGAAGGCCGTATTGGGTGGAATGTTGGTACGGCAGCTGTGAACGGTGACCTCGGTGTTCGGGATGAAGTAGGCATTGGTAGAGTGAAACAGCGTGCGCTCCATGATGGCAGGAGAGAGGTCTGCAGCGGCCCCTCCGTTCTGATACAGAACTGCACTGTATGCTTTGATCCGGTAATCATTTGTCAGGCCTATCCGGAAATCGGCACTGTAGGGATGACGCTTGCCGGTCATACGCATATCGTCACCGCGGCTGAGGGTAATCTTTACAGGCCGCTGCAGCAGCGATGCCGCCAGGGCTGTCATGACTGCCACGAATGTGGCCTGGTCTTCCTTGCCGCCAAAGGCCCCTCCCAGCCGTGCCACATCAACCTCCACCATATTCATGGGCAGGGCAAGTACCCTTGCGGCTACCTTCTGAACAAGGGTGGGACTCTGGGTGGATGAGTGTATTATTATGGCACCGTTATCCCCTGGCCAGGAGTAAGCACCCTGGGTCTCGAGGTAGAGATGTTCCTGTGCACCACAGTCGGCCCGGCCTTCAATCACAATATCACATTCATTCCATGCAGCTGCCACATCTCCCATCCGGAAAGTACGGGAAGGGATGAGCAGATGCCCCTTCTCCTTTGCCACACGCGGGTCAGTGACGGGCTCAAGCTCTTCTATGCTGACGCGGATCAGCTTTGCGGCTTTCCTTGCGGCATATTCGCTGTCAGCTACCACCAGCGCCACGGGCTGTCCGAGGTAATGTACCTCTTCATCGGCAAAAAGTGTCTCATCAGGTATGATGCCGCCTATATCATTTTTGCCCGGGATATCACTTTTGGTAAACACAGCATTTACACCGGTTGCAGCCAGGGCCCCTGAAATGTCAAGAGAAATTATTCTGCCATGAGCCGACGGTGAACCGAAGATCACACCATAAAGGGTATTCTTAAGGGCCGGTATGTCATCAAGGTACTGTGATCTCCCGGTCGAGTGGTTTGCTGCTTCCGGATTCTTCATAGCTTCCCGATGTCAGGATTAATCTTCTCTGGAAAGAGCTTCATGAAATGTGCAAACAGAAGCTGTCGGAGCAGAAGCCTCTTGTACTCTGCACTTCCTCTGGCGTCACTGATGGGAGATATCTCTTCCTGCATTACATTGTTTGCCTGCTGCAGGCTCTCAACGGAAACAGTCCGTCCTTTCAGGAAGGCGCTGGTATTGCTCAGATACAGTGGTACCGGGCTGACGCCACCGGCGGAGAGGTGGCATCCTGCAATCAGGTCTCCTTCCATACGGAGCTGAATTGCACTGTTTACGCTGGCTATGTCAAGGTGTGTCCTCCGGCTCACCTTCTCGAAACTGAAGAGTGCTCTGGCGAACTCATATTTAAACGAAATGCTCCTGAGGTATTCTTCCGGTTCCATGTCAAGCTTCTTGTATCCCAGGAAGAGGTCCTTAAGGAGCAAAACCTTTGAGGTCCGGCTACCCGCAACAGTCACATCTGCATTTAGCGCCAGAAGTATAATGGACATGTCGCCGATCGGGGAGGCATTGACAATGTTTCCGGCGATGGTTGCCATGTTCCTTACCGGTTCGGAGGCAATAAGTGGTATGCATGTTGAGATCTCAGGGAAATATTCCTTCAGTGTCTCCGATTCTCCTGCTTCACTGATGGTCGCGGAGGCGCCTATTATGCATCTTCCGTCTTCCGTCTTAATTCCCTTAAGTTCTTTCCTCCCGGATAATCTGATTACTCCTGATTCGGCCAGCTCATCCGCATGCCTGACCATAAGGTCAGTTCCGCCGGCGATTCTGATGTCGCTGCCGGATGATCCGCCGGCAGTTCTATTGTACCCTGCCGGGTATTCCCGGTCATTTGCGATTGCTGACAGTCTTCCTGGTATTCCGAGGAAATAATCAGGAAGCTGCCCATGTTCCACAAGCCATCTTACCGGGTCATTTATATCCTTGTCTGCCAGAGCTTCAGCAATCTCCTGGGCTGCTCGTTCGATCGATTTGTATCCGGTGCACCTGCATATATTGCCCGCCATAGATGTGATTGCAGAATCCCTTGTTGTTTCCCGCTGTGAAATACTTTCCGAGACCAGCGACATAACAATGCCCGGAGTGCAGAATCCGCACTGGATGGCATCATGATCGACCATTGCCTGCTGGATGTGAGAGAGATGACCGGTATTGATCCCCTCGATAGTTACAATGTGCTTTCCGTGCGCGTTGCCGAGCGGCATCAGGCACGAGACTGCACTTCTGTACGTGACAGTGCTGCCGTTGAGGGTACCTGCAATTACAGTGCATGCCCCGCAGTCGCCCTCACGGCATCCTGTTTTGGTGCCGGTAAGACCCATATCATATCTCAGGAAATCAAGCAGTGATGATCCTTCTGACTTTTCTGTGGTGACCAGCTCCCTATTGAGGATGAATGATACCATATACAAATATAATCCAAACAGGATTTATTATAACTTTGGTTTCCTTCATATAAACAGGTTTATGGAAAACAGATACGCCAAAATCAGGGAACTTTCCCAAAAATACGGGGATTACACCGCGGATAACCTATCTAAGCTTATAAGGATCAAATCATTGACCTCCGGGGAAAAAAATGTGCAGCTGGAATTGCGACGGCAGATGGAGGAGGCCGGTTTTGACGAGGTGTTCATTGATGGCCTGGGAAATGTCATCGGGAGGATAGGAAACGGCAAAAGGATAATTGCCATTGACGGTCATATGGATACTGTTGACATCGGGGCTGCAGCCAACTGGAACTTTGATCCGCTGGGCGGTGAAATACGCGACGGGTTTGTCCACGGCAGAGGTTCTGTTGACCAGAAGGGCGGACCGGCAGCTTTTGTTACGGCAGGAAGGATCTTAAAGGAGCTCGGGTTTGACAGCGATCTTACCGTATACTTTACCGGCACGGTGATGGAGGAGGATTGCGACGGCCTGTGCTGGAAGTATATCATCGAGGAGGATAAGATCAGGCCTGACCTTGTTGTCCTCACAGAGCCCACCAACCTCGGTCTTTATCGCGGTCATAGGGGAAGAATGGAAATGCAGGTTCATTGCTATGGCAGGTCATCTCACGGGTCGGCCCCGGAAAGGGGTGTGAATGCCATCTATATGGCTTCACGCGTTGCGCTGGAAGTTGAAAAGCTTAATGAGAGGCTTGCACCGGAGCCGTTCCTGGGCAAGGGAAGCATAACCGTAACAGAGATCATCTCACAGAGTCCTTCACTGTGCGCTGTCTCAGACTATGCCCGCATCCATCTCGACAGGAGGCTGACAACCGGGGAGACCATTGAAACTGCAGTCAGGGAGATTGAGGATATTATCCGCGGTATGAATGCAAAGGTCAATGTGCTCACCTATTCCGAAAAAGCTTATACAGGACTGGAATATGGCATGGACAAATACTACCCCACGTGGACAGTGCCTGAAGACCATGAGGCAGTAAAGGCCGGAGTAAAAGCCTTCAGCGGCCTCTTCGGCAGGCAGCCTGTTGTCGACAAGTGGACCTTCTCAACAAACGGGATAATGACCTGCGGTACCTACGGCATCCCCACAATCGGATTTGGTCCGGGTAACGAGGTTCTGGCTCATGCTCCCGACGAGAAGGTGCCTGTAAGTGATCTGGTGGCTGCGTCAGCGTTTTATGCTGCCTTTGTGTATGAGATAGCCGGCCGCAACGGGGAATAAAGTTTATCAACCTGTAATAGCAGAAAATGACCATGGATATGAATCACAGGGACCTGGAAGAGAAAATAGAGGGTATACGGAAGCTCAGCCCCTCATTGTACGGGAAGGATTTCCTCCTTACCTGGGAGAAAAGCGATGAAGACCTGCGAACAATTCTGGAGGTGGCATCCGTGCTCAGGAAGATGCGTGCCGCCAACATCTCTCCCAGGATATTTGATTCGGGACTTGCTATTTCCAACTTCCGTGACAATTCCACACGCACCAGGTTTTCATTTGCCTCGGCAGCCAACCTGCTCGGTCTTGCCGTGCAGGATCTTGATGAGGAAAAGTCTCAGATTGCGCATGGTGAGACAGTACGCGAGACAGCAAACATGATCTCTTTCCTTTCCGATTTTATTGGAATCCGCGATGACATTTTCCTGGGTGAGGGAAACAAATACATGCGTGAAGTAGGAGAAGCCCTCGATGAGGGATTTGAAAAGGGGGTGTTGCCGATGCGTCCGGGAATCATCAACCTGCAGTGCGACATGGACCATCCCACACAGTCGATGGCTGACATGATGCATCTTATCTCGGTTTTCGGATCAGTTGAAAACCTCAGGGGAAAGAAGCTGGTAATGAGCTGGGCTTACTCACCGAGCTATGGGAAGCCGTTGTCTGTACCGCAGGGTATCATTGCCCTGATGTCACGCTTCGGCATGAAAATAGAGCTGGCATATCCTGAAGGATATAGCCTTATCCCTGAAATAGTTGAGATAGCAGGAAAAAATGCTCAGGCCAGCGGGGGTTCGTTCAGTGTAAGCCACTCGATGGAAGATTCAATGAGAGATGCGGATATAGTCTATCCGAAGAGCTGGGCGCCGTACCATATAATGCAGGAGAGAACTGAGTTGCTGAGGAAAGCTGACAGGGGCGGGTTGAAGGATCTGGAGCAGAAGTGCCTGGCAAACAATGCAAAGTTCCGGGACTGGGAGTTTGATGAAGAGAAGCTTAAGCTGACCAGGAATGGCAGCGCCCTGTATATGCACTGCCTGCCGGCTGACATCAGCGGTGTCTCATGCGAAAGGGGAGAGGTCAGTGCAGCAGCCTTTGAACGATACAGGATTGAGACTTACCGGGAGGCCGGATTCAAACCTTATGTCATTGCTGCCATGATGCTTGCAAACAGGTTTGAAAACCCGGGTGAAGTACTGGCCGGGTTAATGAAGCGCAGCCGCAGGAGGTCCGGAACAGAATGACAGGGTGAAGCAATGTGCCGGGGTCGGGGATTCTGATTGCCGGGCACAAATTATACCACAAATTGCAGGGTATCGTCAGGTTGTTCCCGTGATTCTTTTAAACTTTACGTGACAGGTATTGTCCGGGAGTTAAATCTGTTGCCAGCTTCCCGTTTTCAATCATCAATCTTCCACTCCTGATCACATATTCTGCCCGGCCCCGGACCTGCATACCCTCGTAAATATTAATATCGCAATTCATATGATGACTCTCCGCCGATATGGTACTCCCTGCGTCAGGATTCCATATCACCAGGTCTGCATCTGAACCTGCCTCAACTATTCCTTTCTTCCGTTGCAACCCAAAAATCCTGGCAGGTGCAGTAGAAGTCAGGTTAACCATCTGGTTAAAATTTAACCTTCTGGTTAAGATACCGTAAGTATAAAGCAATTGTAGCCTCTGCTCCACCCCTCCGGCTCCTCCGGGAATCTTCCTGAAGTCGTCAGCGCCGGCTTTTTTCTGTTTCATGGTAAAGGGACAATGATCGGTGCCGACGGTATTCAGGGTACCGTCAGTGAGTGCTTCCCAGAGGGCCATGTTATCCTCAGGAGTCCGCAGCGGAGGACTGATCACATATCCTGCAGCCTGTTCGAAGCTGCCTGAATATCCTGAGTCGTCAAGCAACAGGTATTGTGGGCATGTTTCTGCAAACAGAGGCTGTTTATTCAGGCGTGCCTGCCTGATGTGTTCCAGCGATTCCTTCGATGAGACATGGACGATATAAAGAGGACAGCCAGCTTTTGCGGCAAGGCCTATCGCCTTCTTCACTGCGGAGGCTTCAAGCTTTGCCGGTCTGGACAGAGCGTGAGAGCGGGGGTTCGCAGGATCGGTCCTGAAATAATGATCCCTCAGTCTTTCAATCTCATCTCCCTCCTCGCAATGTACCGTGACTGTTCCCCCTGCCTTGCCGACAGCCTTTAATACTTTAAGGAGATCCTCATCATCAATACCAACAGTGTTTTTATAGGCCATGTAAACCTTGAATGAGGTTACACCCATCCTGATGCATTCCCTTATTTCATCGGGGGTTCTGCTTCTCCATTCAACCGGACTGACGTGAAAGGAAAAATCAGCCAGGGAACTTTCAGCCTCTTTCATTCTCTTCTCAAGTGCAACAGGAAGAGATTCGCCCTTCTCAGGGGTGACAAAATCGATGATGGTTGTGGTTCCTCCGAATATGGCTGCACGGCTACCTGAAAGGAAATCATCGGATGAGTAACCTGCCTCTGACGGAAGGTGCATATGCACATGAGGGTCAACACCACCTGGAAGTATATACATACCTGCCGCATCAATCACCCTGTCTGCATCATAATTCAGGATTACAGGACTGACAACGGAGACTAGGCTGTCTGTGATCAGCACATCTGCTGTACCGGCATCGCGGACTGTGCCATCCGTGGTCAGCACATCTGGAGTACCGGCATCGCGGACTGTGCCATCCGTGGTCAGCACATCTGCCGTTCCTGATCCCCCGGGGTTAACCAGGATTCCGTTTTTGATTAATATGCTCATGGCGGACCTGCAGGTTAAAACTTATCCAAAGTAACGAAATTATGTAAAATTCAACGATGTGTCTCGTCCTGGAAAAACCTTACACATTTGGTTAGTAATCCAGGTTTCACTTTACAATTCCAATGGGTTAATCCTAAATGAACCTTCCAGCACATAACAATGATAGTTTAATATTCTCAAACAAGTATTTTTTCTTTCGTTCTCCTTAAGTAAGAATCCCGGTTTTTGAGCTCAATTTTTACATAAGATTTTGGATAATTTTTCATCCTGAATGAGTTTGTTGTGACAAGCTATTGCAGGTCGAGACAACATAAAAGAGTCAACCTTAAGTTGACTAACATAGATTTATCGTGTGACATGCTGGATTCGAACCCGGCTCATTTCTTCTGCCCATAACATGAAAAGGAGAAATACCGGCTTGTGAATTCGGGATTTTCTTCTATTTTTGTAAAATGATTTGCTATAAATATGTAAATCAAATATGTTTATAAGTGTAAATCGCGACTTTCGTGTTATGTAAAGTACTCTTATAATGAGTTATATTTCAAGAATTATTGAGAATGAGATTAAAGCCAAACTGAACGCCTCCGGAGCAGTTCTGATTCGCGGTCCGAAAGCATGCGGAAAAACAGAAACTGCTATGCGCCTGGCGTCAAGCATTCTCCTGGTTGACCAGGACGAGCAGGTGCCCTATCTGATGGATGCAGATCCGAAACGTCTGCTGGCAGGCAAGACACCCCGGCTGATTGATGAATGGCAGGTCCAGCCGAAACTCTGGAACTACATCCGGCACGAAATAGATGCCCGCAAAGAAAAGTCACAGTTTATTCTTACCTGTTCCTCAACTCCCGATGACAAAATTCCTGTCCATTCCGGGGCAGGAAGATTTACCACTGTGGATATGCGTACATTGTCATGGCAGGAACTGGGCTTTTCCAGCGGCCAGGCAAGCATGAAACATCTGTTGTCAGATAATAAGATTGATCTGACAGACAGTTCTGTAGATCTGGAGACAATCGTGGAAAGAATCATTAAAGGTGGTTGGCCTGGTCTGATTACATCAACAACAGATGAGGCCATACAGCTTAACCGTGCCTATGTCGATCTTATCGCAGAAATCGATATGAGTCGCATTTCGGACATTAAGCGCGACCCGGTAAAAGTTAGAAATATTTTCAGATCTATAGCAAGGAATACGGCAACACTGGCTGCAAAAACCACCATTGTTAAGGATATTAAAGAGTATGACAACGGTGATATCTCGCGTCCAACCTTGTATGAATATCTCGAGGCCCTGGAACGGTTGATGATCATTGAAAACCAACCGGCATGGAGTACACATATTCGCTCATCTGCGTCACTGAGGAAATCACCAAAAATGCACTTTACTGATGTCTCACTATCTGTAGCCGCATTGGGTGCCGATAAAGAATCGTTATTAAAGGATGTGAAATTTACTGGATTCCTGTTCGAATCGCTGGTTACGCATGACATGAGAGTTTACGCACGGGCAAATGATGCCATTGTCTGCCATTACTCTGATTCGAGTGGACTGGAGATCGACTGCATAGTCCAGAAACGCAATGGCGATTGGGCAGCATTTGAGATAAAACTTGGTATGGGGATGATTAATGAGGCTGCAGCCAACCTGAAAAAACTAACAACCATACTGGATATAAAAACAATAGGCCCCCCGAGGTCGCTGAATATCATTGTCGGGACGGGAATAAGTCATACTCGTCCCGATGGCATTAATGTTATTTCACTGGATTCATTGGGAGTTTAATATTACTGCATTACTCCCTTAATTTCAGGGTGGAAGTGTGATCCGCCGGCTGGCGGACTAAACCGACTGAGCAAACACTATGTTTTTGGGATGTGGGACGTACTGGATTCGAACCAGTGACCTCTTGCGTGTGAAGCAAGCGCTCTAAACCAACTGAGCTAACGTCCCTTATGTCAATTGCCCTTGCTTGTGATCCGCCAACTGGCGGATCCGCCGGTGGGCGGACAGGCTAAACCGACTGAGCTAACGTCCCGGGCGGAGACAAAGATAGCGAAATAATTTATCTTTGCTTTTATGGCAGCGATCCGGAAATCCTGATGACAGAGCATTCTGCAACCCCAAAAAAAGAGAAGTCGCGCTTCGGGCTAATCCTTCATCTGCATCCGCGGAAGGTGAGAGCATCAACACTCCGCTTCAGCCTTACCTTCGGCCTGGGAGGGATGGCTGCTTTGCTGATGGTGATGCAGGTGGTCACCGGACTGCTGCTGAAGTTTCACTATGAGCCATCGCCTGAAAATGCCTATAATTCCATACTTAACCTGCAGGAGAGCCTGCTCTTCGGGAAAATGCTCCGTAATATTCATCACTGGAGTGCAATTGCCTTTGTCTGGATTGCCTTCCTCCATATGCTGCGAACAGCCTTCACAGGTGCATACAGGCCGCCGAGAGACGTGACATGGATAACCGGAATGGCACTGCTTTTACTGGTGGTGCTGTCGAACTTCACCGGTTACCTGCTGCCATGGGACCAGCTTTCATACTGGGCCGTGACGGTGGCCACCAGCCTGCTGTCATATATCCCGCTGGCAGGTGAGCCGATCAGAAAAGTCCTCCTGGGCGGAGCTGAGGTCGGTCAGCCAACACTCACAAACTTCTTCAACCTGCATACAGGTGTGATCCCCTTATCAATAATAGCACTGATGGCCTGGCACTTCTGGAGGATACGACGTGCAGGAGGGGTCATTGTGGCTGAAAAAGATCGCGAGAGCCCTATGGTTGACACAAGACCTCACCTCGTTAACAGGGAGTTTGTTGTGGCACTGGTACTGTTTGCAGCTATATTGCTTATAAGCAGTCTTTTTGATGCGCCCCTCCGCGAAAGGGCAAACCCGGCGTTTAGCCCCAATCCGGCCAAGGCACCCTGGTATTTTATGGGGCTGCAGGAATTACTGATACATTTCCACCCGGTTTTTGCGGTCTTTGTACTGCCGGCATCAGTCCTTGCTGCTGCAGTATGGATGCCATATGTAAAGAGTTCTGACGCCAATTATGGCATATGGTTCCTGTCGGACAACGGAATCAGCTCGGCTAAAACCGCTGCGGCAGCAGGGGCGTTATTTACGGTCATTTTCATAATGTCCAGCGAGCTCCTGCCTGACCCTGAGGCTCTCCTTCCCGCGGTGCCGCCACTTCTGACCACCGGCCTGATTCCTTTCATCATTGTGACTTCAACCATGTGGCTCTTCATAAAATACATGCGAAGGAGGTTTTCACTGAACCGGTCGGAACTGATACAGTCTGTTCTTGTGCTGATGGTCGTCTCTTATGCAGTGCTTACCGTGACCGGGATATTCTTCAGGGGAGAGGGGATGAACCTGGCATGGCCGTGGAATATATGATTATGCGATATTAAACCCGCTCGATGAGAAGACGAATGACAGATAAAAAAGCAACACCGGCAGGAGGAAGGCGTAACTTCATGAAGAGGATCTGGCTGGTCCTCGGCGTGGTTGCAATTACGGAATTTATCTGGTTCATCATCAGTCTCCTCCGGCCATCGAAGGATACACATAAGAGCCGGCCGGCTGAAAGCCTCCGCCTAATTGGCAGTGTTGAGGAATTCCCGGCAGGGTCAGTCACCCCCGACAGGGTCAACAGACTTTATATAGTGAGAGAAAAGGATGGAGCTTTCCTGGCTCTCTCCCTGACATGTCCTCATCTCGGCTGCTCCGTGTTGTGGAACGAGGAGACACAGCAATTCGACTGCCCCTGCCACTCATCGTCTTTTGACCGGAGAGGAATAGTTCTCAGCTCACCAGCCCCCAGGCCACTCGATTTCCTGCCCGTCATAATTGAGGAGGGAAAGGTAAAGGTGGATATGAGCCAGGTTACTAAAAGAAAACGATTTGAACCAACCCAGCTGACCTATGTCCTTTAGCGACGATACAGACGGGATGAAGCACTGGAAGCTGACCGGGTTCATCGCCACAGTAATAGTGGCGGCTGCATTCCCTGTTTACCTGGCCCGCACAGCCATTGAAAGGGCGGGAGAGGTGAAGGTAACGGGTCCTCAGTTCACCGGCGCCGCCACTTGCATTGAGTGCCACAAGAGAGAGTATGATCTCTGGAAGGGATCACACCATGACCTGGCAATGGATATCGCCACCGACAGCAGCATTCTGGGTGATTTCAAGGATTTTGAATACCGCCACAGGGGTAAGGTGCACAGGTTCTTCCGCAGGGGCGAAAAATTCTTTGTCAACACCGAAGGAGCCACCGGCAGATTTCAGGATTTCGAGGTTGCATATACCTTCGGGTACACTCCCCTGCAGCAGTACCTCGTGCCGTTCGAAGGGGGACGCCTCCAGTGCCTGCCCATAGCATGGGATACGGAAAAAGGCAGGTGGTTCCATCTCGGAGACACCGTCTACACGGATGAGGAGGTAACCCCCGGCAACTGGCTCCACTGGACCAGCCAGGCACAAAACTGGAATGGGATGTGTGCCGACTGCCACTCCACCAATCTGAAGAAAAACTATAATCCTGTCACAAGGAGTTACAACACCACCTGGTCAGAGATCGATGTCAGTTGCGAGGCATGCCACGGGCCGGCATCAGAGCATCTCAACTGGGCAGCACTGCCCGAAGGGTCCCGGCCGGCGGATGTCAACACCGGGCTGATAGTACGGACACGTGACCTTACCAACGAGGAACTGCTGAATGTATGTGCGCGCTGCCACTCACGGAGAGCCATACTTGGAGATTATACAGATGACAACAGCGACCTGCTTAACTACATGATCCCGATGCTGACGGCACAACCATTGTACCACGTTGACGGGCAGATACTGGATGAAGTATATGAGTACGGTTCTTTCACACAGAGCAGGATGTTTGAGCAGGAGGTAATGTGCAGCGACTGCCATGACTCACACTCCGCGAAAACCATTGAACCTGACAACAGGCTTTGTCTCCAGTGCCACCGGCCGGATATCTATGACACACCCAGGCATCACTTCCACAAGATGGATCCGGGAGTTTTGGCCGGCCCGGAGGTAGGCCGGGGAGGTACGGATAATACAGGTTCCGGCCTGCATAGCATGGGCGGAGAGCCCGGAGATGCAGGAAATTCAGTCATCCAACGCCTGATCAACCGCGGAGAACCTGAATATGTTGAGGGTACCGGGGCACAGTGCGTCAACTGCCATATGACGGGCAGGTATTATATGGGAAATGACTACCGTCGTGACCACAGCTTCAGGATTCCCCGCCCCGACCTGACTGCAAAAACAGGCGCCCCGAATGCATGCAACGACTGCCATAAGGACAAGAGCACTGCATGGTCTCAGAGCTATATCCTCAAATGGTACGGCGAACGCACCAGGCCTCATTACGGAGAGACTTTCGCGGCAGCAGAAGCCGGAGACCGGAGTGTTATTCCTGACCTGATCCTGTATTCTGAGAATGAGCTCTTCCCGCTGATGGTTAGAGCTACGGCCGTGAGGTTCCTCGGACAGTTCAACACACCGGAGAGCAACCAT
>JALONR010000080.1 GCA_025454815.1 Bacteroidales bacterium | reverse complement strand
TTATCTCGGAGAAGATGCAGATGTACTTTACGATTTCATCTTCTCAAACCCGGACAACTGCGATTACTGTGACAGAGTGGTGAGGGACAAGGAGATGGCCGAGGGCCTTGACCGTGTCACCGGTGATTACAATGAGTTCTGGGCCAAACGTGACCTTATGAACTACATGAAGCCGTTCAGGGCAGCCACTCTGATGGCGCATGCATTCAACGACTGGAACGTAGTTCCCAGTCACAGCTACCGGTTCATAAAAGAGCTTAAGGAGATCGGCGTTCCGCTACAGATTTACTACCACCAGGGTGGCCACGGCGGTGAACCTCCCTTTAAGATGATGAACAGGTGGTTCACCCGTTACCTTTTTGGCGTGGAGAACGGCGTGGAGAATGACACAAAGGCCTGGATAGTACGTGAGAAGGATGACCGTCTTAAACCGACACCATATGCAGACTATCCTAACCCGGACGCCGTTCCGGTGACTTTCTTCCTTAAACCCGGAGCTCCGGCAGCAGGCACCCTGGTAACAGAGAAACCGGCAAAACAGGGAACTGAGACGCTGGTTGACAACTTCTCATTTACCGGTTCCATGCTGGCACAGGCTGAATACACCAACCACCGGCTCCTTTACATTACACCCGTTCTGACGGAGCCTGCACATATATCAGGTGTGGTGACAGTAAAAATCAGGGCTTCCTCAAGCAAGCCTGCAGTAAACCTCTCAGTATGGATGGTCAGCCTTCCATGGGAAGAATCACGCCAGATGAGGATGACTGATAATATCATCACCCGCGGATGGGCTGACCTGCAGAACCACCGGTCACTGACTGAAAGTGAGCCGCTGGTACCGGGTAAATTCTATGAGATGAGTTTTGAGCTTGAGCCTGATGACCAGATCATCCCTGCCGGAAAACAGATCGGCCTGATGATCTTCTCAAGCGACAAGGAGTTTACGCTGCACCCTGATCCCGGCACGGAGCTGACCGTAGACCTTGACGGAACGGAGGTTACGATACCTGTTGTCGGAGGAAAGATCAGGTAAGTATACTGCATAATTCTACAGGTATCTTCAGCCTGAATCCTGATAACCGGCAAATACCCGGCTCTTGCTGCCTTGTGCCGGTGGCCGGTTGTTCCATGCATCGATGCAGGAAGATGTTCCTGCAGGTAAGATGACATTTATGGCCGTTTGACCATGATAACGGCACCCGCTTGATCTTCCTCCGTAAACACTTCCTGCTTTTTTTTCAGGTCAGTTGCAGCGTTCCGGCAAGGAATTTCGTATTAGGTTATAAAGGACCTGATTTTCGAAGAACCATTAATTAAAAATACCTGTATGAAAAATTCAGTACTTATAATTCTGTATTTCCTGGCTTTAGCCGGTTTGTCATCATGTTCAAAGGATCCCGGCCAGGAGCCCGACCTCACACCGAAAACACTTGAGCTTACCGCCAAGGGGGCTGAAGTAATTGCATATGGCAATGATTTTGGCATTGAGCTGTTCACGAAGGTTGCCGCAGATGAAGACAAGAATTTCATGCTCTCTCCGCTGAGCGCAAGCGCTGCCCTGACAATGCTGCTGAACGGCTGTGCTGGGGATACATATGATCAGCTGAAGACAACGCTGAAATATCCTGAAGGGATGAGTATCAGTGAAATTAACGAGGTATATAAAAGTCTCGTTTCACAGCTGCTGGATATTGATCCGAAGGTAAAACTGGCTATTGCAAACGCGATATTCTACAGGCAGGGATTCACCGTAAAGAACCCGTTCCTCTCAACGATGGAAAATGATTTTGATGCGGAAATTGCAGGACTCGATTTTACCCTCCAGTCAGCTTTGAATACCATTAACAAATGGGCCAGTGACAATACGAACGGTAAAATACCGAAAGTGCTTGATGAGATTTCTAGTGATGCGGTCATGTTCATAATGAATGCCCTTTACTTCAAGGGCGACTGGAGCTACCAGTTCGACAAGGCCCTGACTTCTCAGAGGGCATTTTACACTGACGGCTCAAACTCTGTGAATGTAAGCACCATGAAGGGAGATGTCGGGTCAAAGGTTACCACGGGAGACGGTTATAAGGCAATCGAACTTCCCTACGGCCAGACAAACTTTACAATGGTTGTAATCGTGCCGGCGGGCAATCTGACTGACTTCACCGCATCACTTGACGCAGGGATATGGAACGCAATTACATCGGCATTTGATGGAATTGAAAAATATGGCGAGCTGACAGTATACATGCCGAAGTTCAAATTCTCATACGAGAAGTACCTGAATGACCAGCTTCAGGGCATGGGTATGGTTGATGCATTCATCCCCGGCGTGGCAGACCTGTCAGGAATTTCAGATGCCTCGATCTTTGTGAGCTTCGTGAAGCAGAACACCTTCGTGGAGGTAGACGAGAAAGGTACTGAGGCTGCGGCCGTAACAACAATCGGAGTTGAAGTAACAAGTTTCCCACCCCAGCCGCGCGAGTTTGTGATTGACAAGCCGTTTGTCTTTGCCATCAGGGAACGGACCACCAATTCGCTCCTTTTCATTGGTCAGGTAATAAATCCGCTTGATTAATAATCCGGGAACCAGCCCGGAATCAATTTGAAACCCTTAACAGAGGAACTTACAAAATACTTTAACGTCAACAAATAACCCGAATATGAAAACCCTGATTAAATCCGCAACTCTTCTGGTCGTTATGATGGCTGCCCTGACAGCATGTACCGACAGAACCACACAACTGATTACCTATGAGGCCAATGTACCTGTTTACATGCCGTTTGATGAATTCAGGGCAAGCTTCCTTAAGAGTGAACCGATTGAAGTCTCGCACCCCGGGAAAATGTACTTTAAGGACGGGTATCTCTTTGTCAACGAGTATGGTAAGGGCATTCACATAATTGACAACTCAAATCCTGCCAATCCTGTTAAAGTTGCATTCTACGAGATAATGGGCAACGTAGACATGGCAATAAAAGGCAACATCCTGTTTGCCGACAGCTATATCGACCTGCTGGCAATTGACATAACAGATATTAATAATCCGGTTGAGATTGACCGTATAGAGAATGTCTTCCCGGAAATAGTCCCTGAGGGTGATTTATGGTATCCTTACGCCATGGTAGATAAATCAAAGGGGGTGATTGTTGACTGGGAAGTTAAGAAGATTACCGAAAAGATGGAGGATTACCAGTATGGGGGAATGATATTCCGTGGTGGGATGGATTTCGTAATGAACGCTGAAGCAGGTGCGAAATGGACCGGAGGCAGTGGCACAGGAGGCTCCATGGCCCGGTTCATGCTGAATGAAGACTACCTGTATGTGATTGCCGTTCCCGTCAGGCTAAAAACAGTAGACATCACAACTCCTGACGATATGGCTGTTATCGATAGCATCGACGTGCCCCGCAACATGGAGACACTTTTCCGCCTTCAGAATAACCTTTTCATTGGAACCACAACCGGTATGCTGATCTTTGACCTGGTCGACCCCAGAAAGCCCGTGCAGATATCATCATATGACCATATCACTGCCTGTGATCCCGTGGTTGTTGACGGCCAGTATGCATATGTGACCCTCCGCACAGGAAATATGTGCAACAACGGGCAGAACCTGCTGGAGGTGATTGATATCTCATCGATCAAAAACCCTTACCTGGTAAAATCATACCCGATGTTCAATCCTCACGGCCTGGGTACTGACGGAGACCTTTTGTTCATCTGCGATGGTGCTGCCGGATTGAAGATATATGACAAATCAGATCCCCTGACAATTATAACAAACCAGGTTGCATACTACCCCGACTTTGATACATACGACGTAATACCGATGGATGGCATACTGATGCTTGTAGGTGACGGAGGTATTTACCAGTATGATTACAGCGACCCTGAAAATATTATCCAGATAAGCCATATAACAATCAAGGAAGAATAGATCCATGTTCAGACTCAGCGCAATTGCGGTTTGTGTTCTGCTGACACTTTCTGCTACAGGACAACACCGGAAATATACTGTTTTGCTCAACGATGGTTCCCGGATCCCGGGGACCATTGTTGGCGATACTGCAGGCTTCCTGGATATTAAGGTATTAAGCCCACAGGTAATAAGGATAAGCAAGTCACATGTATCATCGGTTGAACCTCTCAGGTACCCTGTAAAAAGGAGCCATAAAACTTCAGGTTATTATGCAAGATTTTCTTCAGGGTTTCTTTCCGGGAAGAACGAAAGCGGCAACCAGAGCAGTCTCAGCTTCCATCTTTCAAACGGTTACCAGTTCAGGAACGGGATTGCACTCGGGATAGGCTCGGGAATGGAGGAACTCGGAGTTGTTCTAGTCCCTCTTTACGCAGATTTCAGGTACACACCACTGAATACGGGGATCTCGCCCTATTTCTGGCTTAAGACCGGTCACGGGTTTGCAATTGCCGACCAGGCTGTTTCCTACGTGGATGATTCATCAGCAGACAATGGCCATGAAGGAGGGTTCCTCTTCAACTCCGGGGTGGGCATCTCAATGTTTACCTGGAAGAGAACGGCAGTAAACGTTGGTGTCGGTTACAGGTACCAGAAGGTAACACTGAACGAGAACCTCTACTGGTGGTATGGCGAAAACTCGGTCAGACAGACTGTGACCCAGTATTACAGGCTGGAGTTCCACCTGGGCTTCGTCTTTATGTAGAAGAAGAAAAATGAACGTATTAAACATAATATCGCTTGAATTGAGTTATTTCGGGGAAACTTGATTCCTGGCGGGATAATGGGTAAAGGAACAACAGACAGTCATGAATACTCTGACTCTGATCTTGTCAAAAGATGTGCCGATGGCGATATCCGCTCACAGGAACTCCTTTACAGGCGTTACTTCTCCTTTGCCATGTCAATCAGCATCAGGTATACAAGGGATGAAAACGAGGCCATGGAAACAGTGAATGACAGCTATATGAAAGTCCTGGACAGGCTCCCGGACTACGACCATTCAAGGCCGTTCAAAAGCTGGTATGGCAAAATCGTGGTAAATACAGCCATTGACAACTACCGGAAGAACCTGAAGAACAATGATTACGTTTCAATTGACACTGTGCCGGAAACCGGTGAATCCGAGCCTGAAATAGAAACAGAGCTTTCAGTGGATGATATTCTGAAACTTTACAGGTACATGCCGGTAAACTACAAGGTTACCTTCAACCTTTTCGAAATAGAAGGGTATTCACATGAGGAGATCGGCCGGATGACGGGAGTGACTGCATCCACCTCAAGGGCCAATCTTGCCAGGGCTAAAAAGCTGTTGCGGGAACTCTATAACAGGCATATTCTTTCGGTTAAAAAGGGCCATGAGTAAGTTTGATGACATATTCAGCCGTAAGGTAAAGGAGGCATTTGACAATTACAATGCTGACCACCTCGAAGAGGATGGTTGGAATGCATATGTCACCAGATATGGTCGCAGACGCAGCCGTAAAATATTAATTCCCCTGTGGGCCAGGGCAGCATCAATAATTGTTCTTGTCACAGCAGGAGTGCTTTTCATTAACCGGTTCAGTCACCAGGAAGCAGAGGAAACTGCTAGTCCGGTAGCACAGGAAACCGGGGCCGCTAGGCCAGATTCCGGCATAAACGAAACAGGCACAATCATGGATGCCCCCGTAATTGCTGCCGTAAACCCTGAAAGGACTGAAGCAAATACGGAAATTGCTGAAGCAATCTCTGAGACCGGTTCAACAGGACCTGAAGCTTCTTCTGCAGTAACTGACATTGCAAAACCGGACCATACTTCCGTGCCCGGGTCCAGGCAAACCGGCCAGTCTCTTAGGGCAGACGAAAGCAGGAGTGATTATCTCGTAAAAGAACCTGCCGGTCCGGTTCTGGCTGATGCTGACAAGACTCAGGAGTCACTTGTACCTCAGAATGAAATAGCTACCGAAGTATCCGCAGGGTTTAATATTGCAGCCAATCCTCTGGAAATAAGGTTAACTGATGAGGCTGATGTCAGCCTGAACCTGAAACCCCGAAAAACCTCAGGGGTCTATTATGATCTGCCCCGCGAAAGGATGGAGACTACCATAATGACCGGCCTTTCCGGTATGATGGCCAGTGTTGACAATGCCACCTCAATATCCCAGGGTGTGTCAATAGGGTTTTATGTGGAACAGCAGTTGTCACGAAGGATTTCTGTTCGTCCCGGACTGGCAATGGCCAGGCATAATTATGCAATGGAGGGCATGCCGGGAGGCACTGCGGCGATGGATTACACAGCTCCGGAGCTGAATGGCATGGATGCCGCATCTACCTCCTATGATGCCGATATAGATGTTGTTTCAATGGAGGTTCCGGTTAATTTCGTTTTCTCAGTCAGGAAGCGGACCCGTTCAAATCTGTTTGTCTCAACAGGTGCATCCACAGTAATCTATCTGAGCCAGCATCTGACCGGTACTTTCAATAATACCTACGCAAAGGCCAAAGTAGACCCATATGGTGGAGTATCCTATGAATATATGAGCACCTCTGTAAGAATTGAGAGAGATCAGGAGTTTTTCAGTCGTGTTGACCTCCTTGGTCTCGCAAACTTCTCCGCCGGATACTCCTTCCCGTTTGCCGGGACAAGCCAGTTACTGTTTGAACCGTTTGTCCAGTTACCGATAAGGGATCTTACAAGCCTGAATCTGCGGATAAGGTACGGAGGCCTCTCAATGAAGATTAAGTTCTGAAATGGCAGCCTTCTCCGGCGATTCCCGTGGCATTTGAGAGTATTGCAGCAAAGCCAGACGATTTCCGTGGCATTTGAGAGTATTGCAGCAAAGCCAGGCGATTTCCGTGGCATTTGAGAGTATTGCAGCAAAGCCAGGCGATTCCCATGGCATTTGAGAGTATTGCTGTACAGACAGTGGATCTTCGTGGGCAATCCCGTTAATCTGATCCTATAAGTTTTTAGATATCAGCAACGAGCAGGAAACCTTTACCACCTCCCTTGCATATTCAAAGTTGCACACTGATACCCGGTCACCTGTAGTATGGTAGGTACTTTCATAATCGCTCTGATGAAAGAACAGTGCCTTGAATCCATTCAGATAATACGGATAACTGTCACTGCGCTGGTTGTTGGTATTGTCCGAATATGAGACCAGTTGACTGTTCGATTCACACAAATCAGCCGCCTCATCCCTGAGTCCCTGGGAATTGTCATAATGAATGATATTCAGGTGCCATGGTTTTGCAGACGGATCCGCAACATATGAAATCATGTCATGATTGATCATCATCATGATCTTATCACCTTCGGCTGCCGACTTGCCTGCCTGGTACCGGCTTCCGTGCAGGCCAAGTTCCTCTGCCGCAAAGGCCACGAAGCTAATGGAGTATTTCGGCACGAACCTGCCTCCCTTTATGACACGGGCGATCTCCATCACACCTGCAAGCCCGGAAGCATTGTCGTTGGCGCCGGGAGCAGCCAGGAAAGGATTGGTATCTGAGGCGTAGCTGTCGTAATGTGCCCCCACGATGCTGATGCTGTCAGGCTCACTGCCGGCGATGCTGGCAATTACGTTATATTGCCAGGTTGTATATGT
>JALONR010000079.1 GCA_025454815.1 Bacteroidales bacterium | reverse complement strand
CCTTCTTGCAAAGCAATGCATGGTTTTACCCGATTACAAAGGAAATCCAAGAGTAGCAACTGAAGATGAAATGATTGAGCTGGTAAAACAATGCTATTTGAAATAAAAAGATGATAATCGTAACAGATGTCCATTTATCTTACTTCCTTTGTAAGTATCCCATTTCCCCTATGAAGATAAATTTGGAATTTTTCAGAGTATTTCACTATTATAAATTCCATAGGACCTAGATTTCCCAAGAAACGACACAGCAGCTCAGCGACATTACCGGAATACCTCTTCTTCCAGTTATAGAATATGTTCCGGTTGATTTCAAGCTTACTACATATGGCCAGAACATTTTTGCCAGTCTCGTACTCCTTCAGAACACCTTGTGATATGGGTTTCGGTAAATCTTGAATTCTTCGAAATACAAGTATATAGTCAGACAATTGTGCTCATTTCAACCTGTAGGATATTAAGGGCTACTTAAATTCCTTGTCCACTTTTTCTAATTTCTTACCTTTTTCTTAATAATTGAATACAAGAAATCTAATACTGATAATATGCTATTTTAACCCAAATCTTCTTTATAACCTCATATAAACCATCTCTATCGCGTTAATATAGTACATTTATTCGTCAAAATCATGTAACTTTTGTCCCATATTTTATTATAATTTTATTTCGATTTGAAATATATAAGGTAGTTAAGCAATTTAATAGGATAAACTAATGGAACCTATATGCTTCAAAGTTCCAATGCAATTGGAAAAGTCTATAAGAGTCGAATATTGGAATTTGAATGTATTTTTCGATCCAATTCATTATCATGATGAATGCCAGTTGACATATATAATCAATAGTACGGGCATTGCATTTATCGGGAACCGATTGGTCAGATTTGAAAAAGACCAATTGTATCTGATAGGTAAAAATATTCCTCATGTTTTCAAAAACGATGACCAATATTATGGAGAAAAAGCCAAAAAAGAAGCTCGTGCAATTTCAGTCTTTTTCTCTTCTGAAATATTCCAGAAGGTATTTGCAGATCTTTCAGAATTAAATCATCTTAACAAGCTTTTGGAAGACTCATCGATGGGGATCAGGCTAGTTGGCCCAGAAGCCAAACGAATTGAATCATCAATGAAATCATTATTAACACTGGAGGGATTTGATAAAGCCATGACTCTGTTTAGTATACTTAACAGAATGTATCTGGCAAAGAAAATAGAACATATTTCTCCCAGGATACATTTCCCATTGGATCAGGAAGACAGGGACAGGCTGAACAAAATTTTCGATTATACTATTCAGCATCATCAGGAGAGAATTTCTCTGAAAGAAGTTTCTTCATTGATCAACATGTCTCCAACAGCATTTTGCAGGTATTTCAAGCTTAGAACACTTAAAACATATTTTCAATTCCTTATCGAGGTCAGGATTAGCAAAGCATGCAAATTAATTAATGATAAAGGCTCAAATGTATCTGAAGCCTGCTATTCAAGCGGATATAATAACATTTCAAATTTTCATCGTCATTTTAGAAACGTTACTGGCATGACACCGTCCAAGTTTAAGAAAACATTTATTTTACATGACACAGGAATTTAATTTCTTCACACTTTTTTTTCGTTGCTTCTATGATTCCTCAAAATCTGCTTTTCCTCTTTAGTAGTTTTAAACAATTTTCTGGTTTTATCTCGCAGTGATCTTACAAAGATCTGAACACTGATTACTATTTGTTTCACAGTTCTAAGCAAAATATATTAATATAATATTGAAGGTAAAAAATGAAGAATCCCGGCATACTCAATGATGTGATCGGACCTGTAATGCGGGGGCCTTCCAGCTCTCATACTGCGGCTTCATGGCGTATTGCCCGTGTCGCGCTGGATATCCTGAACCAACCCCTTAAGCATGCCCTGATAGAGTTTGATCGGGACGGAGCATGGGCCCCGAACTACCGGGAACAGGGAACCCCCATGGGTTTTGACGGCGGGCTATCAGGACTTGAGATCACCGATGAAAGGATGAAATCTGCCGGTAGTTATGCACAGCAAAAAGGTATTGTTATTGAATACCTTGTAAGCTCATTCCCGGCAGACCATCCCAACACCGTAAGACTCACCCTCCTGGGTATGTCGGGAAAAACAGTGCAAATAATAGCAGTATCCCTGGGAGGAGGCTCATTTGAGATAAGGTCTGTCAACGGGTTCCCGGTCCGGCTAAATGGTGACCTGTACGCTCTGATGATATTCAGCACGGACAACCAGGATTACCGTGATGAACTGAAAGCACGAATTCCTCCCGGAGTGTATTTTTCCATCGATCAGTTGGGTGACCGGATAAAATATGAATTCAAATCAACATACCCGTTCCCTCCGGACCTGATGTCTCATCTTCAAAACCATCCGGTCCTGGATGACATAGCAGTAATTAGTCCGATAATGCCTGTAATTGCCGGCAGAGAAACAGAAATGCCGTTCAGCTCCATCTCTTCCCTGATGGATTATGCAGGGGAAAAGGGGACAGACCTGGGTGACCTGGGCCTGATTTATGAAAAGTGTATAAGCGGTTGTTCCGGGGAGGATTTAAATGCCCGGATGAAGGAGATTATCAATATCATACATAGCAGTATTGATGCCGGTTTGAAGGGAACCCATTATGCAGACCGGATCCTGGCACAGCAGTCTCACCTGATTTCAAGGGCAGAAAAAGAAGGAAGAATAAGGGAATCTGTCGTCAACTGGATAATTGAAAATGTCTCGGCGCTGATGGAATCAAAAAGTGCGATGGAGGTGATTGTGGCTGCACCAACGGCAGGCTCCTGTGGAACTGTCGGGGGAGCACTGAGAGCCGTCTCTGAAAACCTGGGCACCTCTGCCGGTAAATTGGGAAATTCAGCCGATGAGTTGGTTAAGGCATATTTTGCAGCGGGCATAGTTGGGGCTTACTTTGCCCAGGGCCCTGGCTTCTCAGCCGAGGAACACGGTTGCCAGGTGGAGTGCGGAGCCGCCTCGGGAATGGCAGCCGCAGGAATAGTACAATTGATGGGAGGAACTGCAAAGCAGGCCATTGACGCCGCATCTATGGCTATTCAAAACATGATCGGGCTGATATGTGACCCGGTGGCCGACCGCGTTGAGGTTCCATGCCTGGGAAAGAATATAAGCGCTGCCGTAAATGCATATACTTCAGCAATAATGGCAATCTCGGGATTCGATGCCGTAATTCCTCTTGACCAGGTGATCCAGACAGTTCGGGAGGTTGGCAAAACAATGCCATCATGCGTGAAATGTACGGGGAAAGGCGGACTGGCAATGACCGCAACAGCTTTGGAGATTAAAAACAGGATGAGCATGTCATGACTTACACCCTTCAACGTTAAACAAAGTTAATTCGACATGCAGTGAAGTGGCATCCTTGACATCGGAATGGTATATTTACAAGCACAAGAGATGTTATTGTGACAAAAGCAGTTCAACTGCGTCAATCCGGCAATAAGAATTTCATTCAAATTTTTTAAAAAAAAGGAAGATATGTTCAGCACAAAGACCTACCTCGAAAGAAGACGAATACTGAAGGAAAAAGTCGGCAAGGGATTAATCCTGCTGTTTGGGAATGATGAGTCGCCGATGAATTACACTGATAACACCTATCATTTCAGGCAGGACAGCACTTTCCTCTATTACTTCGGAATCCAGCAGCCCGGACTGGCAGCCGTGATTGACACTGATAACGACACCGAAGTTATTTTCGGAGATGAGTATACAGTGGAGGATTATGTCTGGAGAGGACCCCAGCCAACCATTGCCTCACTGGCTGAAAAATGCGGGGTTCATAAAGTACAACCGGCAGGTAACCTTGCAGCAGTTCTTGACAGGGCCCAGGAAAAGAAGCATACAATCCATTTTCTGCCGCTCTACCGCCATGAAAACAAAATCAGGCTGTTCGAACTGCTTGGCATATTACCACGGGAAATTCCCGGAGAATCCTCACTCGACCTTGTAAAGGCAGTTGTCAGTCAGCGAGAGGTCAAGACGGAGGAGGAGATTGTTCAGTTGCACCAGGCGGCCAGTGTGTCTGTTGACATGCATGTGGCAGCAATGAAATTTGCAAAAGCGGGCATGACCGAGGCGGAGGTCACAGCCGAGATCCATAAAGTTGCCATCGCAGCCGGGGGAAATATAGCTTTCCCGATCATCGCAACTATAAACGGACAAACACTTCACAATCATTACCATGGCAACACCCTTAAGGAGGGCGACCTCTTCCTGGTGGATGCCGGATATGAAAACGAGATGTGTTATGCCGGCGATCTTTCGAGTACCATTCCGGTGAGCAAAAAATTCACCGCGGTTCAGAGAGAGATCTACCAGTTATCGCTTGACGCCCACGAGGCAGCCATTTCTGCTGCCCAACTGAACAAGCCTTTCAGAAACGTTCACATGGCAGCAACCAGGACAATTTTTGAAGGGCTGAAGGCGATGGGGCTGACAAAGGGCAATACTGACGATGCCCTTGAGGCAGGGGCACACGCCCTCTTCTTTCCGTGCGGAACGGGTCATATGATGGGACTGGATGTACATGACATGGAAGACCTTGGCGAGGTGTGGGTCGGTTACGACGGACAGCCAAAGAGCACCCAGTTCGGCCTCAAGTCATTGCGCCTGGCAAAACCGCTGAAACCTGGTCATGTTTATACCATTGAGCCAGGCATCTATTTTATTCCTGAATTGATGGACCTGTGGAGAAGCCAGAACAAGTTCAACGAGTTCATCAACTGGGATGAGGTTTACAAATATCGCAGTTTCGGAGGGGTAAGGAATGAGGAAGATTTTGTGATGACTGAGAACGGCGCACAACTGCTGGGAAAACCGAAACCCAAGACAATTGAGGAAATTGAAGCAATCAGGGGCAGTGCTCACTGACTGGATGCTGCCATAAAGAAATAATGTAACCAGGAGGCGCGGTGTCAGAAAAGAAACCGGACCTTCTGTTTCCTGATATTACTGCACAGGTCCACCGGAGAGAAACCGGACCTTTAATTCCTGATTTTTTCACACAGTTCTCCGGGAGAGCAGCCTGGGGTGAAGGACTCCATAAGGCCATCCAGCCGTTTTCTTATCAACTCTGTGCCGGTGTTTCCGATGCTGCCGGTATGAGTGTATTCCTCCGGTAATGGGACGTCAAATGAACCTGACCCCGCCTTTTTTGCAACCTCCCGGTAGGCATCCCTGAATGGAACTCCTTTGAGGACCATACGGTTTGCCTCTTCTACGGAAAAGATATCGTTGTAACGGGCATCGCTTAATATGTCCTTCCTGACCACAAGTCCTTCCAGTCCTCCTCCTATAACCTGCACCAACTCCATAATACCTTCAAATGAGTCAAAGAGTACTGCCTTCAGCTCCTGGAAATCGCGGTTATAACCCGGCGGAAGTCCGGAAGTCATGAGTGCCACCTCGCCGGGAACAGCCTGCAGCCTGTTGCAGCGGGCCCTGATGAGCTCAAACAGGTCGGGGTTCTTCTTCTGAGGCATGATTGATGAACCGGTGGTAAGATCATCTTTCAGGGAGATGAAACGGTAGCCCGGTGACATGAACATTATTACATCAGAAGCAAACCTCCCAAGTGTATTTGCGACTGAGGCAATGGCGCCTGTTACCTGCCGTTCGGTGCGGCCGCGGCTCATCTGGGCATAGGGTGAAGTGACTATCAGCCTCTGAAATCCCAGCAGTGAGGCTGTCAGCTCCCGAGCGGCGAAGCATCAGCCAGGGCGGCCGCACCGGCAAGAACATGCAGGTCGTCACACAGACTCTCGGCATACGAGGCAAACCACAGACCGAAGGATGTCACCATGGCTGCCTGCATATGTGTGAATCCGGGCATAAGATCATCCCTGTGCTTCCCACTCAGGTCCAGGAAAGATCCCGCCAGAGACTTCAGTTCATGTGCCAGCAGATACGACTGATGCCTGATATAGAGATGAATATCAGTTAGTACCTGGTCGTTCCGGGAACGGCCGGTATGCAGCTTCCCTGCCGCTGCCACAGCTGCCTGGCTGCCCGGGTGAGCGGCGGAAGGTTTTTCGGAGGTCTCCCTGACTGGCTCACTTCCCGTGTGGCCCGGATCCGGGTTTCCCGGGTTCTCCCCTGCCATTTCCCCGAGGCGGATTTCTACCCATGAATGGATGTCCTCATACTCCTTCCCGATAGAGAACCCCTCCTGTTCCACCTCATCAAGGAGCCTGGACAGGCCGGCAAGAAGACTCTCCTTCTCACCGGCTGTGATCAGCCCGCTCCGCTCAAGCATGACTGCATGAGCCATGGAACCCGCAATATCATAGGGCGCCAGGGTCGCATCATAAAGCCTGTCACTGTCACAGGTGAAGCTGATCAGCGACTCCCTCGTCCTGCCTCCCTTATCCCACAAGTGCATCTTCGGTTACTTTCTTTTTGTTGGCTTCCATGATGGCATGGTGAGCCATCAGCCGGATGGCGTTGATGCGGATGAAGCCCAGGCTGTCAGCCTGGTTGAACCCACCCTCGATGTCCATGCTCGACAACTCCTTATTATATAGTGACGACGGCGACTCACGTCCTTCGATGATTATGTTTCCCTTGTAAAGGATCATATGCACCACCCCGTCAATGACCTCCTGGCTTTTGTCCATGGAAGCCTTGAGGAACTCCATCTCGGGGGAGAACCAGAAACCGTTGTAGACCAGCTCGGCAAAGACCGGGGCCAGCATATTGCGGAGGCGCATTACCTCACGGTCCATCGCTATTCCCTCAATGTCCTTGTGGGCAGCGTACAGGATGGTTGCACCGGGGGTTTCATATATACCCCTCGACTTGATTCCCACGAACCTGTTTTCAACCATGTCAAGGAGTCCGATACCATTGGCGCCGCCCAGCTTGTTCAGATAAATGAATAGCTCAAGCGGGTCACTGTAACTGGTGCCGTCATCCTTGTTGGTTACATTGACCGGGATGCCATCCTTGAATGCAATTGATATATGTGTCTCTTTATCAGGCGCGTCCATCGGCATAGCCATCTTCTGAAGAATATCCTTCCCGGCGAAGTAAAGCGGATCCTCGAGGATACCTGCCTCATGGCTGATATGCATGAGGTTGTCATCCTCACTGTAAGGCTTGGAGATGGAGGCCTTGACCGGGATACGATGCCCGGCGGCATACCTTATCATGTCTGACCTGCCCTGGAACTGCGACAGGAACTCGGCATCCTTCCATGGGGAGATTACCTTGATGTCAGGTTTAAGGGCATAGTATGCCAGCTCGAAGCGCACCTGGTCATTACCCTTCCCGGTCGCACCGTGTGAAACATAATCGGCGCCATATTCAATGGCGGCCTCGATCTGCTTCTTCGCTATAAGCGGACGGGCAAGTGCCGTTCCCAGGAGGTAGCGGTCTTCATAAACCGCGTTTGCCTTCACCGCCTGGAAGATATAGTCAGTGACAAACTCCCTCTTCAGATCCTCGATGATCACCGACGAGGCGCCAATGGCAAGAGCCTTTTCGCGGACTGCTTCAAAATCATCATTCTGTCCCACGTCTGCCACGTAGGCAATTACTTCGTATCCTTTGTTTATGAGCCATTTGAGAATCACGGAGGTATCCAGACCTCCGGAATAAGCAAGCATTACTTTTTTCATTCTGTTAATTGTTTTTTTATCGCCCTGAGCCTTTTTGCCTGACAATCCGTTGGATAAGTATTGGCATAATATTTCTGTGGGCCCCTGTTCGGGTTTCAGTTGATACCTATGATTCGAATATTGTACTGAGGCATTCTTCCACTGCCTCGTTGCTGATATTGTCACGCGGGATCAGCAGGATGGTGTCATCACCGGCAACCGTTCCGGCAATCTCGTAACGGCCGGCCCGGTCAATCCTGATAGCTACTGCCGGGGCAAATCCCGGCGGGGTACTTATCAGCAACAGGCCGCGTGCCCATATCATGCCGGTTATTGAAGCCGCATTACTGCCGGGCATGGTCTCCATTGCCTCCTCCCTTGCGTAAGGAAGAACGTAACGGTAGCCACCCCTTCCGTCGAATCCCCTGCTTATACCCAGCTGCCTTAAATCGCGGGAGAGTGTCGCCTGCGTACACTTCATCCCTGTGCCCTCCACCAGTGTGAGCAACTCCTCCTGTGACCCTACCACATTCTCCCTGACAAGCTTCTCTATCAGTGCCAGTCTTGATGCTCTTTCCATACTGTATTTTTATTCATCATGAATGCAAATTTATACATAATTTTATTTATGCAATCCAATTGGTAAAAAAATTCAAAAAAAAGAGGGAGACCCAGAGGGGCCCCCTTTCCTTACCTGGCAAAAAAAAAGGGTGTCCCGCATGCGCTATGAGACACCCTCCTGTTTGTATGCCGATTTTAAGACCGGCTTATTTCACATCATAACTTTCCGGAAGTCCGAGCTTTTCCTTGAGTTTCCTGTTATACTCCTGTGCGTCCTTTGCCGCTGCATCAACACTGTAATAGTGCCTGGGGTATTTCTTATCAGCACCCATGGTAATGGCATATCCGATTGTACATGAGACGATGCCGGCAGTTGCCACGCCAATCTCCCAGTCAGGGGCCTTTGTTCCATCAGGATGGAGGAAGGGTTTATCGACAAGGATGTCAACCAGAACAGGACCTCCTATCAGCAAGCCGCCAAGGAACATTCCAACTCCGATACTCACGTGCTTGTTGACTGATTTACTGATGCTTGCATATCGATTCAACACATTCTGGTTCCCGGCGAGATTTGCCAGGCCAAGATCGCCGATCTCCTTAACACCCCCCTGAATGATTTTGAAGTCCGATATTTGTGATGTGTTGGTCACCGATGACGAATAGCCGTAGTATCCGTAGAACCCGGGGAAAAGAGTGCTTGCACCCTGGGTTGTACTGACGGAGTTGGTTGTGAAGATGACATCAACCTTTTTTGACTGGTACTCTTCGCGTTCCTGTGATTTGCTCTCCATTATTTTTTCAGCTACCTGCCCGTCATTTTTAATGAGCACACTCGTAGTCTGGCCGGGATTAATGGCTATAAGCTCCCCGAATATGCCCACACCGTCTTTCATTACCTTCAGGTAGTGGTTTCCGGCGGGTATACCATTGACAGATTTCACATCCTCTCCCTGTTTTATATCGTCAAGATATATTGTGGTTCCGGTAAACTCGGAGAAAATATTCAGCGTGCCAGCACCTTTCTGGGATACGGCAGCCCCCTGGGTTACCTGCTGGTTCCCGGGTGCTGCTGCAGGTTGCCCTGCACCTCCCTGAGCTTCAATCAGAACCGTGGTCACCTCTCCGGCAGTAATGGTAACAATGTTACTGTAGATTTTCGCTCCCTCCTTATTCAGGGCTCTGACAAAATGTGTACCTGGAGCAAGGGGAATGGCATCATAGGTTGGATACTGGGTCTCATCGACATAAACCACAACCGGATCTTCCGAAAAGACCTTCAGGGTTCCTGCATTCTGGGCATATACTGAAGATAAGCCGAGCAACAGGATAATGGAAATCAATAAATGAGTTTTCATATGCAGTTCTTTTTAAAATGCTAATTGGAGAAATAGTTGTCCTTGAATGATTTATTATAGCTATAGGCGTGCAGCCTGAGCTTGCGTGCTGCAGCCTCGGTACTCATAGGCCCGCTGGTGTAGATGGTTGCAGCCAGCGGTGCGGATGTATAACCCAGCCCCATTATTATGTTATTTCCTGTGGTCTCATCTGTCCAGGTATGGTAAATCAGGGCCTTCTTCCTTCTAAGTGCTTCGAGGAGACGTCCGTCACCCTCGGCGTACCCGCTCATGAATATCTTTTCGGTTGAATCGGGGTTACCATAGATTCCGGTAAGGTCGCTCAGCATCCTGTTGTACTCAGGGAAGGGTACCTCTTTCTTGTCGAGTTTGAGTTTTGAATTATCACTATATGTCGATACATATCCGACTATGATCTGGAAAAGCTGGTTATCCATGAACCGGCATTCCACGAGATATACTGATGAGCCATTCGGGATGGCATAGACGTTGTAGCCAGTGTTCCTCTGGGCCTGGGCTGCCTTCGGGGTCATAATCTGATCAACTTCCCTGATGGCCATACCGAAGCCCAGTCCGAAGGCACCACTCATATCCCGTGGCAGCCTGCCCCCTATCTGGCCGATATCAATAGTCTGTGAGGGTGATACCGGTGACTCTGTTACTGTGCCGGTACCAGCTGTTTGATTGCTGCCGGATGCTGCTGCCGGCTGTCCGTATGTCACTCCGGTCTGAACGGTAACGGCCTGCCCGGCAGAAACCTGTCCCTGTTGAGTCTGCATGGCAGGTGCCTGTATATTTGGTTCTTCAATCAGAACCGATGTGACTTCATTGGCCTTCAAGGAAACTATCTCGCTGTAAACCCGTACCCCCTCGGCGTTGATTGCTTTCAGCCAGTGAGTTCCGGGTGCAAGTTTTATCTCGCCATATTGAGGATAGTGGATCCCATCAACATATACAACGAGCGGATTCTCCGAGAAGACTTTGAGTGTTCCCTGTGACGACTGACCGTTTACAGTAATAAGGGATAAGGGGATCAGCACCAGAAAGGATGCAAGAAGTCTCATGGCATACCGGATGTCGTGCTTCATAAAACGTGGATTTGAGTGTGTGGAATTCTTAAAATAGTTTAATAAGTAAACGTAGCGAAAGACCCAATGTTACACACAGATTGACCAATGTTTATTTTTTAACAGTGAACCACAAAGTTCTGAACACCAGTCACCCGGAAATGAAGTGCGATCGTATGCCCGGCGACTGGTCCGGATGATACAGGGCCTGGAATCAAACACCCTTACTGTTTTGGCCGGATGACAGGGTTTTGAAGCCTCTCCTTCTTCTCTGTCAAATAGGGCAGCACAGCAATTTTGTTGTATTTTTACAGCCCAAACGGTAACGATGAAGGATGAAATAAAAAAGGTGCTGCTGCTGGGCTCGGGAGCTCTTAAAATCGGCGAGGCAGGTGAATTTGACTACTCCGGCTCGCAGGCACTCAAGGCCCTCAGGGAGGAAGGCATTTTCACGGTTCTGATCAATCCCAACATTGCAACAGTACAGACCTCGGAAAAAATAGCCGACAAGATCTACTTTCTTCCGGTGACGCCGAAGTTTGTTGAGAGGGTCATTGACCGCGAAAGGCCTGACGGCATCCTGCTTTCATTTGGCGGACAGACCGCCCTGAACTGCGGCACAGCACTGTACCGTAGCGGTGTGTTTGAAAAATACGGGGTGAAGGTCCTCGGAACTCCGGTGGAGGCAATCATGAACACCGAAGACAGGGAACTCTTCGTTAAAAAACTCGACGAAATCGGTGTAAAGACACCTCGCAGCATTGCTGTCAACACGGTGGAAGACGCCCTGAAAGCCGCTGACCGTCTGGGATTTCCGGTTATTATCCGCGCTGCTTATACCCTGGGCGGACAGGGAAGCGGATTCAGCTCCAACACCGATGAGCTCAGATCCATGGCAGCAAGAGCCTTCTCCTTCTCTGACCAGATACTGGTAGAGGAATCGCTGAAGGGTTGGAAGGAGGTTGAATATGAGGTGGTACGCGACCGATTCGACAACTGCATCACCGTCTGCAACATGGAGAACTTCGATCCGCTGGGGATACATACCGGCGAAAGCATCGTGGTAGCTCCCTCACAGACACTTACCAACAGTGAATACCACAAGCTGCGCGAGCTTTCCATAAAGATCATCCGCCATGTGGGTATCATCGGCGAGTGCAACGTGCAGTATGCCCTTGATCCCAACTCGGAAGACTACCGTGTCATAGAGGTCAATGCCCGCCTTTCGCGCTCCAGCGCACTGGCCTCAAAGGCTACGGGATATCCGCTGGCATTCGTGGCTGCAAAACTGGCCCTGGGCTACGGGCTGCACCAGCTGAAGAACTCCGTTACAAAGTCAACCACAGCCTGCTTCGAGCCGGCATTGGATTATATCGTCTGCAAGATACCGCGCTGGGACCTTAATAAATTCCAGGGAGTGGCTCACGAGATCGGCAGCAGCATGAAGAGTGTAGGTGAGATCATGGCCATAGGGCGCACCTTTGAGGAAGCGATACAAAAAGGTTTGAGGATGATCGGGCTGGGAATGCACGGATTCGTGAGCAACCGAAACCTCAGCTTCAATGATATAGAGAAGGAGCTGTCACAGCCCACTGATATGCGAATCTTCTCCATAGCCGACGCCCTGGAGAAGGGATTTGAGGTTGACCGGATCTGGGAACTTACAAAGATTGACCGCTGGTTTCTTTACAAGCTACAGAATATCAATAATATCAAGGAGCAGCTCGAAAGATATGACTCCCTTGAAAACCTGCCTGACAGGGAACTTCTCAATGCCAAGATCAACGGTTTCAGCGACTTCCAGATAGCAAGGCACGTTCTGAAGCCGGACAGCCCTTCCAGCAATGAAGCCATGCTCAGCGTACGTCGCCACAGGAAGAGCAAGGGGATAGTCCCCTATGTGAAGCAGATTGACACCCTGGCTGCAGAATACCCCGCAGTGACCAACTACCTATACCTCACCTACAGCGGGATGGAGCATGATATCTGGTACGAGAATGATAAGCGCTCCGTCATAGTGCTGGGCTCAGGAGCTTACCGTATAGGTTCGAGCGTGGAGTTCGACTGGTGTTCGGTCAATGCCATCAACACCATCAGGAAAGAAGGGTTGCGCGGGGTCATGATAAACTACAACCCGGAGACAGTCAGTACTGACTATGACATGTGCGACAGGCTTTACTTCGATGAGCTGTCGTTTGAGAGGGTGATGGATGTGATTGACCTGGAGACCCCCCGTGGCTGTATCCTGGCAATGGGCGGACAGATACCCAACAACCTGGCGATGCGGCTTCACAGGCAGGGAGTGCCAATCCTCGGCACTCCGCCTGAGTCTATTGACCGGGCCGAGGACCGGCATAAGTTCTCTTCCATGTGTGATATCCTTGACATTGATCAGCCGCGATGGAGAGAGCTGCGCAGCCTGGAGGAGATAAACAAATTCATTGATGACATCGGCTTCCCGGTGCTGATACGTCCTTCTTATGTACTCTCCGGCGCTGCAATGAACGTAGTGTCAAACAGCACCGAACTGGTACATTTCCTTGAACTGGCTGCCAGTGTCTCCAAGGAGCACCCGGTGGTAGTATCTGAATTTATAGAATATGCCAAGGAGATAGAGATTGATGCAGTTGCTTCTGCCGGTGAGGTTGTGGCTTATGCCATCAGCGAACATGTGGAGTATGCAGGGGTGCACTCGGGTGATGCCACAATTGTATTTCCGCCGCAGAAGATCTACTTTGAGACGGTGCGGCGAATCAAGCGTATCTCACGCGAGATTGCTCGTGAACTGAATATTTCAGGACCGTTCAACATCCAGTTCCTGGCACGTGAGAATGATATCAAAGTCATTGAGTGCAACCTTCGCGCCAGCCGGAGCATGCCTTTCGTCTCCAAGGTGCTGAAGACTAACCTGATAGAACTGGCAACCAGGGTTATGCTCGGGGTACACTGGGAAAAGCCGCACAAGTCAGTATTTGATCTTGATTATGTGGGGGTAAAGGCATCGCA
>JALONR010000042.1 GCA_025454815.1 Bacteroidales bacterium | reverse complement strand
CACCTGCGGCTACAACTCTGATGTTAGCATTACAGGTGATGTAACAGATGAGGCAGACAACTGTGACACATCACTTGATGCTACGTTTACCGATGCAGTAGTACCGGGCGCCTGCGAAGGTGAAGAGATCATCACCAGGACATGGACCCTTACAGATGACTGCGGTAACATAACGACTCAAATCCAGATCATCACTGTCAGGGATACCACACCTCCGACGTTTACTGTACCTGCAGATATTACAATATGCCGTGACATAACCGGCACATATGACAGGGATGTCACAAATACGGGAGATGTTACTGATGAAGCAGACAACTGCGATACATCTCTTGACGCCATTTATTCGGATTCTGATGCTGATATGGGTACAGTGGATGTCGTGGGTTACATAACCAGAACATGGTCGCTGACCGATGATTGCGGAAATGTGACCACACAAAACCAGATCATTTGGGTTCAGCCGATTCCGCGGATATCAGTTACTGTTCCGGATACCCTCTTCTGCAACGGCTCAACGGTTGATTTCACAATTGACTCACTTGTGATTTCAAGAGGAGAGGTTATGTATGACCTTGATGTGAATTATCCCGCCGGGATAAGCGGAACGCTTTCTGACGGACAAAGACAGATAATTAACATCTCTGATCTTCTGACAAACAGTACTGACAACTTCCAGACTGTTACTTACCGGTTCAGGCCTTATATACAGGGTAAACCAGGTGATCCGACCTGTCTTGACGGGGTGGAGATCGTGATTCTGATACATGTGGAACCAACGGCCAGGGTTGCCCTGACATTGGCAGATAATGAATTGTGTAATGGCGAAAGCGTTAATATCCAGCTTTCTACTGTGACAACGCCATACAGGGGAATAGAATTCAACGTTGATGCCTTAAATGATTATCCTGAGATTTCAGGGTATACTGACAGAACAGGCCTGACTGTTACGGATCTTATCATCGAGCCTCTCACCAATACCGGAGATACTGCAAGGATTGTGACTTATGTGGTATCACCTGTTACACTTGATGTCAACGGTAACCAGAAGTGTTTCGGTATCAATGATACGGTAAGGGTATGGGTCAATCCAACCCCAAGGGCTACACCGCTTAACAATGCCCCGCACATATGTTACGGAGGCACCACGGATGTGGTTCTTTTGACTCCTACTGTAATGAGTTCGGGAATAAATGAGTTCAACTACACAATTTCAGCCACTGCACCCACAACAGTCGTTGCAGGAAACAGAACATCAGTAAACAGTGTTGCACCCGGTACCCGTTTGGAATTCGATTACACCAACGAAAGTGACACGATGCAGTCGGTCTTCTTCCACATCACTCCCAAGGTGACTGGCCCGGGATGTCCTTACGGGCCGGAGGTAATCTCGGAGGTCAAGGTACATGCACATCCGCTTCAATCGCTTGAAATCCTTGATTCCATAACCTGCGACGGAGGCCAGGACGGTGCTTTGCAGATACTTCATGCCCGCGGACTGGATTCATTGTGGGTTGCATGGACCGGACCTGATTACTGGGAGGATGCCGGGTACAATATGTTTATTGCTGAAGACAGGAGCCAGGGTTATTATACTGCTACTGTCACCGACAGCCTGGGATGCGTCAGTTCCGACTGGCTAAACCTTATTGAACCCAACACCGAGGTGTCACTTTATTTTGACCAGTTTATCACATGTCCGGGTTCCGGTGATGCCAGGATGGCCATTGCACTTACCGAAGGCAAGGCTCCTCCCTATTATTATAATCTTATCTGGAACTTCACCGATACTATCTACCAGGGATGGATGCCGCCCGAGGATACATTCTTCCATCTTGACAACCTGAAGCCCGGTGAGTATCTCCTTTCAATAGAAGATGGCAACGGATGCAAGGAGGAGCTGTTGAGAACACTCTATGATGCCCCTGTTACTGATGTAAGGTTCGAAAAATCGATTTACGTTGACAATAATATATCATGTGAGAGTTACAGTGACGGAAGCATCAGGGTCAGCCAGATATACAGCTACTACATGGACGGGACTGATACTGTTTTTGTCAGCACGAGGGCTCCTTACACCTATCAGTGGACAGCGTCAGACGGAGGAGTAATCACTGGCACTTCAACCGACAGCCTGCTGGTTAATATTCCGGCCGGAACATACACTCTGACTGTCAGAGACGTTCGCGGCTGCGAGTTCTATTTCACGGAAATAATGACCGAACCCGACGGAATCGACCTTATTGACGAAGAGGTCTCCCTGAGTGCTGACGGCAATTATCAGATCTCATGCTATGGCGGCACAGACGGATACGTCAATCTTCAGTTTGACGGTGGTACAGGCGCCTATAGTTATGCCTGGACCGGTCCGGACGGATTCACAGCAAACACACCTTCTCTTACCGGGATTGGAGCAGGTACATATAACCTTACTGTAACCGATGTCAGCATGTGCCACCGTGAATACACGTATGTACTTAATCAACCGGATTCATTGAGCATCACGGCAGTTACATCGCAGACCCCTGACGGAGCCTACAATATCGGCTGCAACGGTGAAGACGGTACGATAGACATTACCGTAGCGGGGGGCAGCGGCCCTGGTACATATACATACAGCTGGACCCGCGCTGAAGAACCGGCTTGGAACAGCAACCTGGAAGACCTGGCAGTAAAGGCAGGGCATTACCTGCTTCAGGTAACCGACGTAAACGGCTGTGTAAACAACAGGCAAATTGTGCTAACCCAGCCCGAGCCTCTCAGCCTCACGCTGAACGTGTCTGACATAACCTGTATCAACGCACCTGCCTATAATGATGGATCAATAGATCTTACAGTGAGTGGAGGCAGGGCTCCGTACTCCTTCTCATGGACAGGTCCTTCAGGATTTATTTCAGCGCTTGAAGACATAACAGCACTTACGGAGGGCACTTACACAATAACGGTTACGGATAACTACGGATGTGTTATTTCCGCAGATACCGTGCTAAGCCTTCCGGAGCCGATCACCCTTGATGCAAGGATGTCTGATTACAATGGGTTCAATATCAGCTGTCTCGGCAGATCTGATGGCTGGCTTAGAGTAGTACCTCAGTCAGGAGCAGCACCTTACACCTACTCATGGAGCGGACCGTCAGGGTTCACGGCAGTAACTGATTCAATCTACAGCCTGCGGGAGGGAACCTATACCGTTACCGTCACTGACGGCCATCTTTGCAGTATAACACAGGATATCCTGCTGGTATCACCCGGGCAGCTGAGCATGATACTTGATATCGGATTAAGCAACGGAGGCAGTTACAATATTAATTGCAACGGAGCCTCATCAGGAAGGGTTGCCATCACTGCTGTGAATGCGGCCGGAACAACTTCGTATCTCTGGTCTGACGGTCTTCCCGGCGCTTCAAGGGATAACCTGGCGGCCGGGTTACATGAGGTAATACTGACCGACGCCAACGGCTGTACTGCCGACACAACCATGACACTGTCAGAGCCCGATTCGCTCAGGATCAGTTTCAGCCTGGTTTCCCCATACTGTCCTGAAAGCAATGACGGAAGCATCTTCGCCGGTGTCACTGGAGGAGAAGGTGCTTACAGCTTTACCTGGAACGATGGTCAGACAACACAGGAGGCTGCCGGCCTGTTACAGGGTCTTTACATCGTGGAGGTACGTGACTTCAACGGATGTATGCTGTCAGATTCATTGTTGCTTACATCACTGAACGAGATATGCGTTGGCATTCCCAATGCCTTCTCTCCTGACGGAGACGGAATCAACGACTTCTGGAATATCAACAGGATTGTTCTCTACACTGAGGCTGAGGTGATCATTCTGAACCGCTGGGGCGATATTGTCTGGAGATCGGAGAAGGGATACCCTGAACCATGGGATGGCCGTGCCTCCAACGGTAAGGAACTGCCGATGGATTCATATCATTATGCCATTGATCTTCACAACGGCGAGAAACCCATTGTGGGACATGTGACCATTATAAGGTAATTATGCAAATTAGCAAAGGGACATTAAAGGTGAAAAGGGGATTGTTAATACTGGCTGTGTTGCTTGTGACCGCAGGCCTCGATGCCCAGCAGCTGCCCATATACAGCCAGTATGTCTACAACAAGTATCTCATTAACCCGGCTGTTGCCGGAAGCGATGGTTATACAAGCCTTAACCTTACCACAAGACAGCAGTGGACCGGTTACCAGGGTGCCCCTCAGACATACTCACTGAGTCTTAACGGCAGGATTCTGAAGCAGAAATACATTATCCGGGAGAATATTTTCGACAAGAAGATTTTCAAACCCCACACGGAGGGTCGCGTCGGTATCGGGGCAACAATCTATTCAGACATAAACGGCCTCGTACGCCGGACAGGATTTTCCACGTCATATGCATACCATATCTGGATGCAGGGAGCAACCCAGCTTTCATTCGGACTCGCCTTTACCGGTTATCACTACAAGATTGATCAGAGACAGATACAGTTTGAAGACCCTGACGAGCCATGGATGAACACTGATTTCAGGAAGGGAATATTTGTCCCCGATTTCAATTTCGGGGTATACCTTCTGAACAGGAAATTTGCCGTGGGATTTTCAGCACAGGAGCTGATGGAAGGGTTCATCAAGGCCGGAAGCCAGGCGTATAAGGATTTAAAGATACAAAGGTCATATTACCTGTTCGGGAATTATGACTTTGAGCCTGACAACAGGACGCTAATACAACCATCCCTGCTGCTGAAAATGTCGGAACAGCTGCGTCCGCAGGCAGACATAGGCATCACCTATTCCTATGACAACAAGATCTGGATCGGGGGCACTTTCAGAACCGGCAGCGCCATAATTGCCAATGTGGGAGTCAGGAGAGACAGGCTCTTCTTCGGTTACTCGTTCGATTTTACCCTGAATTCAATCCAGATGTCAACCTACGGGTCTCATGAGTTTATAGTGGCAGCCAGGTTCGGGGATACCCCGAGGAAATACCGCTGGCTCGACAGGTATTAAAGACATTGTTCATTCTGGATGAGGTCAGGCAATCCAGCTTATCGTGGAAGGCTGTCAAATGGAAATAAATCTTAAGGGAGTTCAGAGATTTAGTCAGGGCTTGATTTGAGGCAAACCGTCACAGGGAGATTAATGTTCCGGGAACTCGGAAATCTGGCCAGGATTTGATTTTTGGCAGGCCGGGGAAAGGTCAGTGAGATTACTCCTTTCCGGACAGCACGTAAACCAGGGAGCTGGCTTTTTCCTTCCTGAAGCCACTGCGAATTGCCAGTAATCCACCGGTTAACAATCCTCTTAGGAGCGGGAGCGATTTGTTCTGGTTCCTGTAACTCAGTGCAGATATATAGAACAGATCAAGCGGCAGTGCTGCAATCTTTTCAACTTTGAATCCCCGCCCGGACACAAACTTTCTGAATGCGCGGGGTGTGAAATGCCACAGGTGTCGTGGTACGTCGAGGGCAGCCCAGCGGTTCCTGAACCAATCCGCATCAGAAGATGAAAAATTCGGCATGGCAATGATGCATTTACCCTCACCTGTAAGAATCCTCCCAACCTCCTCAAGCCATCCTGCCGGGTCATAGAGATGCTCAAGCACATGCCAGAAGGTAATACAGTCAGCAGAACCAGAAGGGATATTTTTTATCTCACCCGGTGACCTGGCATTGATACCCGACTTTTCTATGGAATATTCCCTGGCAGAGTCATTGACTTCAATCCCTGTTACTTCCCAGCCCCTTTTCTTCATAAAAGCTGCAAAGTATCCGGTACCGCTTCCGATGTCAAGAAGCATACCCTGCTGCTTTCCTGTTACCCTTTCCACAATCTTATATTTCCGGCCAAGCATAAAACTCCTGGCAAGATGATACAGGTAGTCGGAGAGGCTCTGTCTCCTGTCAGTGTGTGAGATATATTCCTCCGAAGCATAGTAACTTCCTGCCTCGCTTTCAGGGGGAGGATCCGCAGTCCATCCCATGCCGCATGACCGGCATCTCATGACTGGAAATTCACGTCCGCTTACAAGGTGGTCCTTTACGTAAAACAATTGAACGATATCCCGGGCCTGGCAGGCAGGGCACTGATGCAGGACTGTGTTACCATGTGCCAGGTTGTCTTTACCGGCGGGCAAGTCAGTCTTTTGTGAGGCTCCTCCTCCCCTGGCAACAGTCTCTTCAGGCATTTTCACGTTTCGATTTAAGCAGCGGAAGAGCCGCAAGAAGGAGGAATGCAAGGAGCAGGACCGATCCTGCCAGGGAAACTCTGTTTCCAACCCTGTATGACTCCGGTTCAAACCTGAATGTTATGGTATGGCTTCCGGCGGGAAGTGTCATTCCCCGGAGCACATAGTTAACCCGGAAGTGATCTGCCGGAGCCTCGTCAATGAATGCTTTCCAGCCGTATTTGTAGTATATCTCTGAAAAGACAGCCACTCTTTCGGTTGCCAGTTCCGCCTTGTAGATAAGAAGGTTTGGCTCATATGTTGTGAGGAATATTGTATCACCGGGAGCCGCAGCTGATTCCATGGTCCCGATCATGTCAGCAAACCGCCTGTCAGCAACTGCCTCGGTTGCGGGGTTGATGGTTTTGATTGCCAGAAGTTCAGCATCGGCATTTTCAACCAGGGTAACCCTGTCAACAAACCATGCATTGCCTGATGCGTGTCTGTTGACCATTGGCGGTGAACCCGGATCAAGGATAATGTATTTGGTGTTCAGCATATTGAGTGCCGGAAGGTTTTTCAATACTCCTTCTGCCTCCTCCATCGATGTGGCACTCCGGAGGCTGGTAATCAGCGAGTTGATGTCATCGGTAAGACTGGTCTCTATCAGCTCCTGGTATCTTTTCATCTTTGCCCCGCTGTAGCCTCCTATTGAGTGATGATGATATGATGTTGAGGCATCATTGAAAACCGAGACTGTCAGGTTCAGGACGCGGTTTTCTCCCTGGTCGCTTAATATCACTTTGTCAGCCTCGGTCGGAGCCCAGGTGCCTGCGGAAGCTCTTTTGGTCTCGAAGTTTGAGCTGCCAAGGAATCGTGCATCAACCGGTATCTGGTCAACAATGAACAGGAGGGTGAGTCCTGCGAGGACAAGGGCGGGCTTAAGCCTGTTCTTAAGATAAAACCATATCAGTGCTGCTCCTCCCGATATGAATATAGCTGAGCGGAGGGCATCTGTGCGAAGCATGGCTTTCCTGTCGGCGATCATTGCTTCCTTGATCCAGTTCAGGGAATCGGGAAGGGCATTTTCGTCAGGTCGGAGGAAGGAACCGGCCAGTCCGGGCAGGAGGAAGAAGATGAATGCCAGTCCGCCTGTTATCAGGGCTGCAATCAGCACTGATCTCACGGCCTTTTCCCTGTTTACTGCACCTTCAGAGATCTCGCGAAGTGCCAGGAACCCGAGCAGTGGCACCAGGACGCCGGCCATTACGAGGGTCATTGATACTGCCCTGAACTTGTCATATCCCGGGAAGAAATCAATAAACAGGGAAGTGAATGGCATGAGGTTCTTACCCCATGAGAGCAGCAGTGACAGCAGTGCGGCTGTCAGTATCCACCATTTTTCCCTTCCCCTGATGATCAGCAGCCCGAGAACGAAAAGGAAAAATACCACTGCGCCGAAATATACCGGCCCGCTGGTGCTTGGCTGACTGCCCCAGTACATGAAAAGCTGACCCTGTGCCTGTCCCAGGTTGTTCTTCCTGAGCGCCTTTACGGTTTCAGAGTCGTTGTCAAATGGTTTTGTTGCGCCTCCCCTGAATCCGGGTATCAGGAAAGTGAATGACTCATCAATCCCGTAGCTCCATTGTGTGATGTATTCCTTGTCAAGGCCTGTCTCATTTGTCCCTTCAGCCTTCGAGAGTTCGCTTTTTCCACGCGTTGATTCCTTACTGTACTCCCATGTAGAGTATAGTGGTGCGAAGTTGACACTGAATGCAATCAGGGCACCAACAACAAGTAAACCCAGAGTCCGGAGAAAGCCCGGCAGCATTTTTTCCCTTACAGCATTGATAAGTTCGAAAATCCCGAATACCAGCACAATTATTCCGGTATAGTAAGTGATCTGGAAGTGGTTGGCCATAACCTGCATGGTCAGAAACAGCGAAAAGAGGGCAGCCCCGGTAAGCGCATGCTTCCTGAAAGAATAAACCACAGAGCCTAACACCGGTGCCATCCATGCCATCGCATAGGCTTTTGTGTTATGCCCCGCTGAGAGGCTCACGAAGAGGTACGATGAAAACCCGTATGCGATCGCCCCCGCCATGGCCAGCCATGGATTGACCCTGAAGAAAAGAAGCATGATATAGAATCCGAGCATCGAGAGAAATAGTGCGGCAACAGGTGTTTTATACAGTTTAAGGAAGTTGTCAAGATATTTGAAAAGATTGCCCGGGTACAGAACCGAGATCAGGTAGGCAGGCATCCCGCTGAACATGGAGTTGGTCCACAGTGGTTCCTCGCCGTGTTTTTCGCGGTAATCGCTTATCTCCTTTGAAGATCCCTCGTAGACCTTCGTATCATGGGCATTGAGTTTCTTCCCTTCGAGGACAGGGTAGAAATAGACGAAGGATACTACTGTAAAGAGGAGAACCGCAATAAGGTGCGGAAGGGCTGATTTGAGGGCGCTCAGTTTCATGGGCAGGACTTTGGAAGGGTTAAACCCGGTTTGGAATCATCCGACAAAAATACACCAACTGTTCCTTAAATCAAATGAGTATATTGTTATACATTTGCCGGAACAGCAGAGTAACATGGGCATAGTACAGAGGCAGACAATACGAGGGACCGTCTGGTCCTACCTGGGTGCCCTGCTTGGCTTCGTAAATATAATCCTGCTTTCTCCGAGGATCTTTGCTGTCGGGGAGATCGGTGTGGTTCAGCTGCTACTCTCCTTTGCGACCATGCTGTCACAGTTTTCAAGTCTTGGTTTCACCAATGTCATCAACAGGCTCTTTCCTTACTTCAGGGATGGCCGCGGAAGGCATCACGGCTTCCTGGGACTGGCAATGGTTATCACCCTTGCCGGATTCATCGCCGCGCTTCTATTTCTTAAGTTTTATTCACCTCATTTTGAGGCTGCCAACATCGAACGTTCTCCACTCATTGCCGAATACTCCTTCTATCTGCCAGCCCTGCTTCTGATCACGGTTCTCTTCAATCTTCTTGATAATTACAACAAGGTCCTTTATGATGCCGTTCTGGGCACTTTCCTCAGGGAGTTCCTTTTCAGGGTCTTCAACTTTGCCCTCATCTGCCTCTTCTGGGCCGGGATCATTGACTTTAACGGTTATGTCTTCGGATATATCATCTCGCAGGGAATACCGCTGATAATCATCTTCCTGAGCCTGCTGAAGAGGGGGGAGATATCTCTCAGGCTGGAACCGGGATTCATAAACCCGCATCTCAGGCGCGAGATCATTATCCTCTCACTTTTCGGAATACTGACTGGGATAAGTACCGTGGTGCTGACAACGCTCGACAAGCTCTTCATCAACACATATCTCGGGGAGGCGGAGGTGGGAATCTACTCAATTGCATCCTATTTTGCAGTTCTGATCACCCTGCCAGGGAGGTCAGTCTCAAAGATTTCAATACCATTCCTTGCGGAATCATGGAAGAAGAATGACCTGGATACCATAGACGACATGTATGTCAGGAGCAGCATAAGCCAGTATGCAGTTGGTCTGCTGATCTTCATCGGATTGCTGGTCAACATTGATAACATTTTTCGCCTGCTTCCTGATGTGTACTCCAGGGGGGCGGCTGTCATAATCCTGATAAGCCTCGGCAACCTTGTAAGCGGCTCGGCAGGTGTCAACGGTGTGTTGCTGAGCACCTCCTCACTGTACAGGTACCAGACCTGGCTGATGTTCATCCTAATTGCACTCTTTGTGGGCACCAGCATTATTTTCATTCCCCTGCTTGGCCGTATTGCACACCTTAAAATAACCCTCGTTGGCCTGGTGGCTGTGGGAGCCGGATGGATCCTGCCACAGATCTCACTTATACCAGACATCCTGGTCAGAAGTGCCGTCGTTACTTTAATTTTCACTGCCGGGGTATGGTTCTGGAAGCTCTCGGAGGATCTTAACAGTGTTGCTGACAGCTTCCTTTCACGGTTCAGGAGGAAATTGTAAATCGCGACCGGCGTCTATGCCAGCCTGTCTAGGATTTCACCCAGTTTTACCGAAAGTGCCCGGCGGGAGTATTCCAGGTGGTGGCCGCTCCTTTTCACACTCTTTCCTTCGGCAACCCTTATGATGAAATCCCTGATTCCCTGCACATCATCGTACCCGAAGATACCCTGGTAGCCGCAAAGCTTGAGGAGCCGGGCGGCATCTCCATCATCCGGCCCGAGGAATAAAATGGGTTTTTCTGTTGCCAGGTATTCAAAGATCTTCCCGGTAAGAATTGACCTGTTTGACCTGTGATCAGGAATAATCAGCAGAAGCATGCTGGAATTCATCATATGCCTAATGGCTTCAGGATGTTCGCAGTAGCTTATAAATTCCGGGTTCTGTCCGTTAACATCAGCCGGGAACTGGCTCCTGATATCCCCGGGGACGGTACCCACAAACCGGAGCACTACAGGCATATCATTGATTTTCAAATCTCTTACAGCATCGATAAATCCCCTGACAGGATAAGCGGGGGAGAGGGTTCCGACATAGGTTATTGTGAACCTTTCAGGAACTGAGCCTGTCAATCCCTGGAAGTCCTCCTCGTCAAAGCCATTCGGGAGGACGACCGTTTTATCTTCAGCAGCATCAGCCTTTTCAGCGAAGGCTGACGCCAGTGTGTGTCCGACGGTGATTAACCTGTCAGCCCTGGTAAGGACCCGTTTCTCCAGCTCCCGGTCAATCATTCTTGCCGGCAGTGAAGGGCGGAACATGTCATAATAATAGATTTCCGTCCAGGGATCACGCAGGTCAGCAATCCACTTAAGCCCGGGGAAGCGCCTTTTCAGCCTCAGCCCTATCAGTTGTGTCGAATGCGGAGGGCTGGTGGTTATGATGTGGGTTATGTTTTCTGATTTTATCAGTTCACAGGCTTTGCGATATGCATACCTGTTCCAGCCTCTGCGGGGGTCAGGTATGAAGAAATTGCCGCGGATAAAACGGCTTACAGCACTTTTTAATCCTTTGCCGTCACCGGAGGCAAACCCTGCATGTGGTATCTTCGACTGGTCCTTGTTATAGAGGGCGAAGTAGTTCAGTGCCTTTGTCCTGTGCACCTCAACGTCAACAGGTATCTCGCCGTAGAGTGATTCATCCCTGAACGGGTATGCCGCGTATTCAGGCTTCACGGTCAGAATCACGGGAATCCATCCTGCCGAGGGGAGGTATTTTGTGAACTTGAGCCATCGCTGCACTCCGGCGCCTCCGCTGGGGGGCCAGTAGTAGGTTATGATCAGAACCTTTGACGGCCTGGTTCTCATTTCAGAGTCTTTTCAGTTGTTCCTGCATGCTGACCTTACCGGAGATAATTGATCTCAGCTGTGCTATCGGCACCCGTTCCTGTGCCATTGAGTCGCGGTACCTGATGGTTACTGTCTCATCTTCTGCTGTCTGGTAGTCTATGGTGATGCAGTAGGGAGTGCCGATGGCATCCTGCCGGCGGTACCGTTTCCCTATCGAGTCCTTTTCATCATACTGGCAGTTGAAATCAAACTTCAGGTCATTAATGATTCTGCGTGATGTCTCCGGTAGTCCGTCCTTTCTGACAAGAGGCATCACCGCCAGCTTGACCGGGGCGAGCACTGCAGGCAGACGAAGCACCACCCTGCTGTCAGGAGTGCCGTCCTCCTTCGTGAGATCCTCTTCAAAGTATGAGGCTGCCACCACCTGCAGGAACATGCGGTCAACGCCTATTGAAGTCTCAATCACATAAGGTATGTATGATTCATTTTTTTCGGGATCAAAGTATTGCATCTTCTTGCCGCTGTACTCCTGGTGCTGACGGAGGTCAAAATCAGTCCGGGAATGGATTCCCTCAACCTCCTTGAAGCCGAAGGGGAACCTGTACTCGATGTCAGCTGCCGCGTTGGCATAATGGGCAAGCTTGTCATGGTCATGAAAGCGGTAGTTATCATTTCCGAATCCGAGAGCCTTGTGCCATCTCATCCTGGCCTCCTTCCAGTGGGCGAACCATTCCAGCTCGGTCCCCGGCTTAACAAAGAACTGCATCTCCATCTGTTCAAACTCGCGCATGCGGAAGATAAACTGGCGTGCCACAATCTCATTTCGGAAGGCTTTGCCTATCTGGGCGATACCGAAGGGGAGCTTCATGCGCCCGGTCTTCTGAACGTTGAGGAAGTTGACAAAGATACCCTGTGCCGTCTCGGGTCTCAGGTAAATTTTCATTGCTCCGTCAGAGGTAGAACCGATCTCTGTGCCGAACATCAGGTTAAATTGCCTTACTTCAGTCCAGTTGCAGGTTCCCGATACAGGGCATACGATTCCGTTATCGACTATTATCTGCCTCAGTTCCGTGAGGTCAGGGCCGGCCATAGCGGCAACAAACCTGCCGTGAAGTGCGTCATATTTTTCACGTACCTCCAGAATGCGGGGATTGGTTGACCTGTAAAGCGGCTCGTCGAATTTTTCGCCGAAACGACCCCGGGCTTTCTCCACTTCCTTCTCAATCTTGTCACTGAGCTTTTCCAGGTGCTCCTCGATGAGCACATCGGCGCGATAGCGCTTCTTGCTGTCACGGTTATCAATCAGGGGATCATTGAATGCATCAACATGCCCGGAGGCTTTCCAGATGGTTGGATGCATGAATATTGCCGAATCAAGTCCGACAATATTCTCATTCAGCAGAACCATGCTGTCCCACCAGTATTTCTTGATGTTGTTTTTCAGTTCAACGCCGTACTGGCCATAGTCATATACTGCGCCAAGACCGTCATATATTTCGCTTGACGGGAAAACATAGCCATATTCTTTGCAATGAGCGACGAGTTTCTTGAAGATATCTTCCTGAGCCATAATTATTGTGAGGTTCTCCGTGATAGTAACCGGGCAAAAGTATATTAAAATCCGCGGTTTTACAATCAGGGCATTAAGTCAGAAATCAATTTGTATCTTTACTTTTCTTTTCTGAAAAAGCGGTATGAAGGTTAGGTGTGATTTTCTGGTGATAGGCTCGGGCATTGCCGGCCTTTCATTTGCACTCAAGGCTGCGGAACACGGCAGGGTCTGTGTGATCACCAAGGCGAAAATGGACGACTGCAGCACCAATTATGCCCAGGGGGGCATTGCTGCCGTAATGTATGAACCTGACAACTTTGACAAGCATGTAAGGGATACCATGGTTGCGGGGGCAGGGTATTGCAATGAGGAGGTGGTGAGGATGGTTGTCAGTGAAGCCCCGGAGCGGATCAGGGAGATGATAGAGATGGGTGTCGATTTTGACAAGAAGCCTGACGGCACCCTTGACATGGCCATGGAGGGAGGACATACCGAGCACAGGATACTGCATCACAAGGACTCAACCGGTTCGGCAATTGAGATGGTCCTCATCGAGAAGGTACGGGAGCACAAAAACATTGATATCTACGAGGATCATTTTGCCATTGACCTGCTTACCCAGCACAACCTTGGTGAGTACGTAACCAGGGAGTGGACGAACATTGAGTGTTACGGCGCCTATGTTGCAGACCTGGCAACCAGCAAGGTTAAGACATTTCTTGCGAGGGTCACGGTGCTTGCCACCGGAGGCTGCGGAAACATTTACCTTACAACCACCAACCCGCCGGTAGCTACCGGAGACGGTGTCGCGATGGTTCACAGGGCCAACGGGAAGCTTGAGAACATGGAGTTCATCCAGTTTCATCCCACATCGCTTTACAACCCCAATGTAAGGCCCTCTTTCCTCATCACCGAGGCCTTAAGAGGATTTGGTGCAGAGCTTCGCAACAGTGACGGAGAGAAGTTCATGCCCAAATATCACGTCAGGGGGTCACTGGCGCCTCGTGACGTAGTGGCAAGGGCCATTGACAACGAGATGAAGCTCCGGGGTGATGATTTTGTATGGCTTGATTGTACACATCTTGACGGAGAGGAGCTCAGGTCACATTTTCCGCATATCAATGAGAAGTGCCTGTCAGAAGGGATTGACATCACCAGGGAGATGATACCCGTTGTGCCTGCTGCACATTATTCCTGCGGCGGGGTGAGGGTTGACATGAACGGCAGGAGCTCCATTGACAGGCTCTATGCAATAGGTGAGGTGTCATCAACCGGGTTGCACGGGGCAAACAGGCTTGCATCAAATTCACTTATTGAAGCTGCCGTATATGCACACCGGGCAGCCGAAGATGCCTCAGCACGAATTGCAAACCTCGGCTTTGAGGAAAAGATACCCGGATGGAACTACCACGGTACCACTCACCTCGAGGAGATGATCCTTGTCACCCAGAATTACAGGGAGATGCAGATGATAATGAGCAATTACGTCGGTATTGTCAGGTCTGATCTGAGGCTTGCCAGGGCCAAGACCCGTCTCGAGATTCTGTACCAGGAAACGGAAGATCTATACCGGAGGTCAATCCTTTCAAGGCCTTTGATAGAACTGCGTAACCTCATTGCCGCCGGCTACCTTGTCATCAAGATGGCACAAAACAGGCAGGAGAGCCTCGGTCTCCATTACTCAATAGATTACCCTGCAAGACCCGGATCCGAATTTTAGTCAATCATAGAAATGTACAATCAAATTAACAGCAACTCTACTGAAATCATCAGTGAGACACCTTTCATGGCAGCTCCCTTCAGCGGCAGGAATGCCTTCTGGAGATATTTTATCGGGGTGATAACTCCCTTCCTGGCTTCAAATATAATCGGGGCCCTTCCGCTTGTGGCTCTTATGATGACGCGTACAGTAGGTGGTGTCATGCCGCAAAAGGGAGGAATGCCTGATTTCGAAGCAATGGGAGTCAACCTTAACCTTGGCTTTACCCTGACGGTTTTCCCTTTCATACTGGCATTTATTGCCATTTTATTTCTGGTCAAGCCCCTCCATGAGAGAAGCTTTTCAACAGTGATCAACGGCGGAAGGAAAACAAGGTGGGGAAGGATATTCTTTTCCGCTTTCGTATGGATAGCCATTTCAGCAGCCTGGTTGGTTTACTCCCTGAAAACCGACCCGGGTAATTTCAGACTCAACAACACCTCAGACTCACTGATAATACTGGCAGTGCTTGCCCTGGCGCTGATTCCGTTCCAGGCTGCCTTTGAGGAGATTCTCTTCAGGGGTTATCTCATGCAGGGTTTTGCAGTCTGGACCCGCAACAGGTGGCTCCCGATACTGCTGACATCGGTGTTGTTCGGCCTGATGCACGGTCTGAACCCGGAAGTAAAGGAGTACGGGTTCCTGACAATGATGCCACAGTATATCTTTTTCGGTCTTGTGTTTGCCGTTCTGACCATGTTTGATGACGGCATCGAGGTTGCAATCGGGGCTCACGCTGCCAACAACATTTTTCTTTCGGTGCTGATCACCCATAGTGACATGGCACTGCAGACGCCGGCGATGTATGAGCAGATCGAGATCTACCCGTGGAAGGAATTTGCCGGCCTGGTTGTCATGTCAGTGGTCTTTGTGATTATCATGGCAATGGTATACCGGTGGAAGGATGTGCGGAGACTGTATGCGGCAATAACGGTTCCGGTGGCGGAAGTTCAGGAGACTGCAGCTTGAGTTTGAAGGATCCTGGCAGTAATACCGGTACGGTTGAAATTGGCTGCAGGGTCAGAATGTCTGATTCATATTCCGTAGATACCGGGTGACCCGTCACCCCGGCAATCGCCCCATTTTTCACTTATTTCTCCGACAATATCGCGGATTTCATCAACCTCAAGTGTGGTAAGAAGCCGCAGACGTGTCTCCCTGAATCCCGGAAGGCCCTTGAAGTAGCTGGAAAAATGCCTTCTCATTTCCAGGATGGCTGCCTTCCCCTCCTTGTGCTCCAGTGACTTGTCGAGATGCAGAAGTGCCAGCTCAGCTTTTTCCTCCACGGTTGGTTCCGGAAGAACTTCACCCGTATCAAGATAGTGCCGTATTTCCCTGAATATCCAGGGTCTTCCGAACGTTGCCCTTCCGATCATGATTCCGTCGACGCCATACCGGTCAAACATCATCTTTGCCCGTTCAGGACCGTTAATATCACCATTGCCAATGATGGGAATATTCATCCGGGGGTTTTTCTTTACCTCCCCGATGAGGGTCCAGTCGGCTTCTCCACGGTACATTTGCGCCCTCGTGCGGCCGTGTACCGTCAGGCCCGCAATACCGGTATCCTGAAGGCGTTCAGCCACCTCCACAATTATCTTGCTGTTTTCATCCCATCCCAGCCTGGTTTTCACAGTCACAGGGATTTTAACAGCCTTAACGATGGCTGAAGTCATGGAGATCATGAGCGGGATATTCTGGAGCATCCCTGCACCGGCGCCACGGGCCGCTATTTTTCTAACAGGGCAACCGAAGTTAATGTCAATAATATCGGGCCCTGCTTCTTCTGCCCTCAGTGCAGCATCAACCATTGATTCAGTAATGTGTCCGTACAGTTGTATCCCGATCGGACGCTCGTAATCAAACAGGTCAAGTTTTTTTACGCTGCTGCGGCCATCCCTGATGAGGCCGTCAGAGGAGATGAATTCGGTGTACATGAAGTCAGCACCGAACATCTTGCAGACATACCTGAACGAGGGGTCTGTGATGTCCTCCATGGGAGCAAGAAAGAGAGGCTGCTCCCTTAATATGGTATTGCCGAGCTTCAATGCCTGGTTACTGGTTTTCCTGGTCTACACTGAACAGGGTGGGGGAGAGATCCTTCCTGGCCGTTTCATTTCTACGGAAGACGTATGTCAGTCCGTACTTTTCAGCAGCAGCTCTTTTTTCCTCTTCGGGAAGCGAAGAGAATGAGGCTTCGATCTCATTCCAGAGGGAGGCTATAAGCTCATCGGCTTCACGGCGCATGTCAGATGTCCGGTTGACACACTCCGATGCCCTCCTGTTTATTGTTTTATAGTGATTTCGGGTCTCGAGGAATTTCTCGTACCGAACCTTTACTACAGCGATTGTCGGATTTGTAACAGGGGTACTGCCTTTCCTGATACGGTATTCCTCACCGTCGATGATGCGTTTTCCCCAGGCCACAAGTTCATTCTCGGTTGTTAGTGAGGGAATTGAGGAGTCATCGGTTGCCATTCCATAGAATGACCTGGTTTCAGGTTGTAATTCACCTCTCGTTATGGCCATGTTCATGACCTTCAGGAAGTGAGTCAGGTAAAGCCGCGCTTTACGGGCGGTCTCCTGGTTAGTCTTTGCCTTCTCGGTCTGGTTGACAAGTGTCTGCCGCTGGTGACTTATGGCATTTTCAAACATGGGAAGGAAGGCATGGATCTTAACCAGCGTTTTCATTGAAAAAGCAAGCCTGAATGGAGGAATCTCCTTGCTCATTTCAACGGCTCTCTTAAAAGCTCTCAGACGTGCTGAATCTGTGTTGGGCAGGCGGCGATAGGGCATAAAAAGGGGTTTAACTGTTAGCCAAAATGCGAATATACACTCTAATGACAATATAACAACGCCCTTCGCAATTAAAAATTACTGATAATCTGTAAAAAAATCATCGGCTCTTGCTACATTAGCGTACTGGTATATAAAAGATAATCAGATATGTTTGAAAAAGAAGTTTACATTAAGCGCCGTCAGCAGCTTAAGTCTCTGATGAATAATGGTATAGGCCTGTTTATCGGGAATGTTGAATCACCGATGAATTACCCTGATAACACCTATCACTGGAGGCAGGACAGTGATTTTCTATATTTTTTTGGTGTGGATCTGCCCGGTCTGGCCGGCCTGATTGATTTCAATTCAGGAGATGAAATAGTATTCGGAGACGATTTCACTGTAGATGACATAGTCTGGATGGGTCCGCAACCCTCCATAGCCGAACTGGCTTCGGGTGCCGGAATCAATCTGACACATCCGATGGCAAAGCTTGCTGACATGGTGCATGCGGCTCTTGCCGGAGGTCGCGAGATTCATTTTCTACCCCCCTACCGTGCTGAGACCAAAATGACCCTTGGTGCGCTGCTTAAGGAAAATCCCTGCCAGATGCGCACCCGGGCATCAGAGAAACTAATCAAAGCCGTAGTATCATTAAGGTCAATCAAGGAGAGTGTTGAGATAGCTGAGATTGAAAAGGCAGCTGACATTGCATGCGAGATGCAAACCACTGCCATGAGGATGTGCAAACCCGGTATTACGGAGCAGGAGATATTCGGTGTGCTCCAGGGAATAGCCTATTCGAAGGGTGCCGGTCCTTCATTCCCGATAATACTAAGCATCAACGGCCAGACGCTTCATAACCACGTGCACATAAATGTACTGAAAGAGGGAAGGATGATGGTTACTGACTGCGGAGCAGAGTCAAATATGCACTACTCGGCAGACCTGACCCGTACCACGCCTGTCGGTGGAAAATTCAGCCAGCGGCAGAAGGAGATCTATGAGATCGTACTCAGGGCGAATACCGAGGCAATAAAGACCGCTGGTCCGGGGATCTCAAACCGCGACCTCCACCTGGGAGCATGCAGGGTGATTGCATCAGGTATGAAAGATCTTGGCTTCATGAAGGGAGACATTGACGAGGCAGTGGCAGCCGGTGCTCACGCCCTTTTCATGCCTCACGGGCTGGGTCATATGATGGGGCTTGATGTACATGATATGGAAGCCCTTGGCGAGAACTATGTCGGGTACAATGATGAGGTAAAGCGCAGCACCCAGTTCGGGCTCAGGTCACTTCGCTTCGCACTTCCCTACAAGCCGGGTCATGTCTTCACCGTTGAACCGGGTATCTATTTCATTCCAGAGCTCGTTGCCAAATGGAAGAGCGAAGGGCTGAACAAGGATTTTATCAACTTTGATAAGGTTGAGAGTTACCTTGATTTCGGAGGCATAAGGATAGAGGATGATGTGCTGATCACTCCCGACGGCTCAAGGATGCTTGGCAAAACTGCACCAAAGACGGTTGCAGGGATTGAATCAACCTGTCTGGGGTAATCCTTTCCTCAAGACGGTTGCAGGGATTGAATCAACCTGTCTGGGGTAATCCTGTCCTCAAGACGTTTGCAGGAATTGAATCGAAGTGCCCGGGATAATTGTGCCCCGGGCAAAGGTTTAATCCGGCGAAAGTCGTCAGATTTGTTCAGCATGAAGGGAAACAGGGCAGGCTGTTCTGAAAGTGGCAGCCTGTTTTTTCTATAATGCCTTTATATATTCCCGGTTCAGCCGTGCGATGTTGAACAGTTTTATCTGTTTGGGACATTGTGCCTCGCAGGCTCCGGTATTTGAGCAGCTGCCGAATCCCTGTTTATCCATCTCGGCAATCATATCCCTTACCCTCTCTTTTGCCTCGGGGCGGCCCTGGGGCAGAAGGGCATACTGTGAGACTTTTGCAGATACAAAGAGCATGGCCGATGCGTTCTTGCAGGCAGCCACGCAGGCTCCGCAGCCAATGCAGACAGATGCGTCGAAGGCGAGGTCACTGCTGTGTTTCCTTACGGGTATGGTGTTGGCTTCAGGGGCCGCCCCGACAGCTACCGAGATGAAGCCTCCGGCCTGCTGAATTTTGTCGAAGGCGCTCCGGTCTACCATAAGGTCTTTGATGACAGGGAAAGACTTTGCCCTCCAGGGCTCAATGACAATGGTCTCTCCGTCCTTGAAGTACCTCATGGAAAGGAGGCAGGTGGTGAGACCCTTTACGGGGCCGTGAGGGTATCCGTTGATGTACATTCCGCAGCTGCCGCAGATTCCCTCGTGGCAGTCATGCTCGAATGTCACCGGTTCATCTCCTTTCAGAACAAGCTTTTCATTGAGGTAGGCAAGCATCTCAACAAAAGACATCTCCGGGGAGACACCATCCAGGTCATATGTGACGAATCTGCCTCTGGAAGATGCATCCCTTTGTTTCCATATTTTAAGTTTAAGCTTCATATTCTGCAACCTGATGGATTCTTATTTATAACTTCTCTGTTTCAGTTCAACGAATTCAAAATTCAGCGGTTCCCTGTTGAGTACCGGCTCATTTTCGCCGTTATACTCCCAGGCTGCCACATAGGCATATTGTTCATCAATTCGCTGGGCCTCACCGTCAGGTGTCTGACTCTCCTCACGGAAATGAGCGCCGCATGACTCTTTCCTGTTAAGGGCGTCAAGTACCATGAGCTCACCCAGTTCAAGGAAGTCTGCCATCCTTATGGCTTTCTCGAGTTCCTGGTTAACCTCATCGGTTTTACCCGGCACCTTAAGCTCTTTCCAGAACTCCTCCCTGAGTTCCCTGATCATCCTGCGGGCTTCCAGCAGCCCCTGTTCATTGCGTGACATTCCGCAATGGTCCCACATGATCTTTCCCAGTCTTTTATGAAAGGAGGAGGCTGTTTCCGTTCCGCCGACAGACATCAGGCGGTTGATGTTTTCAACCGCATTCTTTTCAGCTTCATCGAACTCCGGCAGGTCGGTCTTTATACGCGGTGTACGTATCTCCGGAGCAAGGAAGTTTGTTATGGTGTAAGGGAGTATGAAGTAGCCGTCTCCGGCGCCCTGCATCAGTGAGCTGGCGCCCAGCCTGTTTGCCCCGTGGTCAGAGAAATTGGCTTCGCCGATGGCGAACAGGCCGGGTATGGTTGTCATCAGTTCATAATCGACCCACAGTCCTCCCATTGTATAGTGTCCGGCGGGGTAGATGCGCATTGGTTCCTCATAAGAGTCAATCCCGGTAATATCCTTGTACATTTCAAACAGGTTCCCGTATTTGGCCTCGATGGCCTTTTTACCCTGTTTTTTGATGGCATCACGGAAGTCAAGGTTGACGGCAAGGCCTGTAGGACCTACTCCGTAGCCGGCATCACATCTCTCCTTGGCTGCCCTGGAGGCCACATCGCGGGGCACAAGGTTGCCGAATGCCGGGTATCTTCTCTCAAGGTAATAATCCCTGTCTTCTTCAGGTATTTCGTTGGCCGGGCGCTTGTCGCCCTTGTTTTTAGGAACCCATACCCGTCCGTCATTACGGAGCGATTCTGACATGAGTGTCAGTTTGCTCTGGAATTCATTCATCTGCGGAACGCTTGACGGGTGGATCTGCACGAAGCTGGGGTTTGCGAAGAGGGCTCCCTTTTTGTAAGCCTTCCAGGCTGCAGAGGCGTTTGAATTGACAGCCAGGGTGGAGAGATAATAGATGGTGCCATATCCACCCGTTGCAAGTACAACGGCGTGGGCAGAGTGCCTTTCAATGGCTCCGGTTACCAGGTTACGTGCAATTATTCCCCTAGCTTTTCCGTCAACCACCACCAGGTCAAGCATGTCACGCCGGGGGTACATGGTCACCGTCCCCTCCTTTACCTGTCGGCTGAGGGAGGAATAGGCTCCCAGCAAAACCTGCTGCCCTGTCTGACCGCGCGAATAGAATGTTCTTGACACCTGAACCCCTCCGAAAGACCTTGTGGTGAGGGTGCCGCCGTATTCTCTCGCAAAGGGGACACCGATGGCAGTAAAGTGATCGATGATCTGGTTGCTGACCTCGGCAATGCGGTAGACATTGGCTTCACGCGCACGGAAGTCGCCTCCCTTGATGATATCATAAAACAACTGGTAGACACTGTCACCGTCATTCTTGTAATTCTTGGCGGCATTGATGCCTCCCTGGGCGGCAACCGAATGTGCGCGACGGGGGGTGTCCTGGTAACAGAACACCTTTACATTGTACCCCAGTTCTCCGAGCGCTGAAGCTGCAGGGGCACCTGAAATACCGGTTCCGACAACTATGATGTCAAGCTTCTTCTTGTTCGCCGGGTTGACCCGCCTGGCATTTGCCTTGTATTTTGTCCACTTTTCCTCCAGGGGACCTTCGGGAATTTTTGAATTGAGAGTTACCATTGGTTGTGATTTCTTCAGTTTATTTAATAAGCCAGATGACAAGTGGTATGATGGCAAATCCCACCGGAATGGCTATCGCATAAAGAAGGGAGATAACCTTTATTAGAGGAGTCCAGAACTCGTTTGACAGCCCGAGGGTCTGGAAGGCTGATTGCAGTGCGTGGTAAAGATGAAATCCCAGGACAAGGAAGCATACCCAGTAAAGGATAACGTAGCCGGGAATATTGAAAAGCTGGTATGCAACCGAGTAGAAGTTTTCAGGATCTCCCTCCACTATTCCCAGTTTAATGAAATAGAAGTTGAAGAAGTGGATTACCAGGAAGATAAGCACTGACCCTCCTGTCCAGATCATGAACCTCGAAAAGGCCGATGTCTCGGACTTGTTTCTTACGCTGTAACCCACAGGCCTTGACATCCAGTTCTGCACCTGGAGGAGCAGTCCGTAGGCGATGTGCACTATTATTGCCAGGAAGAGCAATATCTCCACAACTTTCACCAGGGGGAAGGTAGCCATGAAGTGAGCGGCATTGTTGAAGGGCTCCGGATCACCCCTGAGGAGCATGAGATTAATGCCGAGATGTACCGGGAGAAAAATCAGCAGGAACAAACCGGCCAGCGCCATCACGAATTTCTTCGAGACGGCAGAAAAAAGAATCTTGTTCATCAGCTTTTTGCTTTATATTTCAGGGTTGTTTGAAAGATCAGGGAAAATCATTACTTCCTTGTAAATTTAAAAAGTTTTTCTCCCAAAGCAAAGATCAATGATCAGGAGCATGGAATTTGAAGGGATAAAGGTTTCTTACAGTGTTAAAGGAAGCGGTAAACCAATTGTACTTCTGCATGGATACCTGGAAGCAGGGGAAGTCTGGGATCCTCTTGCTGACAGGCTGGCAGCGAAATACCGGATAATCGTTCCAGACCTTCCGGGGCATGGCAGGTCAGGCATAAAAGGCGAAGTACATACAATGGAATTCCTGGCCGGTGCTGTCAGGGAGGTGATAAGGGATGCCGGAGAGCATAGGGTTATGATGGTTGGTCATTCCCTTGGAGGATATGCCACCCTTGCCTTTGTGGAACTGTATCCTGAGTTACTGTCAGGGTATGTGCTCTTTCACTCTCATCCGCATGCTGACACCCCTGAAGCAGTTGAAAGGCGAAACAGGGAGATCGCCATAGTGAGGGCAGGAAGGAAGAATATCATGTACCCGGGAAATGTCAGCATGATGTTCGCGAAAGAAAACCTTGAGTCAATGGCAGCGGAACTTGAGTGGTCAAAGAAGATTGCCTCACGGAATCCGGGCAAGGGTATAATTGCATTGCTGAACGGCATGATAGCCCGGCCGTCACGCCAGTATATACTTGAGAACGGGATTGTTCCGCTTTTATGGATACTGGGGAGGCACGACCTGTATTTTTCTCCCGGGAATGCAATGCGCGATATCGGTCTGCCTCATAACGCTGAGGTAGTTATCCTTGAAAAGTCAGGTCATCTCGGCTTCATTGAAGAGACCGGGAAATCTGCGGAACTGCTCGGGAGCTTTTCCGAAAGGCTGAAGTGGTAAACTGAAATCAGAGGCTCCTGATATAATTTAAAGCCTCCATCAGTGTTTTGTCAATTTCCTGCCAGACAGGATAAAATCCCTTGTTGTCAAGCATGTTCCTGACTATGTATGCCTTCAGCTGGACGTCAATGATTTTTCCTGAGACGGCGATCTGGTCATTTCTTGCAGGCACACCGTTCTGCCCGGCATAGGTGACGAACTTCGACATCAGGTTCTGGCTGTCAAGCCATTTTGTGAGTGCCGGAAGGTCATTTAATTTCCTGAGCGTCTCACGGTTGTCCTCGGTAAATTTGAGGGCATACCTGTAAATCAGCCCCGAATTCCTTATGGTCAGGAAATAGTCTGATACCCCTGCGGTGTCAATAGGGATAAATATATCAGGCATTATCCCGCCGCCTCCGTAGACCACTTTTCCTCCTGGGGTGGTAAAGCGAAGGGAATCGGCAAGCCTTATTGAATCTGCCTCTTCGAATTCACCATGCATAAGCCTGTTGCCAAGGTCCTCGTAGTATTTGTCGACTCCCTGGTCGTAGGGTTTCTGGATAGATCTTCCGGTCGGGGTGTAATAACGGGCGATTGTGAGTCTCATTCCGGAGCCGTCGCGGAACATTACCGGTTCCTGAACGAGACCTTTGCCAAATGATCGCCTTCCTATTATGGTTCCGCGGTCATTATCCTGTACTGCTCCGGCGAGTATCTCGCTTGCTGATGCGCTCCACTCGTCTATCAGCACCACCAGTTCACCGGACTCGAATTCGCCCTGGGCTGTAGCCCTGACATCCTGGCGGGGTGTTGACTTGCCCATGGTGAAGACAATGAGTTTTCCATCCGGGAGGAACTCGTCAGCTATCATGGTGGCGGCATCCATTACTCCTCCCGAGTTGCCCCTGAGGTCAAGGATCAGTTTTTTCATCCCCTGCTCCTTCAGCTCGCGGAGCCCCGACTTGAATTCATCATGTGTTGTAAGGGCAAAGTTGGAGATCTTGATGTATCCGACCTCATCAGACATCATGTATGAAACATCAACGCTGTAGATAGGGATCTTATCCCGGATAATGGTAAATGGCAGAAGGGTGTCAGTGCCTTTGCGTTCAATCTTCAGTTCAACCTTAGTCCCCCGGGGGCCCTTGAGCATCTTGACCACCTCCTCATCGGGTATCTTCCTGCCGGCGATGAGGGAGTCGTTGACATAGATAATCTTGTCACCCGGAATAATTCCGGCCTTTTCTGATGGCCCGCCGGGTATTGTGCTTATTATCAGCACAGTATCAGTAAGCATGTTGAATGAAACGCCTATTCCGTCAAAATTGCCCTGTAGCGGTTCATTGGCCTGAGCCAGGTCAGTTGCAGGTATATAGACCGAATGGGGGTCAAGCTTGCGTAGCATAACCGGTATGGCCTCCTCTATGAGGGCATTGCGGTTGACTGTATCTACATAGTCAGATTCGATAATGTCAAGCACCCGGCTGAGTTTGTCATTTGAAGCCGGGAAATTTGTATAAAGCCCGGTCTGGGGATGGGGCATGTAAAACCCTATCAGTATGCCAATGGCAATGGAAACCCCGATAATCAGGGGAAGGTACGCTCTGTTATATTTCATTTTTCTTTTCTCCGAGGTCAATAAATACAAGCTCAATGCCTGCGCGTTTCAGAAGCTCTATGCCGTCAAGGTTGCGGTACTGGTTGCTGTATACAACACGCCTGATCCCGGACTGTATTATCAGTTTTGCACATTCCATGCAGGGAGAGTCGGTTATATAGAGCGTGGCATTATCGCTCGAGTTGTTTGACCTCGCTACCTTGGTGATGGCGTTGGCTTCAGCATGTAGAACGTAAGGTTTGGTTACATTATTCTCATCCTCGCACACATTTTCAAAACCGGCAGGGGTTCCGTTGTAGCCGTCGGAAATTATCATCTTGTCCTTGACTATGAGTGCGCCTACTTTTCTTCTCTGGCAATATGAGTTTTCAGACCATACTGCGGCCATGCGCAGGTATCGCCTGTCAAACTGGTCCTGTTTTTCCCCGTACGGGCGAATGGGGTCCTTTTTTGTCATATTTTTCTGTTTCGCCGGCAAACTTAATCGTTTTTGATCTAAGTCAGACGAAAATTTCTCCTTTAAGGTAGAGCAGTGCCGAGCCTGCGATGTGTACCCGGTCACCGTCGAGGGTGCACAGGAGGAGGCCACCCCTTGAGGAGAGCTGTTGTGCCTCCAGGTGTTTTTTGCCCAGCCGCCCTGACCAGTAGGGTGTCAGCGTGGTATGTGCCGAGCCCGTGACAGGGTCTTCATCAATCCCGATCTGGGGACAAAAAAATCTCGACACAAAATCGACTGAATCACCGGGAGCGGTTACTATAACGCCCCTGCTTTCAGTCTGTGACAGTCCCCTGAAGTCGGGTTTCATCTGCCTGATCTCTGATTCACTGCCATAAACGAGCATATAATCACTTCTTCCCATGTAGGATTCCATGGGCGCACCGCCCAGGCTTTCACTGATGAATTGGGGTAACACACACTTCGCCGGATTATCAACCGGGAAATCCAGTTCCAGGAGGTTGTTTTTCCTTCTGACAATAAGATGACCCATGACCCTTGATCGGAAAATGACCTTTTCGCTTTGCGGCTCAAGGAGGTTAAGAACCACAAACGCCGAAGCGAGGGTTGCATGGCCGCAGAGGTCAACTTCCGCGGCAGGAGTAAACCACCTGATGAGCCATTCGTCTTTTCCGCGGGTGATGAATGCAGTTTCTGAAAGGTTGTTTTCCATGGCTATTTTTTGCATTGTATCTTCAGTGACCGGGTCAGTCAGGACACATACGGCGGCCGGGTTGCCAGTGAACGGGCCATGTGTAAAAGCATCAACCTGGAAAATCGGAATTGTCTTCATCGAGGGAATTTGTTTTACAGATCCAAAGTTATCATTGTTTAGTTCAATAATAACAACTGAATTGCCGGTAGTGTTATCTTAGTATCATGATTGATATACCTGACACCGGGAAAGGCACCTCGGTGAAAAGGCTGACTCCTGCCAGGTGCAATATATGGGTCATTATGAGGAACGGCCGCACATTACTGGTTGATACCGGCATCTCATTTGACCGCAGCAGGATAGCGCATGCGCTTGAGCGAAAAGGCCTTATTCCTGAAGCAGTGATCCTCACACACACCCATTTTGACCATGCCGGCAATGCAGCATGGCTTCAGGCTGAGTACGGTGCCGAGGTGGTGGTGCAGGAAGCTGAAAGCAGAATGCTCGCCACCGGAGATACTCCCATTCCGGAGGGTACCTATGCAGTTACACGGGGACTGGTGAGCATAGGCAGGAAGGTTGCTCCGGTGTTTAAATATGATCCCTGCACTGCAGATCACGTTTTCTCAGATCAGTTTGATCTGAACCGTTTTGGCATTAACGGGTTTATTATACATACACCGGGTCATTCACCCGGTGGGGCAACGGTGGTGATTGACGATGAGATAGCCATTGCGGGTGATTCGGTCATCGGGACCATGCCAGGCTCGCCGTTCCCGCCATTTGCGGATGATGTTCCGCTGCTTATAAGCAGCTGGAAGAGAATCATCGATACAGATTGCAGATTCTTTCTTCCCGGTCACGGCAAACCGGTAAGCAGGGAGGAGATGATCAGTGAATACAACAAAAGGAAATAGATATGTCAGGAAGAATTATCAGCACCATGCTCATCGGGATATTAAGCCTGGTGACTCTCAGCGGCTTCGGGCAGACCGGGAAGGATACCCTCAGGGTTCTGTTTGTGGGTAACAGCTATACATATTTTGAAAATCTTCCCCAGGTTGTTTCGGTACTCTCGGAACAGACAGGCACGGTGCTTGTCACGGAGAAGATTACCATCGGTGGTGCAAAGCTCAGCGAACACTGGAGAGGTGCACGCGGACTCACCACCAGGAATAAAATAAACGAGGGGAACTATGACATCGTTGTACTTCAGGAGTGGAGCCTTGGGACCGTCAGCGAGAGGGACAGTGCGGTCATGTACCTCGGGCTGTTCAGCGAACTGGTCAGGAGAACAGGTGCCAGTCCTTTCTATTATCTTACATGGGCGAGAGAGAAGGTTCCCCAGCAGCAGGAGACAATCAGCAAAGTCTATCGTGAGACTGCGGCGCTGAACAGGGCTGCGGTAGTTCCCGCTGGCGAGGCATGGGCTGAAGCACGGGCCCTGCGGCCGGACTTTCGTCTTTTTAACCCTGACGGGACACACCCTTCAGCATTGGGGACTTATCTCACCGCATGTGTTTTTGTTGCAACCATCACGGGCGAGCTGCCGGAGACAATTCCAGGTGTCATAGCCATTAAGGACGCGCAGGGTGAGGATGTTATTTTAATGATGACAGACCAGCTTGACGTGGAGTTCTGCCGACGGGTGGCACTGAAAACAACTGAAAAGATGAAGTAATGGTAACTGTAATAATTCCGGCACTGAATGAGGATGAAACCATCGTAAGCGTCATCAGCCTGGTGAAGAAATCACCAATGGTTTCAGAAGTTATCGTAATGGATGACAAGTCTCCTGACAATACCGTAACTGTATCAAAGGAGGCAGGTGCGACGGTATATACAAGCACAACCCTAGGAAAGGGTGCATCGATGCGTGAAGGTATTTTGTTCTCGAAGAATGAGTTCCTGCTGTTTCTGGATGCCGATATAACCACCTATCCTGAAAATATTGTTGAACTCATGACGGCACCCCTTGTTGCCGGGACGGCGGATTTTGTCAAATCAGTCTTCACGCGCCAGGCGGGAAGGGTCACAGAACTGGTGGCGAAACCGTTGCTCAGGCTGCTTTTCCCTGACCTGACCCGGTTCTCTCAGCCTCTCAGCGGTATGGTTGCCGGTAAAAAGTCCATGCTGCAGAAGCTGGACCTGGAGAACGACTATGGTGTCGATATTGGTATGCTCATAGACATGCATCTCCTGGGTGCGAGGATTTCCGAAGTGAATATCGGGTATATAGAGAACCGGATGCAGTCATGGGAACAGCTTTCGAAGATGTCTCTGGAGGTCTCCAGGGCCATCATCAGCCGGGGCGAGCCGATGCAGGCAAAGGAAGGTGAGACGCTGAAGAAGGTCAATTCTCTCAGGACCCAGATTGAATATGCAGTAAGGGAGAACAGGCAGGGATTCTCCAGAATGGTGATCTTTGACATGGACAACACCCTGCTGAAGGGGAGTTTCATTACCACTGCCTCGCGGATTCTGGGGTTTGAGGAGGAGCTGATCAACATCGTGACCCATAATGACACCGCCATCATGAGAACCAAGCTCATTGCCACCCTCATGAAAGGTCATACCGTCAAGGAGGTACTCGACGTTGCTGACACTATTCCGATAGTTGAAGACGCCCTTGAGGTGGTTACTGACCTGAAGAAGAACGGCTATATCTGTGGTATCATCAGCGACAGCTATGATGTGGTCACGAATCATATCAAGAATAAGCTCGGAATGGATTTCTCGGTGGCCAATGAGCTTGAGTTCTCAAGGAGTGCGGCAACCGGTGAGGTGAAAATCCCGTCGTACTTTCTTAGAACCAAGCAGAGTAAGTGCAGCCATGAGTATTGCAAGTCTAACGTAATCAGGCAGCTATCAGCGAGTTATGGCATTGACATAAGCAATATCACAGCAATTGGCGACAGTGACAATGACATCTGCATGGTGCGGGAATGTGGCACAGGGATCTCGTTTCATTCCCAGAATAAATATCTGAATCTGGTAGCTGATCACCTTATCACTGTCCGTTCATTTTCTCCCCTGCTGGATATACTGGGAGTGAAAAAGTAACAACATCGGAGGACCGGTCCTGAAGAAGCAACTCGTCAGTACACCCGGGATGGCTGTTCAATGCTGATTTTTATAGCTTTAGCTTGATACCGGCCCTGGCCAGGAGGGCAGTGAGCCCGGCCATCAGTAGCGCCCATGCGATGGAGCCTGTAATAACTATCCAGGGTTCTGATGATTGCTTGTAAAACAGTATCGGAACGGCTGACATCCATATTGCATGATAAAGGATATCAGGAGCCAGGTATGTGGTAAGGGAGTGTTTCCCTGCAGGTTTCACAAATCCTGCCCACCCTGTGAGCCCCCTGACATCTGCCAGCCAGTATATGGCTGCAAATACGATGAAGCTTATCCCGCTGCAGATCATCCCCCAGCTCGGGGTGGCAAGTATCTTCGAAATGATGAACCAGTTCCTGAGGATAAATCCCGCTGCAAGTGAGATAAATCCGAGCGTGACGAAGAGTGTAATAATCCTTTCATGACCGGAATCCTTCATTCTTCTCAGAAGTATGCCTGCGAGCATCCCGGTAAGGACTATCAGCGGCACATTGGCCTGAATGATTATTCCGAGTACCGGCCTGAGGGGGTCAAGAAAACCGAGGAGCCCTTTCTGATCAAGCATGTTAACTGCCAGAAAGAACAGGACCGCAATTGCCGTCCCGGTTACTGAATCACGGAGTGCCAGATAAATCAGGGATGAGACCAGGTAACCCCACCCGATAAGGCCAAGTATTCCCCACCAGCCGGTTATCATCCAGCCCGGATCATCCGTGGGTCCTGACCTGAAGATTATTGCCAGGAATACCAGGATTGCCACACCGGCTGCCCTGAGAATAAGGAAGAGCACCTTGTGCCTTCCCTGGGGATAGTCATTCCATAACAGGAAGACAGACACATACATCAGCAACGCCCAGAGGTCCTTGTGCATTCCCGTGGTCCCGGGATTGACTCTTCCGGAGTTGAGCATCAGCACCCCGATAATCAGCAGACTGATTGTCCGTACAGCTATATGCAACAGAATACCTGGAACCGAATCTCCCTTTTTGATCCTGCCCGATATTGCAAAGGGTATTGCCATTCCCACAATGAAAAGGAACCCGGGGAAAACCCAGTCGGCGAGGCCCATCCCGTCATATTCAGCCTTCATGTGACCGAGCCAGGCGGGAGCTACTTTCATGTTGAGGTCATTGACGAAAAGCATCAGCAGGAGGGTCAGCCCCCGCATTATGTCAACAGATGCTATCCTGGTTCTCTTTTCCATACCGGCAATCATCTCCTGATTTGTTTTAAGGCCTGATTCACTTCGGGGGAATCGGGTCAGGCAGGATTCTCATAATTTGCTCCTTAAGCCTGTTATGGACCCTTTGTAAAAATGACCGTTTTTGTAAAACAGCATATACCCTGGTTGTCCGAAGCCCATTCCTGTATCGACTCCGAATATCTTGTTGCCGAACAGGGTTGTAATATTCCTCTGAGGCGTGTGGCCGACAATAATATGCTCCTTCTCATAAAAACCAAGAATGGAATCAAGTGAGGAAATGGTTAAAGCATTATTGTCGAAGTATCCCCGGTACCACACAGGACCATCATTTCCACTCAGGAAGTCTAAATCATCATCATCATCATTGAAGGAATAAAAGTCCTTCCCGACGATCCTTTCATGGAAGATCTGATTCACCTTATTGATCTTCAGTCCCTTTTTAACCAGTTCAGGTGATATTCCTGCATGGACAAAGAGGATATCGTTTATTGTGATCATTACCGGCTTCGTCCTCAGCCACCTTCCCAATACTGAATTTTCCGAATATAGGACGGGATAGGGTATGCCTGTAATGGTTTCGACTTTCATGTATTTTTCATTATTGAACCTCAGGTCACCGGCAAGGATCATCAGTTCATGATTTCCAAGTATAAAGTGAACTCTTCCGCCGCTCTTTGATGCCTGTTTTTCAAGCCTGAACAGATGCCAGAGGATTTCTGTTACCTTCTCACCCCTGTCAAAGGCGTCGCCGAGAAACACAAGGTGACCCTTTCCGAATTTCCAGTTCAGGTCTTTGTCTATAATACCGTTTGAAATCAGGTGATTAATGTAAGTGTCATAATATCCGTGCACATCGCTGATAACAGCAATACTGTCAACCCGGTTGTATCTCTGGCGGTAATTCGGGGAAATACCGTACACCCTTGTGAGTTCCAGGTAGCTAAGTGACATGCCTGCCGGAAGCATTTTATCATTTTTAATGCCGGGTAACAGATATCCTTTGTGAAGTGTGCCGCTTTCAATCCAAATGACCCTGAGAGTATCATCCGACAGGAAATAATAGGGGCCGTCATTGATCAGGGTATCCCTATCTCCTGAGGGGCAGATGGCTGACAGACTCAGGGAGAGAAACAGCAGGAGCGCCGGGAGGATCAGCCGTATTTTCATATCTTCCTGTATTTAATTCATATTCAATTTCGTAAGGCGAACAAAGCAATCAGTACTTTTCCTGCAAGATAACACTTTAACTAATATTTGGCTTGAGCCACATCATTTCATATATTTACTCTGATATGGCAGAAAATGTGTTTTAAGCCAGCGACTTAAGCGATCATTTTAAGAATTCAAGACTATGGCCACTGATTTTTTCAACCTTGACAATCCGGCATTCTGGTCCATCCTGGAGCGGTTTGGCCTTAACCTTGTCTTCCTTTTCCTCCTTTTAAGGGTTGTTTATTACCGGTTTTCAAGGAAGGAAAACTATCTCTTTGGGTTCTTTCTGATGGGAATCGTAATTTACTTTATCGGAGCAATGCTGAAAATTGTGGCAATGGAGTTTCAGATGGCGATAGGATTGTTTGCAATTTTTACCATACTCAATCTCAGGACTATAAGTTTTGATGTGAAGAATATGGCATATCTTTTCGCAGTTATTGCCATTTCTGTCCTCAATGCATTGGATCTCAAGGGTAAATTTCCTTTCATGGGGATTGTGATTTTCAACCTTATGATTATAGCATCGGCATTTATACTGGAGAGCTTACTCACCAGGAGGGAAAAGTACAGATCTCACCCGATCATTTATGAAAACATGGAGATGCTGAAGTCAAGCAATGAAAAGGAACTGATAGCTGACATAGCCGGAATTACCGGGCTTGATGTTAAAAAGGTCAAGATCCAGACAGTTAACTATAAGGAGAGGACTGCAGTACTGGATATTTATTATAAAGACTGACTATTGCAGGTCCCTGCAGTTAACCAGCAGGTAGTCTATCAGGCTCTCCAGGCTGCGTGGCTTCTCAAGCCGGTAAAAAAACTGATCCATAAATGAGATAATATCTCTCTTTTCAGCTTTACCAAGGTATGGGGAATCATTGATGACGGAGTAAAACTCATCCTTCTTATCAAGGAAAGCCATAAGTTCCTCCTGATATATCTCCCTGGTTCGGCAGATGCCTAAATACAGCCGATCCCGGTTTGTTTCTATCCCTTTTCCCGGGGGAGGAATGGCATATTCGGCATTGACCACTCCGGTAAGATCAAAGTCGTATGGAACAGGCACACCCATTCCGCCTAATCCGGGATCCAGTGATGTAAAGACCCTGATATTATGCTGACCCGCAACCGACCAGTCCCAGTTTGACACCATATAATGGAAGATCGCTATCCGGTCAATCATTTTTGGATACATGTGTCTCATTGACACGTTTTTTGCTTTTACCTCCAACAGGTTAAGCCTTTGTTCAAGCATTTCCTCAGGTTCGAGGAGGATGCCATACTGTGTGATCGATCTTCTTTTCCTCTCCGAATCATTAATATTCAGCCTGACCAGCCTTGCCCTGTAACATGTATCAGTAAGTACATTGTATAGTTTGTACACGAGGTATTCCTTTATGACATAATCACCATAAACAGATCCTCCCTGGCATTGGTTGACCAGCTTTATTTTCTTTATCCTGCCTGTATCGGGCGCTTCATACAAAGGTTTTTTAAAGGTGATACGTGCAGGCGGGTACCTGCATCTCTCAAATCGTGACTGACCCCGGTACCTGACAGTGACCTTTCTGTCAATTGAGTCTGTAGCACTGAGATGGAAGGTCATGGTCCCCTCAATAGACTGGTCCCTGTCTTCCTTCTTCAGGAACCTGGCAACATCAAAGCTCAGGGAGACATCGAGAATATCATCATCTTCAAACAGCGATACATATCTTCCGGGAGATTCATTTTGGTCAATTGTATCATTCTGACCATAGGTGGATACAACCGGCAGCAGAAAAAAAGCCACGAGGCAGAAAAACAGACAGCAGGTTGCATCTGCGGTTTTTGGTTCTGACCTTATATTCATCTTGGGAAATATTTAATTATTAGGATTGTAGGCGGATTCGCCCTCACTTCATTTGATATCAGCATATCACCGTTACCGAGGAAGGAAATCCCTTCGGGCATATTGAAAAGATCTGGTTTGAGCTCTTCGATATACTTAATGGTTCCTTCATCATCAAATACAAGCAGCATCCGGTTCACAGCTGAAATAACATATAGCATATTTGTCAGAGGATGTATTCCGATGTCAGAGACCATGAGACTGGTCACCTTCTCCTCATCCCAGGCATCAATGTTGTTTTCTGCAGCGAACCTGGTTATCTCTGCCAGGTCTAATTCCAGCGCCTCTTTCACGGAATCATTCCCTGAATTAAGATCAAGCCCGTATACCGGGTGTTTCATTTCTGTTCCCGGGCCTCGTTCAGGGTTGTTTTTTGGGACGATAAGCAGCCTGTGATTTCTTCTGTCATAACAGAGTCCTTCATAATTTGCAGGGGGGGCGCCGGGGTCAATGACCTGTTGTGCAGAAGCTGAAACAACCGGGTACATGGTTTTAAAGAGTGTGCCATCACTTCTCAGGATATAAAAGTAACTGTTAACCTTTGCTATTCCTTCATAATCACCGGCGTAGTGAAAAATGATCTGATCTCTTATCTCATTCTTTTCCAGGTCAAGGATGAAGACTATCCCATTCTCATCCTGGATACATGCAACCAGTGTTGAATCGATTACGGTTACCCCGGATATCTCAAGAAGTGCGGTGGAAAGGGTTATTATCCTGTCAGGACTGGCTAAATCATACCCCACCGGGTTTATTTTTCTGACACTGGCGGGAGTGATGTTTCTTTCGGTCGGATTGCCGCAGCTGAACATGTTCAGGCACGAAACGATGAGGAAAACTGAACAGGTTTCATTCCAGGGCATCGGCAGGGTAATTCGTTTGAATATCAAAGTTAGGTTACAGATATGCCAAAGTCAACGGGTAGTTGATTTATGGAAAATAAATAATGGAGGCGGGATTCAGGCCAGTCATTCAGTGAGGCTGCGGCCAGTGAATTGATATCATCAGACAGGACCCTTAAGCATTTTACCTGTGCATCATTGCCTGACCCCCCAGATGAAACTGGAGTTTATCAGTACCCGGAGCCGG
>JALONR010000008.1 GCA_025454815.1 Bacteroidales bacterium | reverse complement strand
AATCATGACGAAAGTGACCTCTATGTGTTCGATTACAGCAAAATGGGAACAAGCTTATTTCATTATTATACAAACGGTTTGATCCTGGTAAATAAGGACCAGCCAGAGTTTATCTATTGTATCATTGATGCTCAGGGTCCTGTTCCAATTGACACCTGGAAGATGGAATGGCTTACATTGCTGAAATCAGGTGAATCAATTCGGTTGAATATAGATTACACAATTGAGAATCAGTTAAAGAAGGGAAACTACATCGCTTATTTTACCTTCCCGGGATTTGATTTCCAGATATCAAAGGATGATCTCAATCAGGCAGAGGGCAGGATCTGGTTAGGCAAGGTGACTGGCAGCAAGAAGATAACAATCCAGTAATGGCTTGCCCTGATAAAGTCCTGCTTAGTGAATCCGAAGACAGCTACGCCATGAAATAAAACGTGGTTTACATGCACTTCGCGGCAGAGCTGTGCCGGACCATATGCCATCTCTCCGATCAGCGGCAAGATTTAATCTATTTATGGCCTTAATCCCGGGCATCTTGTAAATTTGATCTGAAATGGTGCCTTGTTGGAAAGGCAGTTAAAAGGGAAAAACTATGAAAAAAATTCCGTCACTCATCCTTTTGTGGATCATCCTGCTCTCAGTGAGTTGTGAAAAGGACAAAGATCCGGTTCTCTCAGATTATGTTATCGGAGAGTGGAAAACCCCGACCATGTACACTTTGAGCACACTGCCAGCCTGGTTCGAAATTGAAATTTCAAGTGCGAAATATTCGCTTCTGAAAACGAATGGAACTAACTCGGTTGCATGGCCCAATAAAACATACAGTGTCAGCAATGCGAACAAAACAATTACAATAAAGACCCTTGAGGTTGATCCTTCAGACATCATTTACAAGGTTACACTCACGGAGGATCCGGGCATGATGATCTGGACCAGTGATGAAGAAGGCGGAGAGACATTTATCTGGGAGAAACAATGACAAAACAATTAACCATGAAACACCCAAGGGAAGATTTTGAGCTGCCTGAAGCGATCAGCAGCTGGGGTTGGCAGTTCCACCACCTGGGTATCCCCACAGACATAATAATGCCAGATGAAAGATATCTCCCACAGTTCAAATTTTATGTCTCCGGATTCCAGTCCAGTCCTTTCGGGGTGGAATGGATGAGGTTTGAGGAGGACTCACCTGTCAAGTCACTTATTCAAAAAGTTCCTCATCTTGCGTTCGAAGTCAAGGATCTTGACCTTGAACTTAAGAGGCACCCATTCAGGATATTAACAACGACCAACAGTCCGGAAGAAGGTGTAAGAGTGGCCTTTATTGAGCACAACGGGGCACCGATAGAATTAATTGAATTCACAAAATCAAAATGATCAGGCCCCGGGTTATCCCACCACCACCAGGCCTGAAGGTCAGTACTGGTTTTTCCCACCACCGCCAGGCCTGAAGGTCAGTACCAGGTTTTCCCACCACCGCCAGGCCTGAAGGTCAGTACCAGGTTATCCCACCACCGCCAGGCCTGAAGGTCAGTACCAGGTTTTCCCGGGTGAATTCAGCCTCTATCCCTTGAACATTTCAGCAGGCAATCGGGTTATTGTAATTACGGATCTTCAGTGAAGAAGATTCATCTGATTTCCGCAAATAAAATTCAATCTGCTTACCCATGAATCCTCAGGTTAAAATGCCGGTATTGTTCCTGGGGCACGGCAGCCCGATGAACGCGATAGAGGAAAATGAGTTCGTGCAGGAATTCAGAAAGCTGGGCAGGGATATCCCGAAGCCTGAGGCTATCCTTTGCATTTCGGCACACTGGGAGACCAGGGGGACTCATGTCACTGCGATGCAAAAGCCTCCGACAATTCACGATTTCGGAGGATTTCCTCCCGAGCTGTACGAGGTTCAGTACCCTGCGCCCGGAAGCCCGGAGCTGGCACAGAATGTAAAGGAATCAGTAGTTCATACTGAGGTAGGCCTGGATCAGAAATGGGGCCTTGATCACGGCGCCTGGAGCGTTATCAAGCACCTTTACCCGTCGGCCGAAGTGCCGGTAATTCAGATGAGCCTTGATTACAAGAATGCGCCGGAATACCACTATGCACTTGCAAAACAGCTCGGAAAGCTTCGTCGCAATGGGGTGCTGATTATCGGCAGCGGAAACATGGTTCACAATCTCCGGCTGATAGACTGGAGGAGGCTGAACGATGAGTATGCCTTCGACTGGGCAGAGGAAGCCCGGGAAAGGATGAAAAGCCTGATAACCGGGGGTGATCATGAGCAGCTGGTCAGGGCCAGGAATCTTGGGAGGGCTTTTGAACTTGCCATCCCGACACCGGAACATTATCTCCCCCTGCTCTATGCCCTGGCGTTGCAGGAGAAAGATGACGTTGTAACCTTCTTCAACGATAAACCGGTTGGAGGTTCGGTCTCCATGACTTCAGTCAGAATAGAGGCGAACTGACAGGTGAGCAGCAGAAGTGAAAGCGCCATAAAAACAGGACTTACAACCAAAAAGAACAGTGTTATGTCTGGAAAAAGAGAGAAAAATATATTATCGTCCCAACAGAAGGAAAATCTCATTAAAATACTGAAATTCAGGTTTGAGAAGAATACTGACCGGCACCGGGAGATTGCATGGCAAGAGGTAGAGCAGAGGCTCGATGCCAACCCCGGGAAGCTGTGGTCGGTCAGCGAGATGGAAAGAACAGGCGGTGAACCGGATATGATCGGAATCGACAAGAAAAGCGGGGAGTTCATATTCGCCGATTGCTCTGCGGAGAGTCCGTCTGGTCGCCGCAGCCTAAGCTATGACCGTGAAGGACAGATGTCACGGAAGGAAGCAATCCCCGTTGAAAATGCGGTTGACCTTGCTTCAGCCATGGGGACAGAGCTTATGACTGAGGAGCAATATTTTCAACTCCAGCGGGCAGGTAGTTTTGACCTGAAGACCTCAAGCTGGCTGAAGACGCCTGAAGAGGTGCGAAAAAACGGTGGCGCCATCTTCGGTGACAGGCGTTACGGGAGGGTCTTCATCTACCACAACGGGGCACAATCGTACTACGGTGCCAGGGGATTTCGCTGCATATTGAGAGTCTGATAACATTATCCAGGAAATGGTCCCTATCTTATGACTGAGGATTCCGTTGGTCCTCTGCGGTCCAGATTACCGTATGAATCTACCCCGACTCTGCAAGATTCCTTCCAACCTGATATGTGTAATGAACTTCGATCGCCCACTGTCAATTCCGTGGCGCACCGTACCAACTTCGGTTACGCTTTGGGTATTCCATCGATAAGCAGTTCAGAAAAATCCATAAACTCTTGCATAATATTTTTTTTGTTATTTACTTTGCATCTCAAAGTACTCTGTATTACGATCACAATGATTGACAATTCCGGGAAGCAGCAAGTTTGCCGGGCAAACAAGGTAAGCAGGGTAACTGAAATTATTAACAATTAATAAGTTGATTTTTATGACAGGTAAAGAGTTACTTTTCAAGGCAGGCGGCTGGTTCTTCGGCGTGCTGTTTCTTCTGATCGGACTTATCAACATATTCTGGGGTAATGACCCGGTGTTCGGAGCCGGGATAGCGGTTCTCTCATTTCTGTACTTACCTCTGGTGAATAGCCTGATAAAGGAGAAGACCGGGTTCAGGATTCACATTGCAATAAAGATAGTGCTGGGGTTGTTTATTTTGTGGGCAGCCCTGGGTGTGGGTGAACTTTTTGACAAAACAGAGATGATGTTAAGGGATTTGGCGCATCTTTACGAAAGATTTTTCAAGTAGGAGGAATGCGTGAAAAAGGTCATGCAGAGCGGTTACTCCGGTTAAGGGCCGACCCGTAATCTGCAGGCCTGATCCGGGTAATTGGTTCAGTACGACCGGTCAGGCTGTTTCCGGCTGATCGGTGCGGCACTGACCCTTCAGACAAAAAAACAGTTGATATGAAAAAACTGGATGATCTTCTGCTGATAGGGAATCCCCTTCTTTATGAAGAGAGTGCACCGGTAAAGGAAAGTGAGCTTCATCTGGCTCCGGGATGGATGGCGGACCTTCACAGTGTTATGGAGGAGGTAAGGGCGAAGTATCATTTTGGAAGGGGTATTGCAGCGCCCCAGCTAGGGATAATGAAGAGGGTGATCTACATAAACACGGGTGAGCCCTTGCTGATCATTAATCCTGAGCTTCATAATCTCAGCGATGAAATGTTTGAGCTCTGGGATGACTGCATGTGTCTCCCGAATCTGCTGGTGAAGGTTAAGCGTCACCGCAGCCTGACCCTGAAATATCGTGACGAGAACTGGGAAGCATGTGAATGGCATGTAACCGATGACCTCGCCGAGCTGGTGCAGCATGAGTATGACCATCTGAACGGTATTTTGTGCACCATGCGTGCCATAGATGGCAAGTCATTCAGGTGGAGACTGTAGACGATATTGGTTATCTTTGGTACCTCAAACAAGGAAACCGATGGTCGCCAGAACCGAAACAAACAGCACTGCAGAAATAAACGCCACAACAGCAGAACCGTCAATTGGATCAGCCACTGGAAAAGGAGTACGCACAGCAGCCGTAATAGGTGCCACCGGACTTATCGGCGGTCATCTTGCGGAGCTTCTCGCAAGGGATGATCACTTTACAAAAGTCAGGCTGATAACCAGGAGAGTACCTGAAAACGCTCCGCAGGGTGCGGAGGTTGTCGTCATTGACTTTGAAGATCCGGCTGCATTCAGCGCAGCCATTAACGGAAGTGATGCAGTCTTTTGCGCCGTGGGCACCACCCGGAAGAAGGTTAAGGGTGACATGGCAGCTTACCGGAAGACAGACCATGATATACCCGTGAATGCTGCCCGTCACTCCCTGGAAGCGGGATGCTCTCACTTTTCCCTTGTCTCATCTGTAGGAGCATCCGCAAAGAGCGGGAACTTTTACCTCAGGTTCAAGGGTGAGGCCGAGGAAGCCATTGCCGGCATCGGATTGTTATCAGTAGCGGTCTTCAGGCCCTCCATGCTGATGGGCAAGAGAAATGAATTCCGCCTTGCAGAGGAAATAGCAAGGATTCTGACCTCGCCCCTCTCCTTTCTCTTTCCCCCGAAATACAGGCCAATAAGGGGCCATGATGTGGCAAGGGCAATGATATCAGCCGCGAAGAGTGAAGAACCTGGCTTCAGGGTATATCACTTCACGGAAATGATGGCTCTCATCGGGAAATAGGCCAGAACGGCCTTCGACCACGTACTAAGCGTTACCCGTTAAGGACGGCTGAAACAAATGCTGCGGATCATTGAAGGAGAATTCGGCCCCGGAATCAAAGTAATCAGGAGCCTGCAAATATCAGGCATAAATAATAATAACAGGTAATTGTCAGAGATTATGAAGTTTACCATCAGGAGAGCAGCAGAGGAAGATTTCCCGGCCATCCTGGCGCTCATAAAGGAACTGGCGGGGTATGAGCGGTCGCCGGATGCTGTGACCAATACCGTGGAACAGATGCGTGGGGAGAAGGATCACTTCCGCTGTTTCGTTGCCGAAAGCGCTGAGCAGGGCATTGTAGGGATGGCCCTTTATTTCTTCGCCTATTTTACCTGGGTGGGAAAATCAATTTACCTCGAGGATATTATTGTCAGCAGGCAGTACAGGGGTCTTAAAATAGGATCGGCACTCATGAACAGGGTAATGCAGGAGGCGAAGTACGAAAACTGTAAGCGGGTGCGCTGGCAGGTGCTCGACTGGAATGAGACAGCCATCAGCTTTTACAGGAAGTGCGGCGCTGAGATAAACGGCGACTGGCTGAACTGCACCTTTGACGAAGCCGGCATTGCCGCCTACCCGGATGCAGAGCTCAGACAAACGCCGGCGAACTGAACTGCACCTTTGACGAAGCCGGCATTACCGCCTACCCGGATGCAGAACGCAGACAAACGCCGGCGGACTGAACTGCACCTTTGACGAAGCCGGCATTGCCGCCTGCTGAAGTGCGCCACATCTGCCCAAGGAAATGCTCCGCCGCAGATAAAAAACGGTGGCAGGCGCCTCGCAGGATTTGACTTTAAACGATAAGCTGCTAACTTTGTTTAAAGAACATAAACCTGTAACCATGAGCGAACTCATCAACAATTCATCGGAAAGAAAGAAGCGGCTTAAGACGCTGATAATGAGACTTCATCAGGGCGAAGCCGAAGAGAAGGTGCGGGAGGATCTCCTAAACACCCTCAGTCAGATTCCCTACGGAGAGGTTGTGGAGGTTGAACAGGAGCTGATCAGCGAAGGTCTCCCGGAGGAGGAGGTTCTGAGGCTCTGCGACGCACACTCTGCAGTGCTTCATGGCAACGTGGACCTCTCGGCGGCAAAGAAGATCCCGGAGGGTCACCCGGTGGATGTGCTCATCAATGAAAACAGGGAGCTAAGAAAGGTTGTTTCGGAGATTGAGAACCTGGTCTCGGCCATCAGTTACGATAACGGTCCGGTAAAAGATACTGAGATATTCAGGCTGACCGGGCTGTTCAACAGCCTGTGGGATGTTGACAAGCACTACCAGCGCAAGGAATACCTGGTCTTCCCTTATCTTGAAAAGCAGGGCATCACCGGTCCGCCCAAGGTAATGTGGGGCAAGCACGATGAGATCAGGGAGCTCATTAAGGGCAGCATCGAACTCCTTCGCACCGGTGAAATAACCCGCGAGGAGCTGGTCGCAGCAGCTGAGATAGTGCTCCTTCCTGCCGCCAGGGGAGTAAAGGATATGACCACCAAGGAAGAGGAGATACTGCTTCCGATGGCTCTCGACAATATCACTGAGGCTGACTGGTATGCAATCCAGAGGCAGTCGCTCGAGATAGGATACTGTCTCTATGACCCGAAGGTGACATGGAAGCCGGCATGGGCGCAGGAAGAGACACTTCAGGAGATGAACAAAACGGCTGACACGGTGCAGCTTCCCTCCGGCAGCTTTTCGGTTGAGGAGTTGCTTGCCTTGCTTAACAGGCTCCCTATAGATATGACGTTTGTTGACCGCAATGACAAGGTGAAGTATTTTTCGCAGGGCGAAGAGAGGATTTTCCAGCGGAACAGGGCCATCCTGAACAGGGATGTGAGGCATTGCCATCCTCCTGCCAGTGCGCATATAGTTGACAAGATCATAGAGGATTTCAGGTCGGGCAAGGCTTCGAGGGCGCCCTTCTGGATTAACATCGGCGGAAAGATGATACACATTGAATACTTCGCCCTCCGGAATGAAAAGGGTGAGTACCTCGGTACACTTGAGGTATCGCACAATGTCACACCATACAGGGAGCTTGAAGGTGAGCAGAGGATATTATCATATACCGGATAACCATGGATCAGAACAAAATCATTATAAGTCCGAAGACGAAGGTGCTGGCGCTGATTGAGGCATACCCGCAGCTTGAGGAAACACTGATAGACTATGTTCCTGCCTTTGAGAAGCTAAGGAACCCGGTACTGCGCAAGACGGTGGCAAGGATAGCCACCCTTCAGCAGGCAGCTGTAATTGGCAACGTGAAGGTGGAGGAACTTATCAACGTGTTGCGCAAAGAGGTGGGGCAGGATCTGATTGCCGGGGCTGCCGAACAGGAGATCAACACTGTGAGGCCCGGCTGGTTTGACCATGGCCTGGTGAAGCAGGAGACTGACATCAGACCGATGCTTGCTGCAGGAGAACAGCCGGTGAACCAGGTGATGGCTGACCTGAACAGGCTGGAACCCGGGGTGATCTACAGGGTTATTGCCCCGTTCGTTCCCGCACCGCTGATAGAGAAGGCCTCAAGCCTTAAGATTGATCACTGGCTTGAGCAGGAGGCCGCTGAGTTATTCCACGTTTATTTTCACCGTACGGAATAACCGGATATCTGCCTGGCAACAAAAAGATTCGTTAAATTTGTTATCGGGACCGGTAATCAACACTCAGGCCCCGAATAAAATATACCGAGTCTTGAAGGCGTGGATACAGATACTGGCAGTTTATTTCTTATTACCTCTGCAGGTTGCAAACGGACAGGCATTGCCCCCGATCCGCGTTTTCACTCCTGAGGATTACGGGGCTGACAACCAGAACTGGCAGATTACCCAGGCCGAAGACAGGTTCATCTATGTTGCCAACAACAGGGGACTGCTGGAATTCAACGGGTCAGAATGGAATCTGTACCCTTCTCCCAACAACACCATCATCAGGTGTGTAAAAGCAATAGGCAACAGGATATATTCCGGTTCTTACATGGAGTTTGGATACTGGCTTCGCAACCGGTACGGAAAGCTGGAATATACATCTCTTCTTCCTTTTATGGAGGAGAACCTGAAGGATGATGATCAGATCTGGACTATCCACGAATTCAATGAATGGGTTGTTTTTCAGTCAAGTGCCAAATTGTATTTCTTCAATCCTGTCACTGAAAAATTCAGGATAGTTGATCCTGACAAGAATATTTACAGGGCATTCAGGACCAGTGACAATATCTACTTCAATGTAAGGAGCCAGGGGATATACAGGCTGGAAAACGGCATTCCGGTTCTTTTGATTGATGATCCGGAGATTAAGAACAAAAGGGTGATCAGCATTTTTGACATTGGGAATGAGCTGATCATACTTACCATTGAATCAGGGTTTTACCGGCTGGAAGGAAACAGGGCTGTCAGGTTGGACATTCCGGCGAACGATCTCATTTCTGACGGAAGTATTTTCTGTGGCCTGCAATTATCAGACGGCAGTTTTGTTATCGGGACCATACCCAAAGGGATAATTCACATAAATCCTGAAGGTTATATTGATTACCGGATAGATCAGACCAACGGGCTAAGCAATAACACTGTTCTGTCACTTTTTGAGGACATTGACAACAATCTCTGGGCAGGGCTTGACAACGGGATCAACTGTGTCAATATCACATCTCCCGTACAGGTTTTCCATGATTTTGACGGTATACTGGGGACTGTTTACACATCTGAGGTTTTCGGGGGTTATCTGTACCTGGGCACCAACCAGGGACTGTTCTGCAGGGAGGAAGGTAAGAATGTCCCCTTCAGGTTTATTGAGAACACCAGTGGCCAGGTATGGGATTTATACAATTATAAAGACAAAGAGCTTCTTTGCGGACACCACCTGGGGACCTATATCATTCGCGGAGAAAAAGCGATATTGATTGATGAAAACCCGGGTACGTGGGCTTTCAAGGAATTGCCGGGGAGGGATGATATGCTGCTTAAGGGAAACTATAACGGGTTATCTGTGCTTGAGAAGGCTTCCGGCACCTGGCGGATCCGCAACACCATTGACGGTTTTTCAAGTTCTGCAAGGTTTTTTGAAGTGGATGCCAGGAACCAGGTCTGGGTCAGCCACGAGTACAAGGGAGTCTACAGGCTCAGGCTCAATGAGGCGCTGACGAAGGTGCTTGAGGTGAATATGGAGCCATTCCCCTCAGATCTGAAGAACTCCAGCCTGGTTGTTTATAACGACAATCTTCTTTACGCATATGAGAAAGGTATATTCAGGTATGATGATCATGGAAGGTCATTCGTGTATGACAGTCTCCTCAGTCCCCTGATAACCAGTGAGGAGTACGTTTCCGGGAAGCTGGTTGCTGACGGAAAAGGGAGGTTATGGGGGTTTTCGAATGACAATATCTATTCCGCATCAATTGATCACTTAACCAGTACCCCGCGTATTGAGGCGATACCAATACCCCTCAAACTCAGGAAGGTAACTCAGAGTTTTGAGAATATAACACCGGTCAGTGACAATATATACCTTCTTGGCACAGCCAACGGGTATCTGACAGTAGACCTTTCTCGGATAAACAGGGATGAAGTATACAGGATCAGCCTGAACTCAGTTACTATTGAAGACCTTGAGAACAACTTAACAGGGCTGGAAACCGGCAGTGCCGGAGTATTCAGGTTCAATGGAGGTATAATCACCCTGCGGTATTCTGTTCCGGTTTACAGTAAATACCTGGATGTCAGGTTTCAGTACAAGCTTGAGGGGCATACCGACAGGTGGAGCGAATGGTCACATGAACCGGAATCGAGTTTTGAGAATCTGGGAGCAGGAAAGTATGTTTTCATGGCAAGGGCCAGAATCGGAAACAGTTATACTGAAAACACCATTTCCTACAGTTTCAGGGTTAACAGGCCATGGTACCTGTCAAACGAGGCTCTCGCGGTTTATTTCCTGCTGCTTGTCCTTATCGGATTTACCATAAACATGGCCTACAACCGTCATTATGAGAAGATGCTGAAGAGGGAACAGCTTGAGAAGGACAAACTGATAATGGAATTAAGAAATGAGCAGCTCAACCGTGACATTGAGGCCAAGAACCGCGAGCTGGCAATATCAAAGATGAACATATTGAAAAAGAATGAATTGCTCAATGAAATCAAGAATGAGTTAACGAATCAGGCAAATGGGAATAATATGAATTCGGTTGCCAGGTTAATTGACAGGAACCTGAACAACAGGAAAGACTGGGAAGTATTCGTCAAGGCTTTCAATGATACTGACAAGGGATTTCTTGATAAGCTGAGGACACTCCACCCGGATCTTACGCCGAATGATCTTAAGTTTTGTATCTACCTGAGGCTTAATCTCTCCTCCAAGGAGATGGCCCCCCTCCTGAACATATCCGTCAAGAGTGTGGAGACCAGGAGGTACAGGCTCCGTAAGAGGATGAATCTGCCGCATGAAGAGAGCCTTGTAAACTACATTCTTGGTTTATAGACCCTACATCCCGGTTACTTACCCCTACATTACCACTACAAAACACCTGTACTGCCCGCCGGTCCCGGATGCACCCGAAAAGGAACCATAATCTGAAGGCACGGAATAATGGGCTTTTCGAGACCTGTTTTTCTCGACCTCCGGAAATAGCTGTTTGTAGGCTTTTTGTGCAGGTATACTTTGGGCAGAAATGAGATCTTTGGTTGTAACTTGAATTCAAGTTTAACAAACAGCTAAGTCTAACCAAACTCCAAATCCTATGAAACTAGTCTTAAATGTGAAAAGAATCATTTTCCTGCTGTTCTTTCTGATCATTGGGGTATATGCCGCAGAGGCACAGACTTTAAGGATCAGCGGAACAGTTGCTGATGAAACCGGTGCACCGATGCCCGGGGTTTCCGTGCTGATAAAAAACACCACACGGGGAACATCAACCGGCATGGATGGAACGTTTACCCTTCCTGATGTCAGGGCGGGAGAAACGTTACTGTTCTCCTTTCTCGGTTACACTACGGTAGAACTTGTTGTCAGCAATGACAATTACCTGAACATCAAGCTCGAGCCCGAGTCCCTGGAGATAGAGCAGGTAGTGGTGACAGCCCTTGGTATCAAGCGGGAACAGAGGGCACTGGGTTACTCGGTACAGGAGGTATCCGGAGAGAGTTTGCAGAGTGTGGCCGGGGTTGATGTGGGAACCTCTCTGACCGGAAAGGTGGCAGGTATACTGGTGCAGAACTCGACGGATTTCAACGTTGAACCAAGAATTTTGCTACGTGGTTCAGATCCTATCATTGTCATTGACGGTGTTCCGTACACCAACAAAAGGCTGAATGACATTCCTGCCGAAGACATTGAATCGATGTCGGTACTGAAGGGGGCGACAGCTTCGGCCCTCTATGGTTTCCGCGGGCGTGACGGTGCCATCATGATCACCACCAAGAAAGGGAGTACTGAAAAGACCGGCGTAACGGTGGATCTCAACACCCATACGATGTTCAATGCCGGATTCCTTGCCATACCCGAAAAGCAGAGCGTTTACGGAAGAGGTACCTCATATATATATGACATCAACTCTGACAACTCATGGGGAACCTTTATGGACGGGTCAATTCAGAGGCAGTGGGACCCGATTGCCAAGGAGTTCAGGGATTTTGAATATCTGCCGGTGGGAAAGGACAATTTCAAAAACTTCCTCGAGCCCGGATATATTACCAATAATAATGTAAGTGTCGGTATTAATAAGGAAAACACCTCATTCCGCACCTCTTTCAACTGGACACAGAACAAGGGGCAGTATCCCAACTCAATGCTTGACAAATACTCATACTCTATAGGTGGTGACATTAACCTTGACAGGTTCAGGCTTACTTCGAACATGGCTTATACCAAGAGGGAATCACCTAACCTGGGATCAAACGGGTATACTTCATATGATCCGATGTATACGCTCCTTATCTTTTCATCGGCCGATTTTGACATACGTGATTACAAGGATAACTACTGGCTGAAGCCCGGTGAAGTGCAGAACAATCATTTCGGTTATAATCTTGAGACCGGTCAGTACAGCGGTAAGTTGCAGAACAACCCCTATTTTGATCGCTGGGAAAGGACGAATGAGGTTTCACGTGACATATTCAATGCAGACCTGACTGCAGCATATGATATAACCAAATGGCTTACGTTTACAGCCCGTACCGGTATTGATTTCTTCGTTGAGGGTGGAAAGCTCAGGATTTCAAAGGGTTCTTACACTTCAGCAGGAAACACCAGCGGTATCCCCGGCATTCCCTATCCGTGGGGTGAAAGCCAGAAAGGCTCCTACATGGCTGGCCAGTCGAAAGGATTCAGCATAAACAGCGACTTCCTATTAGGCGGCAGCAAATCATTCTTTGATCAGTTTGATGTTGAATACATGGCCGGCGGCACCATCTTTTTTGAGAGGAATGACAACCTGAATGCCAAGACCATGGGCGGTATTTCAATACCGGGCTATTTTTCACTGAATGCATCGGTGAACCCGGCAGCCGTGGCTGAGAGCACATACGGACGCCAGGTTAACTCATTGTACGGACGGTTGGCTCTTTCATGGAAGAGGCTGGTCTACGTTGATTTTACAGGGCGAAATGACTGGGTATCAATGATGGCCAACGCCGAAGTACCGAAGTCTGACAGGTCATATTTCTACCCCTCTGCTTCAGGTAGCCTGGTTATCTCGGAACTTCTGCCGGAATCGACCAAAAGCTTTATTGATCTCTTAAAGCTGAGAACATCATATACTCTGGCTAAAAGTGCACCTGCACCATATACCATCAACAGCGTGTTCACGGTCACTCCCTCAACATGGAATGATCTCACCGGAGCCTCAGCCCCAAGGACAATATACCTGAACTCATACAGTCCCAACTCATACACCACTACAGAGCTCGGGATTCAGAGCATTCTGTTCAGGAACAGGATTTCTGCAGATGTGACCTATTACTCAAAGCGCATTTTTGATGAACTGAAATCGGGCCCGCTCTCTTCTGCAACCGGATACACGGGTATAATGGTCAACACTGACGAGGTGAAAGCCACCCGCGGATGGGAAGTGGCAGTGGGTGCAACTCCGGTCAGGACAAAGGATATTGAGTGGACTCTCAGTGCCAACTGGACCACCTACAAGGAAATATACCTTGAGCTTGACTCGGTCTATTCAACCAAGCAACCCTGGATAAAGCCGGGTAACCGCACTGATGCATTTGTTCTAAGGGATTATCTGTATGTTCCGTCAGGAGAGTATGCCGGGCAACTAATATGGAACAATGGCAGGGTCGTAAAAAGCTCCTACAATTCTCTGTATGGGTACAGTAACCCCGACTGGCTGTGGGGTCTCAGCACCAACCTGAGATACAAGAACATCAGTTTCTACATGTCATTTGACGGTGTGGTTGGCGGATTGATGGGTACCCGTACCGAAAGCTACATGTGGCAGATTGGCGTGCACCCGAATTCAATCACACCGGAGCGTGAACTTGATGCACTTACCCCGGGATCGAAGAACTATCTCGGAGAGGGGGTCAAGGTGGTTAGCGGTACGGTTACATTTGATACCTATGGCAACATCACAAGTGATACACGTGAGTATGCTCCAAATGATGTCTATACTACCTACAAGCAGGCAATTACTGATTTCCATAATACCAGTGCCTGGGGTGGAAGTGCAAACCCGAATGATGTATATGAAAGGACTTTCATGAAGTTTCGTGAATTATCCCTGACCTACCAGGTTCCGGCGAAAGCTCTTGGCAAACTGGGATTCATCAAGGGGGCTTCGGTCAGTTTCATAGGGCAGAATATCCTCTTATGGGCCAAAGATTTCAAATACTCTGATCCCGATGGTGGCAGTGAAGATTTTGCCGATCCCTCGAGGAGGTATCTTGGAGGAAACATTAAACTTTCATTCTAATACCGAAGAACTATGAAAAGCATGAAATATATCTCAATAGCAATACTCTTCCTGTTTACGGCGGTTTCCTGCGAAAACTTCGAGGAGATAAATACTGACCCGAACAAGACAACCAAGGTTACTTCGGCGATGATTGCCACACAGGTTCTGAAAGACACTTACAGGTTCTGGAATCCAAACGCTTCTGATTTCATTCAGGGTAACCTTTTCAACAAGCATATTGCTTACCTTGACCCCAGTCCGTACGTTTCACAGTACTACTATTCAAACTATCCTTATGGAAGTTTCGGGTCATTCGCAAGGCTTACCGACATGAAATACATGGTTCAGTATGCTGAGGGCGGAATAGAAGAGCCTTCGTACAGGGGTCTGGCCCTCTTTCTGAAGGCAATGTATGGGTTCAGCTCAACCCTTGATATGGGAGACATTCCATATTCTGAAGCCGGGATGGCGCTTGATGGCATTACAAAACCAAAGTATGACCCACAGTCAGAAGTATTTGCCGCCATTCTCACAGACCTGCAGCAGGCTGAGGCTTATTTCGCCGAAGGGAGAAACTTTTCGGGTGACTTCATGTTCGGGGGTAACCCGGCCAAATGGCGCAGGTTGTGCAATGCGATGCAGCTCAAGGTAATACAGACCATGAGCAAGAAAGCCACCACTGAACAGAAAGCCAGGTTTGCGGCAATAGTGAATGCCGGTAACCTGATGACGGGCAATGATGACAATCTGAAGCTTGTATTCAGCACCAATCCCAATGCTGTATATCCGATGTTTGCAAACGGAGAGACCTTCCGGATTAAAACCGGACCGTCGAAGCTTGCAGTTGACGCTCTGAAGAGCCTGAATGACAGGAGACTGTTCTATTTTGCCGAACCTGCCCAGGCACAGATCACGGGTGGACTTACGGCACAGGACTGGGATGCCTATGCAGGAGCACCCACCGAACTGGCTCCCGACCAGCTCGCGCTGAATAATGCTGCAGGGAACTATTCATTGCTCAGCAAGAGATATGTAAAATTCATGGATAATGATCCCATGCTTTACTTCACATACTCAGAGCAATGCTTCATAATTGCAGAGGCGATAGAAGAGGGCTGGGTTGCCGGAAGCGCCCAGACCTGGTATGAAAACGGAGTAAAAGCCATCCTGAATTACTACAGGACATTGCCCCATACCGCAGGTGAAGTGCATGGCATGGAGATCAACCAGGCATACATTGACGGTTATTTCACAGGTGCTGCCGCCTATGCGACTGCCGGAACAAAGCAGGATCGCCTTCAGCAGATATGGTTACAGAGATGGCTCCTTGACTTCTACCAGGGCAACGGCGGCAATTACCCGCAGTTCCTCCGCACAGGTTACCCGGTGTATCCACTCGATCCGGCTACAAGCCTGAATCCTGAGGATGACAGCGTGTACCCTAAGCGCTGGATGTACCCGACGGATGAGCAGACAAAGAACCCTGAGAACTATCAGAATGCCATCAATCGTCAATACAATGGTTTTGACGGCATAAATCAGGTGCCATGGTATTTAAAAGACTGATTCTTATTCTGGTTTGAGAGTAGATTGGTTTCATTCTCCTCACGGCATGTATGATCAGGAATCGACAACCGGTGAGGAGCAATGAGGTTGCTAAAATGGTTCCCCGCCATAGGGGAACCATTTTTAAGACTTTTAACTTTGAAACAAATCAAAACAGTTATGGGGCATATCAATAAACCGGAACATAAAGGGCTGACAATATGCATTATGTTGTTCCTGTCACTGAGTGCCATGTCACAGGCTCTGATTACCAATACTTTGAACAGGCAGACCTTCAGTCTCAACGGCACATGGAATTATATAATTGATCCTTATGAGACAGGCTACTACAATTACAGGTATGAGCCATATGACCAGCTGAAGCAGAAGAATAACTCCGCATTTTACAATAACTACCACTCTGATGACCGATCAGAGCTTGTGGAGTATGATTTTGACAAATCGCCCGCATTGAGGGTCCCGGGTGACTGGAACTCTCAGGACGATAAGCTGCTTTACTATGAAGGGACTATCTGGTACAGGCGCAATTTCGATTACACGCCAGCCGATGCATCAAACAGGCTTTTTATTTATTTCGGTGCTGTCAACTACAGGGCTGAGGTTTACCTTAACGGCATCAAGCTGGGCACACATAAGGGAGGGTTCACCCCTTTCAATTTTGAGGTGACAGGAATTGTAAAACCGAAAAACAACTACCTGGTTGTGAAGGTTGACAACAGGCGGGGCCGGGAGGAGGTGCCTACCATTAACACTGACTGGTGGAACTATGGCGGCATTACACGTGATGTTTTGCTGATTGAAGAACCTTCGGCCTTCATAAGGGATTACTGCCTACAGCTGAAGCAAGGATCGGCCGAAGTGATAAGCGGATACGTCATCCTTGATAATGTGGTCAGGGAGGAAAAAGTTACGCTGAGCATACCGGAACTGAATATAAAAAAGGAATTAACCGTTACTGCAGGTGGCAGGGCAGAGTTTGAATTCAAAGTTAAGAACGTCATTTACTGGTCACCAGGATCACCCAAACTCTACAATGTCAAAATATCCACCGGATATCAGACACTGGAAGACCAGATCGGGTTCAGGACCATTACTACCAGCGGACCCGACATTCTTCTGAATGGCAAGCCCGTTTTCCTCAAAGGGATCTCCATTCATGAGGAGAACCCTTTAAGAAGGGGACGTGCCGTCAACGAGGCAGATGCCCTGCTCCTTCTGACCTGGGCAAAGGAGCTTGGCTGCAATTATGTAAGACTGGCACACTATCCTCATAATGAGCATATTGTGCGGATGGCTGACAAGATTGGGATGATGGTCTGGGAGGAGATACCGGTATACTGGACCATAGACTTTACAAATGAGATGACGCTGCAGAATGCAAGAAACCAGCTGACCGAGGCGATAACAAGAGACAGAAACAGGGCATCAATAATAATCTGGTCAGTAGCCAATGAGACCCCTCCTTCTTATGAAAGGAACCGGTTCCTGATAAATCTTGCAGATCTTGCCCGGACACTGGATGACACCCGTCTTGTCAGTGCAGCACTGGAAAAACATTTCAGGGATGGTATCAACATTGTGGACGATGAGATGGGAAATCACCTGGATATAGTGGCTTTCAACCAGTACACAGGCTGGTACGGAGGATCGCTGGAAGATGCCCCTGACTCAAAATGGGCAATCAGTTTCAATAAACCTGTGGTTATTTCTGAATTTGGCGGAGGCGCATTGCAGGGTCTTCATGGTACTATAAATGAAAGGTGGACCGAGGAGTACCAGGAGTATCTCTATGAGCAAAACCTCGCAATGATTGAAAAGATACCCAACATAAGAGGCACCAGCCCCTGGATACTGGCAGATTTCAGATCTCCGAAGCGACTGCTTCCGGGTGTCCAGGACGGATGGAACAGGAAAGGAGTTATATCTGATAACGGCATCCGTAAAAAAGCGTTCTTTACACTTAAGAAGTTTTATGAAAAAATTGACAGGAAATATGAATAGGAATCTAAAGGTACTCTTTCCGGCGTTTGTGGCAGTTGTGATCTTTCTGGCAGCCGGTTCTGCAGTTATTCTCTCGTGCAGCCATACGGAGAAAACGGCACCAAAAGGTTATAAACTGGCCTGGTCTGACGAATTTGATTATACTGGCAGGCCCGACAGCCTGAAATGGGATTACGAGCTCGGTTTTATCAGGAACGATGAAAAACAGTATTACACTGACAGTCTGAAAAATGTGAGAGTTGAGGATGGCGTTCTGATCATTGAAGCTCACCGCGAAAAGATTGCGAACCCGAAGTTCGGGTCAGATGAATTCAGTAACAAACCCTGGTTGAAGTATATTCCCGAAACTGATACGGCCCAATACACCTCTGGCAGCATCATGACGCAGGGACTTGCTGAATGGACCTACGGATACATTGAGGTCAGCGCGAAACTGCCGGGAGGCGTCGGCCTGTGGCCTGCAATATGGATGCTCGGGACCAACAGGGCGGAAGTAGGCTGGCCCAGATGCGGAGAGATTGATATAATGGAACATGTGGGTTTCAACAAGGACTCTGTTTTCGGCACAATTCATACCGGGGCCTACAATCATACAAAGGGAACGCAGAGAGGAAAGAAGGTATACATTGAAGATCCCTACGGGAAATTTCATCTTTATGCCATAGAATGGACTCCGGAAAAGATCGACTTCCTGCTTGACGGAAATGTTTATCACCAGATTGTCAATGAGCATAAAACTGTTGAGGAGTGGCCCTTTGACCAGGATTTCTTCCTTAAGCTTAATGTTGCCATTGGAGGAGGCCTCGGAGGAAGAAAGGGTATTGATGATTCGGTCTTTCCCCAAAGAATGGTAATAGACTATGTAAGAGTTTATCAGAAAAAGTAGTTATTCATGTCACCAAGATCTCTTTTGGTTATTTTCCTGCTTGCACTTTTTTCCTTTTCATGCCTTCAGAAGGGAAAAAAACCCAGGAAGGCCGGACAGATTGAGCCGGCAGGGGGATATGAACTTGTCTGGGCCGACGAATTTGACGGAAGTGAGATCAATCCGGAAAACTGGTCATTTGAAATATGGAAGGCAGGCAGGGTAAATGATGAATGGCAGCAGTATGTCAAAAACCCTGACAACTACAGTGTCCGGGATGGAATGCTATATATAACAGCCACACGTACAGGCAGGAATGAAAAGGGAGGGTACTCTTCAACCCGTCTCTCAAGCAAGGACAAGAAGGAGTTTCTTTACGGGCGCATTGAATTCAGTGCAAAGCTGCCATCCGGAGTTGGTACATGGCCGGCACTCTGGATGATGGGTGCAAACATAGATGAAGTTGGATGGCCCGGATGCGGGGAAATAGACATTATGGAGTATGTTGGCTTCCAGCCTGACACAATACACTCAAACATTCACAACCTGAACCAGGCAGGGACCACCGATTTCAACATGATGGTCCCGCTCAAAACTGCTGAGGAGGATTTTCACGTATATGGTATAGTCTGGAGCCCTGATTCCATCAATTTCTATGTTGATGATCCCTTGAATGTTGTCAACGTTTATGCACCGGAGATAAAAACCGGCGAGAACTGGCCTTACAACAACCCCTTCTTTCTGATCATGAACTTTGCCGTGGGTGGTAACTGGGGTGGCAGAAAGGGAGTTGATGAAACAATCTGGCCACAGTCAATGATTATTGACTATGTCCGTGTTTATCAGCTAAAGGAGTAAACTGATCAGATGAAAAGCACGAATTAACAAATCCCGGGCCCGTCAGCCCGGGATTTTTGTCATCAGGAATAAAAGTAGTACATTAACGGGTCAGGAGCAGTGCGGACCGCCATTCTGCGGGTGATTCATGAACCTCTCCTGAGGTTATTGATCTTATGGCAGTTAAAAGAGACAATTCGGGGCAGGTACATTCTTATCTCTCGCTTCGGAAAGCAGTTGGATGGATAGGAATACTGCTTCCGTTCGTGCTGGTACTGGGGAATATTTTCATTTTCAGAGAAAGGGAGGTACTCACGAACATGAGTGTGTACTACCATACCGGGATGCGTGATATTTTCGTGGGTTCGATCTGTGCAATAGCTCTCTTCCTGTTCTTTTACAGGGGTTATGACAGGTGGGATGACCTTTCAGCTGACATTGCCGGCGTTTTTGCCCTCGGGGTGGCTTTTTTTCCAACGGTGGAGGACGGACCATGGGACTGGGCAGCGTGGATTCATTTTATTTCTGCTGCCTGTTTCCTTGTCATCCTGGCAATTATCTCCCTATTTCTTTTTACCCGCGGCGAGGAACATCCGACGGGGATGAAGAGGAAAAGAAACATCGTTTACCGGGTATGCGGAATTGTAATGCTTGCCTCTCTTGCTTCGATAGAGATCTTCTTCCTCTTTTTTGACGGCATCAATTCTGATTCCAGGTATGTACTGATTGCGGAGACGGTAACCCTCATGGCGTTCGGCATCTCATGGCTGACCAAGGGAGGAACTCTATATCCGGATAAACCGAAAAATAACAAGAATATGGAAAACGAAGAAAAACTGATTCGGGTATTCACCGGCCCTGAGCCTACTGCCCTGCTGCTGCTGGAAATGCTTGAAGGAACAGGTGTAAAGGGATTGATCAAGAATGACTCCGGACTGGGTTACCTGGGTGCTGTGCCCCAGGTCATGGATCTTTACATCCTGGAAGAGGACCTGGAAAAAGCCGCTCCCCTGATCAATGAGTTCAGGGATAAACATGATCCTGCGAAAGAGCAGTAATACAAACCATTATATGAAAAGAACACTTTTCCTGGCGGCCGTCATCCCGGCGGTGATAGCTGTCGCGTGCAACAATTCAAGACAAACATCTGATATGATTATTACAAATGCGAGGATCTGGACGGGGAATGAATCACAGCCTTATGCTGAGGCCATGGCGATATCCGGTGACAGTGTATTAGCCATTGGAAGCAAACGGGAAGTGATGAAGTACAGATCCGGTACCATCATTGACCTCGGTGGCAGGTTTGTTGCCCCGGGTTTCATCGACTCACACGTTCACCTTCTGCAGGGAGGGTCAAACCTCACCTCCGTACAGCTCAGGGATGCCTCCACCCCGGAGGTATTTATCAGCAGGATAAAGGAGTATGCTGGCACCCTGAAGCCGGGAGAGTGGATTCTCGGGGGTGATTGGGATGGCAAGGGCTGGGAGGGTCTCCCCCACCGTGAATGGATTGATTCTGTCACCCCGGATAACCCGGTTTTTGTTTCCCGTCTTGACGGCCACATGGCGCTGGCCAATTCGGCTGCCATGAAGCTTGCAGGCATTGACCACAGGGTAAAGGATGTTACCGGAGGAATGATTGAAAGAGACGTCCGTGGCGAGCTCACAGGCATCTTCAAGGAAAATGCAATGGACCTCATATCCGTTAGAATCCCGGAACAGTCGGCGGAAGAGGTTGACCGGGCACTTGTTGCCGCGATGAAGTACCTGGCCTCCAACGGGGTCACCTCGGTGCATGCCGTTGATGCTGCGGCCTATGCTGACGGTATTGCCAGGGTTCGGGCGCGGGGGGAACAGATCACCCGTATCTACTACCTGCAGACAATCAGCAGGTGGAAGGATCTCAAGGAACAGATTGAACGCGAGGGACGCGGTGACAGGTGGGTCAGTACCGGTGGTGTGAAGGGGTTTGTCGACGGCTCCCTTGGATCACATACGGCTGCCTTCCTTGAACCATATACCGACCTGCAGACTGATAAAGGGCTCTTCGTCAACACTGAAGAAGACCTGTACAACTGGATCCTGGAATCTGACAGGGCCGGGCTGCAGGTGGTGATCCATGCCATCGGTGACCGCGCCATCAACTTCCTTCTGAACACATATGAGAGAGTTGCCACGGAGAACGGAGAACGGGACAGAAGGTTCAGGATTGAGCACTCACAGCACATCGCTCCATCTGATATTGCGCGTTACGCAAAGCTGAAGGTGATTGCCAGCATGCAGCCCTACCACGCCATTGACGACGGCAGGTGGGCAGAGGAATACATCGGGCCGGAACGTATAAAGACAACCTATGCATTCAGGTCGTTGCTTGACAGCGGAGCCATTGTTGCCTTCGGGAGCGACTGGTATGTTGCGCCGCCGATACCCCTTGAGGGTATTTACGGCGCCGTGACACGCAGGACTCTCGACGGGAAGAACCCCGGCGGCTGGGTTCCGGAACAAAAGATCACAGTTGAGGAGGCACTGAAGGCATACACAATAAATGCAGCATACGCATCATTCGAGGAGGAGATAAAGGGAACGCTTGAACCGGGCAAACTGGCTGACTTCGTGGTGCTTGACCGTGACATCACCGTCATTGACCCGGTGGAGATACGGGATATGAAGGTACAGCAGACCTGGGTTGGCGGCAAGAAGGTGTTTGACTTCACAGGGGACAAATAACAGATGGTTCCGTGAAAAGAAGTAATTACTTCAGGTTGATAGTAACAGTGTCATCAGTGATGCTGCTACTTCCGGTCCTTAACGGTCAAAACAAGAATCAGGGGATGAAAAGAGCAAGAGATTACGGAATTGAGATTGGCATACTGCGTACGGGTGCTGTCAATGCAATCACAGATGTGCCCGGCGTGAAGGTGGGCCAGGTCACCCTGAAGGAGGGCGACTCGGTGAAAACGGGAGTCACGGCCATCCTGCCCCATGACGGAAATATCTTCCAGCAAAAGGTTCCGGCGGGAATCTTCGTTGGGAACGGCTTCGGCAAGCTGGCCGGGTACACCCAGGTTGAAGAGCTGGGCAACCTGGAGACCCCCATTGTGCTGACAAACACGCTGAGCGTTTCAACTGCCGTTGCTGCCGTGATAGAACACACGCTCTCACAGCCGGGCAATGAGGGGGTGACCAGCGTCAATGCGGTTGTTGGTGAGACCAATGACGCCAGGCTTAATGACATCAGGGGAAGGCATATCAACACGGAGCATGTACTTGAGGCAATCAGGAACGCAGCCGGCGGTCCTGTTGCCGAGGGCAGCGTTGGTGCCGGCACCGGTACAGTCTGCTTCGGATTCAAGGGTGGTATAGGCACATCTTCGCGGGTGCTGCCGGCCGCCAGGGGAGGTTATACAGTTGGTGTTCTCGTTCAGACCAATTACGGAGGGATACTCCAGGTCAACGGTGTTCCCGTCGGCCAGGAGCTCGGACGTTACAGCTTCAGGACCACAGTGAATGAGTACAGGGAAGACGGATCATGTATGATTGTGGTCATGACCGATGCACCGCTCACCTCCAGGAACCTGAAGAGGCTTGGCTCCAGGGCTTTTGCCGGGATGATGCGGACAGGGGCATCAGGCTCAAACGGCAGCGGTGACTATATTATAGCCGTGTCCACCGCTGAAGAGTTGCGTATCCCCTACTCTTCCGCGTCAATGTATGAAGAGTGGCGGGAGATCAGGAATGATGAGATGGACCTGTTGTTCCAGGCTGCAGCCGAGGCAACGGAGGAGGCCATAATAAACTCACTCTTTACCGCCGAAACCACGAAGGCCAGGAACGGGATGACCGTGGAAGCTCTGCCGGTTGAAAAGACCCTTGAGATACTCCGGAAATACAACAGGCTGAAGGAAAAATGACTTCGCTCCTGAGAATTGCAGCCAGGGCGTTCGTAGTTGCACTGGCGGCTGCCCTGACCCTCCCCGGAAGTCAGCTGGCTGCCCAGAAGCTCTCACCGGGGCTGATCCTTCAAATTGACAGCCTGTACCGTGCGTTTGCAGAAGAGAATCATTTGCCGGGTGTGGTATACGGCATCATAATAGACACATCCCTTGCCTATTCCGGCGCCACCGGATACGCGAACCTTTCCGACAGCACCCCGGTGACAGTCTCAACGGCATTCAGGGCAGCATCCATGACAAAGAGCTTCACGGCGCTGGCGATACTCAGGCTGCGTGACGAGGGTAAACTGCGGCTTGATGACCCGGTAGGGTTATGGCTTCCGGAGCTTGACAGCCTCCGTTACCTTTCAGACGACGCACCGGTGCTTACCATACGTCAGCTGCTGACGCACACCGGAGGTTTCCCGCAGGATGACCCGTGGGCTGACAGGCAGCTTGAATCGACTGAAGAGGAGCTCAGCGGGATGATCCGCAAAGGACTGACGATGTCAAACGTACCTGGAATCACGTATGAATACAGCAACCTGGGTTACACCCTGCTTGGAAGGATAATACAGGCAGTCACGGGCATAACCTGCCAGTCGTACATCGACTCCCTGGTATTCCGGCCGCTGGGAATGAACAGAACGGTATGGGAGTACAATGATCTGCCTGAGGGAGTGATGGCGAAAGGCTACAGGCACAGTGCAGGGGGATGGAGTGAAGAGGAGCTGTTGCATGATGGTCCCTTCGGGGCCATGGGAGGACTTATCTCGACCGTGGGTGATTTCGCCCGTTATGCCATTATGCACCTCTCGGCCTGGCCGCCGCGGGACGGAGCCGAAGGGGTGGCCCTCGATGAAGGAACCAGTGGAATGGCGACGAGCGAAGGAGCTTTTATCGCTCCGCTGAAGCGAAGTTCCCTCAGGGAGATGCATTCACCCGCATCCGGAGTCAGCTTCAGCAGCAGTACACTATGGTCCGGTGGTCCGGATTGCCAAGTAATTGTAGCCTACGGTTATGGCCTCAGATGGTCGCTCGACTGCAGGGAAAGAAGAAAAATTTACCATAACGGCGGGCTTCCGGGTTTCGGCAGCAACTGGACCATCATGCCTGATTACGGCATCGGGGTGGTTGCCTTCAGCAACCGCACCTATGGCTCCACGTACGCCGTCAACCAGAAAGTACTGGAGCTGCTTATGGCTTCCCTGGAGCTCAAACCACGCAGGCCTGAGATCACGGCTATCCTGAGCGAAAGGATGAATGACCTTGTTCGCATCATGCCGGACTGGGAGACAGCAGGCACCGGGGATGTCTTCTCTGACAACTTCTTCATTGACAATCCTGTGGAGGATCTGCGTGCCGAAACTGCCAGGATTTACAGGGCGGCAGGCGCGATAACTGATGTGAAGGAACTCATCCCGGAGAACAGTCTCAGGGGCTCCTTCGCGATGGAGTGTGAAGGCGGAACCATCACCGTCAGGTTTACCCTTACACCTGAGCCGTCACCCAGGATACAATCGGTAAGCATATCATTAACCCCCAAAAAACAATGAAATGAGAACTATTCTTCTCCTGTCAGCTTGCCTGCTGGCAGTTTCATGTTCAACCAAACAAACCGGAAAGACCATGTTCAAATCACTTGACTCGTTGCTTGCAGCCGAATTCGTTTCGGGGGAACCAGGAGGAGCGGTCGTTGTCATGAAGGGTGACAGTGTCGCATATCTGAATTGCTTCGGCATTGCCGACATGGGAACCGGGGAAAGGATAACCGCGAACACACTGTTCAACCTCGGCTCGATATCCAAGACCGTAGTGGCGAACGGGATCCTGATACTGCAGGAGGAAGGAAGACTATCGGTCACAGACCCCTTGAGCAGATACTTCCCTGAGTTCCGGAACAAGGAGATAGCCGATAAGGTAACGGTGATGCACCTTCTGACTCACACATCGGGGCTGCCTGATAACAGGCCGGTCAGTGAAAACCCGGAATTCTTCATCACTGCAAAGGATTATGAGAACTGGGCTCCAGTGATGCAGGCAGAGAACCTGGTTTTTGAACCGGGCGTGAAGTATGAATATTCAAATCCCGCTTTCAACGGACTTGCCCTTATCATCGAAAAGGTCAGCGGGCAGAAGTGGCAGGATTTCATTGCTGAGAAGATATTCATACCTTCGGGTATGGTGACAAGCACGATTACTGACGGGCCCCACCCCGATTCCGGTGTGTCACATGCATATGAGATGGTTAACGGAAAGTGGACTGAGTCTGACTACGGAGAGTTTCCTACTTTTCCGGCTGCCGGCAACGGTGGGGTATGGAGTTCAGTGACAGAGCTTGGTCTTTATGAAAAGGCCATCAGGGAGAATCTCTTCCTGGGCAAGGAGCTAACGGAAAAGTCAAGGTCAGTATGCCGAACAGAAACCTGGCTGGGCAACGATCCACCCTTCATTGGTTACAGCTGGTTTATCGGTGAGGAGAAGATCCTGGGTGAGATGAACAGTTTCGGTGTTAAAATAGTGTATCACACCGGAGACCAGGGCGGGTTCAGGGCATTCCATTTTTCCATACCTGAAAAGGACCTGCTTTATGTGGGTTTATTCAACAGGCCCCCGGAGGATCTGAATAGAATCGTATTCAAAGGACTGGAGATACTCAGAGAGAATAACTGGCTGGATAATAGCTCTGAATAAAGACATCTTGCCGGTCAGGAGAACACACGAGCAGAGGTCTGCCGGGTCCGGAGAACCCGTGCGACGAAGCCTGCCCGGGCGGAGAACTCACCAGGCGGAGCCTGAGGGGCGGCTAAAAAAAATTATTTGCTAATTTTACCGCATGACACTTCAGATAATTTTATTACTGGCCGGCATGGGGCTGCTAATTGCCGGGGCTGAATGGCTGGTAGGCGGTGCTTCATCACTTGCAAGGAAATTTAAAATATCAGATCTTACAATAGGGTTGACCGTGGTGGCATTCGGAACCTCGGCACCGGAACTGGTTGTGAACCTCTTTGCATCCGCAACTGATCACCAGGATATCTTCTTCGGTAACATCCTTGGGAGCAACAACTTCAATCTTTTCATCATTCTCGGGATTGCAGGAGTGTTGCTTCCATTGAAGGTACAGGTCAGCACGGTATGGAAAGAGATTCCAATGTCTTTTGCCGCACTTGTAGTTTTTTATTTATTGGTTCACATTCCGTCACCTGGTGGAGGAATGATGCTTGGCAGGATAGACGGCCTCATCCTGCTTGGTATGTTTGCGTTCTTTCAGTACTACATATACCGGCAGATAAAGAACTACGAGCCGGAGGAAACAATGCATAAGCCTTCCGGTCCGCTGTTTAAAATGATTGTATTTATCATCCTGGGGCTTACCGGGCTGATACTCGGAGGGAAACTGGTGCTTGACAACGCTGTTCTGATAGCAAAGGCGATGGGGGTAAGCGAAAAGGTAATAGGGCTGACGATCATTGCTGCAGGTACATCACTGCCCGAGCTGGCGACATCGGTTGTCGCCGCTTTCAGGAAAAATGCGGATATTGCCGTCGGCAACATTGTAGGCTCTAACATATTCAATCTTCTGCTCATTGGTGGCCTGGTTTCCACCGTGAGTCCCATCAAGTACAGCCCGATATTTGATATCGACTTTTATATCCTCGCCTCAGGTACTATTGTGCTATTCATCAATCTGATAGCATGGAAGAAACACAGGCTTGACCGGTGGGAGGCGGCGCTGCTTCTCTCCTCCTATGTGGGGTATACCATATACCTGATTTCAAAACAGGGATGATCCGCCGCTTCTACCAGTCGGCAGGGGCATTAAATGCACGTATCAGGGCAGTAGTTGATGCCATCCGGAAAAAAGCAGTTAACTTTAATGAGCGTTCTGTGTTCCTATAGAAGGAGTAGTTGTTTTGTAACTTTCCAGAATCGGTCATAAAATGAAATGTAAAAATATCATATCAATTGGTCTGCTGATTTCTGCTTCTTTATCTGCCGGCGGGCAGGCAATACACGTCAACCAGTCACTGCCAGAGATTGAATGGAACAGCCGGACAATAACGGAAGGGGTTGTTCTGAAGTGGGTGCAGGCAAGACTGTTTGACTCTGACCAGGCGATTTATATTGTAGAGACCGATCCCACTGCCGGCCGCTTTGAGTTCGGTGTGGCTGCAGGAGACAGGCCGCTTATCACCAGTTCATATGCTGCCGGAGAGGGAGTGCTAGCGGCCATAAACGGCACCTTTTTCAACATGCAGGAGGGTTACAATGTGCATTACGTCAGGGTGAACGATTCTGTGGTGGCGCTAACTGATGAGAAGGAATACGGTATACGGGCAACGGGGGTTTTCACTGCCACCGGTGAGGCGGTTGACATCTCGGCATGGGGACCGGAAAAGGAAGATGCCGGAGTGGTGAAGGCCGAGGACGCAATTGTCACAGGACCACTTCTGACCGATAACGGGCACGAAATATTGCTTGACAGTATCAACTTCAACAAGAACCGACATCCCCGGTCACTGCTGGGCATAACCGGCGATGGGCATGTCCTGTGCATAGCTGTTGACGGCAGACAACCTGGTTATGCCGACGGGATGAGCCTCTTTGAGCTGCGGGAGCTTGCCCGCAGCCTTGGATGCACTGACATACTGAATCTGGACGGCGGCGGATCTACCACGCTTTATGTAAAGGGCGAGGGTGCCACCGGAGTGGTAAACAGGCCTTCCGGCAAGGTTGAGAGACCGGTGCCGAGTATTGTCTTCGTGAAAAAAATTGATTAACCAAAAATGTGAACATACAATGAGCTATACACTTCAACCAGGCCAGAAGGCCATTGATTTCAGGCTTCCTGCCACTGACGGCAGGGAATACACCCTTGCAGAGTTTGATGATAACCCTTACCTGGTGATATTCTTCACCTGCAACCACTGTCCATATGTGATAGGGTCAGATGAGGTCACCAGGGCAACTGCGGAAAAATTCCGGGACAGAGGTGTTGCTTTCGTCGGCATAAACTCCAACAGTGAGCACACATATGAGGAGGACAGTTTCCCGAATATGGTCAAAAGGATGAGGGAGCACAACTTCCCCTGGAAATACCTTTATGACAGGGACCAGACTGTGGTTAAGGCCTATGGCGGACTTAAAACGCCGCACTTCTTTGTTTTCAACCGCGACCGCGAGCTGGTTTATACCGGAAGGGGTGTGGACTATCCGAGGGACACCTCGCGTATGACCGTCAATGACCTTGACAGGACGCTGGATGAACTCACCACCGGAAGGGAGATCAGCGTGCCCGTTACAAATCCGATAGGGTGCAACATCAAGTGGGAAGGGAAGGATGCCAAGTGGATGCCTCCTGAAGCATGTGACCTGGTATGAGTTACCTTGCAACCACGAAAGCGTGCAGCAGGTTATGAGCACTCCCGTCATACAGATCTCGGATCTTACCAGGAGATACGGCAGGGACCGTGGTATCGATAAAATAAACCTGCAGGTGGAAGAGGGAGAGATTTTCGGGTTCATCGGTCCGAACGGTGCCGGTAAATCAACCACCATTCGCGTGTTGCTGAACCTGCTGTTTCCGACAGCCGGAAGCGCACGAATCATGGGGTTCGACATAGTAAGGGACTCTAAGAAGATCAGGTCACGGACAGGCTACATTCCCTCGGAAGCCTCCCCCTGGCCTGATATGGCAGCAAGGGAGTTTCTCCTTTACTGTGCCTCATTTTACGGTGTTCCCCGGGCTGACAGGAAGATCATTGAACTGATGGAGGTATTTGATATTGAACCCGGCAGAAAGATTTCCAACCTGTCATCGGGAAACAGGAAAAAACTCTCCATCATCCAGAGCCTTCTTCACAGTCCCGGGTTGCTGATCGTGGATGAACCTACCACCGGGCTTGACCCTCTGATGCAACAGAGGTTTTTCGATCTTCTTCGTTCGGAGAACCGGAGAGGGATGACCGTTTTCTTTTCCTCTCATACATTGAGCGATGTGCAGATGCTCTGCGGCCGGGTAGCCATCATAAAGGAAGGCAGGATAATCAATGTGGAAGCCATTGAGACATTAAGGAAGAAACAACTGAAGAATATCAGGATTGAATTCATTGACACGGTGCCTGAAAACCTGGCAGACCTGCCGGGAATGGAAAACGGTGTCTCCGTTTCGGGGAAATCAATGAAATTCACCTGGTCAGGCGACATGAAGAGTCTTATTGCAGCTCTCAGCGGGAAGGATATTGCCGACATAACCGTCGAGGAACCTTCGCTCGAAGAGATTTTCATGCACTATTACAATTAGCCCGGGGCGAAACAAATGAACAGGGGTTTATTTCTGAGGGAACTTCGAAGCAATGCAATGGCTCTGCTGGTGTGGACGGCAGTCATAACATTCCTCACCACAGCCACCATGTCTCTTTACGGTATTTTCCTGGAGAACAATGCAAAGATACTGGCAATGGTCAGCATCCTCCCTGAAGGAGCATTACAGTTCAAGGGAGTTTCCGATATCAACGACCTCTTTTCCGTTCTTGGTTTCTATTCAGCCAATAATGTGATTTACATGCTGGTTCTGGGTAGCATCTACTCGATTGTTCTCTCCTCCAACATCCTGCTTAAGGAGGAGTACGGGAGAACAGCAGAGTTTCTTCTTTCATGGCCGGTGACCAGAGGGCAGGTCTTCTTCAGCAAGCTGGCCGTGGTTGTCATCAATATCGTTGCAATAAACCTGATTATAACTGTTGCCGGGTACATATCACTGGAGACATGCAAGAAAGAACCCTATAATATTGATGCATTTCTTATTATGTCACTGTACACCCTTCTGCTACATCTTTTCTTTGCAGGACTGGGTCTGTTCATTTCGGTGCTTGTCAGAAAGCCAAGACCGGTAACCACCCTTAGTGTGGCACTGGTTATGGTTCTATACTTCATCTTTACCATCTCCAACATCACACCTGATCTTTCATGGGCAGGATATGTCAGTCCCTATAAATTCATTGATCTCGATGTAGTTAACCCCGCATACAGGATAGAGCCGGTAAACGCTCTGTATTTAACCATATGCCCCTTTTTACTGATCTTTATTTCCCGGAGGATCTATCTCAGGAAGGATATTTATCTTTAGAAGGAGTTCAGAGCCCTGCAGAAAAGAAAATGAACCGGGGGCAGACAAAATCAGTCTATAATGATGACCAGGACAATCATTTCAGTACTTATGACGATGACAATGATGGTTTCAGGCCCCGTGTGGTCACAGCAATATTCAGGAAACATCTTTGACGCGAGCGGCGATATCGGAAACTGCAGCATCAGGGGAACAACGGAATTCATTCCGGATAGGCAGGAATACCTCCTGACCGGGTCAGGCGAAAATATATGGTTTGATTCTGACCAGTTCCATTTTGCGTGGAAGGAACTGAAGGGCGATTTCATTCTAAGTGCCGATATCAGGTTCACCGGTAAGGGAAAGCATGAACACAGGAAGGCGGGATGGATGATCCGTGACGGGCTGGGGAGTAATTCGCCTCATGTCACCGCAGCAGTGCACGGAGACGGGCTGGCCTCGCTGCAGCACCGGGTAACTGCAGGCGGAGAAACCGTGGAGCGTAAGTCTCCGGTTGTTGCCCCGGATGTAATTCAGCTTGAACGGAGGGGGGACCTGTTTATCTTCTCCGCCGCTGTCAGGGGAAGGCCATTTGATACTTTGGCTGTCAGGCAGGCAGCACTGAGCGGCGAGGTATATGCCGGGCTTTTTGTCTGCTCGCATGATAACAGTGTAACAGAAACCGCTGTTTTTTCAAATGTACGGATCACAAGGCCTGCATGGAGCGGACTGGTGCCTTACCGTGACTACCTGGGGAGCAACCTGGAAATCCTGGATATTGAGACCGGTCACCGCCAGGTGGTATTCCAGGCGCCCAACTCTATCCAGGCGCCCAACTGGACACCCGACGGCAGGTACCTTATCTACAACAGTGACGGCTTGCTCTACAGGTTTGGCCTTAAAACCGGCAAGTCGCAGGTGATCAGTTCAGGATTTGCCACCAGAAACAATAATGATCATGTGCTCTCATTTGGAGGAAAGATGCTTGGTATCAGTCATCATGTGGCAGAGGAGGACAACAGGTCAATAATCTACATCATGCCTGCAGAGGGGTTTGCGCCGGAGGGAAGCACATCAGGGACGGGCACTCCGGAGCGCATTACCACACTGGGTCCCTCCTACCTCCACGGCTGGTCACCTGACGGCCGCTGGCTGACTTACACCGCAGAGCGGAACGGCGAATATGATATTTACAAAATATCAATAAAGAAGAAGGAAGAGGTCAGGCTCACCGATGCTCCCGGGCTGGATGACGGGTCAGAATATTCACCTGACGGGAAGTATATCTACTTCAACTCGGTCCGCTCCGGCGTCATGAAACTCTGGAGGATGAAACCTGACGGTTCGCAACAGGAGCAGCTGACCTTTGATGAATACAACGACTGGTTCCCTCATGTTTCACCTGATGGCAAATGGATTGTATTTCTTTCATTTATGCCTGATGTCAGGGCGGATGACCACCCGTTCTACAAACATGTGTATATCAGGAAGATGGCTGTCCCGTTGCCGGGGACGGGCCGGAAGGACCGTGCAATCCCGGTACCCGGAGCCAGCCTGCAGGAATCCCCAGCCGGAACACCGGAGGTAATTGCTTATCTTTATGGCGGGCAGGGCACCATCAATGTTCCATCATGGTCTCCTGACGGTAAGAGGGTGGCCTTTGTAAGCAACAGCGGTCGGATTACAGAATAAGATGATAAAGATGAGAAAATCACCAATCCGTTTCTGGAGGCCAGAGTAAGATGATCAGGATAAGAAAAATCACCAATCCGTTTCAGGAGACCAGAGTAAGATGATCAGGATAAGAAAAATCACCAATCCGTACCTGGAGGCTAATGTCAGGAAGATAGAAGCTGTTAAGGAGATACTCCGGGTACAGTTTCCTGCAGTAAGTGAAAGAAAGATCGGTGATCTTGATGCACAGTTCGTAGATCCCCTCAAGCACAGGTACCAGTCATCACTCTTCATTGCCGAGGACATTCATGAGTCGGTAAAGGCATTTGCCCTGCTGCTTTACATGCCGGACATCGGGTTCTGTTTCCTGGACTATATTGCGTCTTCGCCTGACAATGCATCATCAGGCCTCGGCGGGGCCCTGTACGAGCGCATCAGGGAAGAGGCCATATCGCTTGACGCAATAGGGCTCTTCTTTGAATGCCTTCCGGATGATCCCTCGCTGTGCAGGGATCCGAAGACGCTGGAGCAGAACCGGAGGAGGCTGGCTTTCTATGAGAGGTTCGGTGCCAGGCCTGTCGTCAATACACTTTATGAAACGCCTGTTAGGCCCGAAGACGATTGTCCTCCTTACCTGGTTTTCGACGGACTGGGACGGCGCGGAACAGTATCGATGCATGAGGCCCGTGCCGTTGTCAGGGCGATCCTTGAAAGAAAGTATGGCGATTATTCGGGAGCCGAGTATAATAATATGGTTATCAACAGTATAACTGATGACCCTGTGGTTATCAGGCCTCCACGCTATACCCGTAAAAAGATTCTGTCTGAGCAGTCAGCCGCTGTCCCGGAAAAGAAGAAGATATGGCTTGCGGTAAACGACAGGCACTCGATCCATCACGTCAGGGAGCGTGGTTATGTGGAATCACCTGTCAGGGTTAAAAGTATTCTCCGGGAACTGGATAAAAGCGGGCTGTTCAGGATGGGTAGAATAAGGGAGTATCCTGACAGGCACATTCTTGACGTGCATGACAGCAACTACTTCAGTTATTTCAAGAAGGTCAGTCAGAGCATTCCCAGGGGGCAGTCGGTCTACCCCTATGTGTTCCCTCTGAGGTATGCAGCAAGGGCGCCGAAGGATCTCTCGGTAAGGGCAGGTTATTACTGTTTCGACACTTTCACCCCGCTGAACCAGGATGCGTTCCTGGCAGCGCGCTGGGGAGTCAACTGTGTCATGAGTGCTGCTGACGAGATGCTGGCGGGGACACGATATGCATATGTTCTTACCAGGCCGCCGGGGCATCATACCGAGCGGTCTGTGTTCGGCGGTTTCTGTTACTTCAATAACTGTGCGATTGCAGCCCATTACCTTAGCCGAAGCGGCAGGGTTGCCATCCTGGATATCGACTATCATCACGGCAACGGGCAGCAGCAAATCTTCTACGGCAGAAGCGATGTGCTGACTCTCTCCCTGCACGGGCATCCATCCTTTGCCTATCCCTATTTCTCGGGATTTGAGGAAGAGAAGGGAGAGGATGAAGGTATTGGGTTCAATCACAACTTTCCCCTTCCGGAGAAGGTTACACATGAGCAGTATGTGAAGGTGCTGGGCCGGGCGCTTAACATTATCAAGAAATTCAAGCCTGATTACCTGGTAGTTGCTCTCGGTCTTGATCCTGCCAAGGGTGATCCGACCGGGACATGGAGTTTTACCCACAGTAATTTTGCGGCTAACGGGGAGATGATTGGCAGTCTGAAGCTGCCGACACTGGTGGTTCAGGAGGGGGGGTACCGGAACCAGTCGCTCGGCATTAACGCCAGGGCCTTTTTCACAGGTCTGCACAGGGCACATAACGGTAAAAAGCCTCAAAAATGAAGAAATCGATATTTACAATGACCGGACTGAAGCGTTACCTGCTGGTAGCGGCCATACTGCTGGTGGCGGTGATATTGCTGGCAAACAAGCTGCTGATATGGGGTGCTGCATTCCTTGCCGCCGGGCTGATCATACTGGGCATCCAGCAGCTCATTCTGCTGAACGTAAAGGTCTCAAAGTTTGAGGACAACATTTCCGGCCTCGAGGAGAAGAACCAGAGCCTGGCGAAGATGAATGAGAAGCTGATCGAAGAGAATGCATTCCTCAAGGAGAGGCATTTCCAGATTACACAGATCAAGAGCATACTGGAGATGAATCTCTTCGAGATAGACACCAGGTTCAAGCGGACATTAAACAAAACGGAGATATTCAATGACCGTGAGATACGATACATAGGGAGCCTTGGCGTCTCGCTGAAGGCGAAATACGGAATTGATCTGAAGGAACTAAGATTCAAGTACATGCCTGAAAGCGACGAGCTGGTGGTAGCCAATATCAATCCCCGGTTTCTCTCATTTGGCAACCGCAAGCTTGAGTGGGAGTTCTTCGAGACGCTGGAGTATCGCAGGCAGTTGCCCCTGACGGTAAAGAGGTGGATGACCAGTGACGACCTGGCCGAGAGGGCAGAGAAGCTGAAGGAGGAGATCCGCCTTCAGACCGAGCATTCGCTGGAAAGCGGTCCGGAAGAGTTTGCCTGGATCATGGAACCGATCAGAGAGAATGTTGAAAACACAATAAGGATAATGTTCAGGGGGATCTGCAGCAACATCAGGATAGCCGAGATGCCTGACAACAGTTTTGTTCCGCTGGAGAGCATAAGGCTTGACAGCCTGGAGGATAAAAAAAGGCTGGATGCCCGGAAGCAATAAAAGTGAACTGAAAATAGAACAGTCTATAAATAACCGGACCTGATGATGAGCATAAAGAGGGCATTGACCCATCCGGTCATTGTGATAACCATAATGGTGACGGCAGGTTGCATTGGAAACGAGAGGAGCAGCGGTGAATATGTTTTATGGTACAATAATCCTGCAACAGGCTGGACTGAAGCCCTCCCCGTTGGTAACGGGCGGCTTGGAGGGATGCTGTATGGTAACCCCGTTGCTGAGCATCTGCAGGTGAATGAGGAGTCGCTCTGGGGAGGGGTGAATGTGCCCAACAACAATCCTGATGCCCTTGAGAACCTGCCGCGGATAAGGGAGCTGATACTTGAAGGGAAGATCCCGGAGGCGTATGAGCTCTCGGAAAAATACCTGGCAGGCATACCGGGAAAGACATGGTCATACCAGACCCTGGGAGATATCTTTTTCAGATTTACGGACACAACCACGGTAACCGACTACCGTCGCGAACTTGACCTTGCAACAGGTATTGCCTCGGTCAGTTTTAAAAGGAACGGGAAGAGGGTGTCTTATGAGGTTTATGTGCCTGCCGGTGAAGACCTGATGGTCATCAGCATGCGTTCGCAGGATGAAGGTGGTCTGGATATGGATATTTCTCTGACCAGGCCTGGAATTGAGGATAGTCCTGGTTTGGATACTGGTCAGACCGGGTCGCCGTATGATGACAGCCCGGGCAAAAATACCCTTAAGTCCAGGTCGCGGGATGTCACAATAACAGTCTCCGAAAACAGGATAGACATGGAGGGGCAGATCATTGATCCTGAAGACCCTGAAAGAGGCCCGGGAGGTGCACATATGAAGTACTTCGCATCATTGATAGTGATGAGTTGTGACGGTGACCTGAAGGGAGGGGAAACGGCCTTGAACTGGACGGGAGGAACGGAGATAACGCTCTTCTTCAACGCCCGTACCGATTACAACATTGACCTGCTGAACTTTGACAGGACCATTGATCCAAGGAAGGAGTGTACTGAGGCCATCAGCAAAGCCTCATGGAAGTCTTTTACAAAGATCCGCAAGGACCATATCAGTGAGCACTCGTTGATGTTCAACAGGGTTGACCTGGACCTGGGAGGAGACCCCGGCCTGGATGAGCTTACGACGGATGAACGGCTGAGGCGGTTCCAGGCAGGAGGTGATGATCCGGGTCTTATTGCCACATATTTTCAGTACGGCCGTTACCTGCTGATGGGATCATCGCGCCACCCGGCGCAACTGCCTGCAAATCTGCAGGGTATCTGGAACAAGGACCTGGCTGCGCCGTGGAACTCGGATTATCATACTAACATTAATCTCCAGATGAACTACTGGCCGGCTGAAGTTTGCAACCTTTCAGAAACCACCGGTCCGCTTATCAGGTTCATGGATGAGCTCACAGGCCCCGGTAGTGTGACAGCGCGCGAAACCTATGGTGCGAAGGGGTGGACTTTGCATCACACTACTGATGTCTTCGGCAAGACGGCGGTGCTTGACGGGGTATACTGGGGTATGTTTCCCCTCGGCGGTGCCTGGATGACACTGCCGCTCTGGGAACACTACGAGTTTACAAATGATACCGCATATCTAAGGGAGCATGCTTATCCTGTCATGAAGGGATCCGCTGAGTTTATCAGGACATTCCTGGTTCCTGACGGACAGGGGAGACTGGTCACCGTCCCCTCCTACTCCCCGGAGAACAGTTATATAGACCCGGTTTCAGGGAAGGAATTCAAGCTTACGTATGCACCATCCATGGACAACCAGATAATCCGTGAGGTTCTGGGCAACTGCCGCAAGGGTGCAGCTATCCTTGGTATTGACTGTGAGTGGGCTGATTCACTGCAATATATTCTTGACAGGATTCCCGCAGACAGGGTGGCATCGAACGGTACAATTGCCGAGTGGATTGAAGAGTATGCTGAGGCGGAGCCCGGGCACAGGCACATGTCTCATCTCTTCGCCCTGCATCCCGGCACGCAGATAACCCCTGACACCCCGGAGCTATATGCTGCGGCACGCCGGACACTCGAACGGAGGCTGGAGAACGGCGGCGGCCATACCGGATGGAGCAGGGCATGGATAATCAACTTTTACGCCCGGCTGTTTGACGGCAACGAAGCATACAAACATCTCCGGCAACTGCTTGAGAAGTCGACTCTGCCAAATCTCTTTGACAACCATCCACCCTTCCAGATCGACGGCAACTTCGGAGGCACGGCAGGAATCGCGGAGATGCTGGTACAGAGCCACAACGGGGTGGTGCGGGTATTGCCGGCACTGCCCGGGGCATGGCCTGAGGGGCATGTGTCTGGACTGAAGGCCAGGGGTAATTTTGAGATCGGGATAAAGTGGCGTGGCGGTGTAGCCGAGCAGATTACCGTAAATTCACTCTCCGGGGCGCCGCTGAACCTGTCCTATCGAGGAAATCTAAATACAATGGAAACCGAAAAAGGGGTAACGTACAGATTTGACAGCAACCTGAAATGGATAAGGTAATCTTCTTCATTGCCCTGAGCCTGCCGGTAATATTTTTTTCAAAGCAGAGCCTATTTGAGCCTCACAGTCACGGTTTTACAAGGTTTTTCAGCTGGGAGTGCATCATAGTACTGTTTGTGGTCAATTATGAGAAATGGTTCACAGACACGTTATCGGTTAAGCAGCTGATCTCCTATATTCTGCTTATGATATCGGCGTGGTTTGTGACAGAAGCAGTTGTGAGGCTGAGGCGGGCCAGGAAGCCCGGGGTTGTCAGGGTTGACGAAAAGCTGTTCAGGTTTGAGAAGACCACGGATCTTGTCACAACAGGCATCTTCAGATACATCAGGCATCCGATGTACTCATCGCTGCTGTTTCTGACATGGGGTATCTGGTTCAAGCAACCGTTATGGTATCTGTTTCCTGTGGCTCTCCTTTCGTCATGGCTGCTGTGGCTTACCGCCCGGCGTGATGAGAAGGAGTGTCTCTCGTACTTCGGGGATAAATACAGTGAATACATGAAAGTGACGAAGAGACTCATCCCTTTCATCCTGTGAGGCCGCCGCAGGCCGCAGGACAGGTGACGGCCGGCGGAGGCAGGGGCAGCTGACCGCCTCAGGATGCCCGGGCCGGCACTTCCACATCAGAGATTCTTGTCAGGGTACATCTCGTTCCAGTGCTGAGGCTGATTCTTCAGTTTCAAGTCAAACCATGACATGATTGTATTATGCCATTCAATCCTCTTTTTATAGTCTAGGATATGATGGTTTTCTCCACTGACGAGGACCATCTCCACCTCCTTGCCCAGTATTTTCAGGGCTGCATAGTACTGCAGGCTCTCCCCTACCGGCACATTGGTGTCAGCCGTTCCGTGGAGCAACAGTATGGAGTTACTGAATTTGTCAGCATTGAATAACGGGCTGTTATCCACGTATATATCCTTCCTGTTCCAGGGATAGCTCCCTCTTGTGGCACCCGAGCTGTATGAATAGCCCCAGTATCCCTCACCCCAGTAGCTTGAAATGTCACTGATACCGGCATGGGCAATTGCAGTCCTGAAAATATCAGTACGGGTCTGCAGCATCATCGTGGTAAACCCGCCATATGAAGCACCTATGCATCCGACATTTTCAGCATCGGCAGAGGGGAAGGCTGCCAGGAACTTCTTCGTGCCCTCAATTATATCCTCGATTGCCTCACGTCCCCAGCCGTTCACATGCAATGCTGAGAAATCCTGCCCGAAACCCGTTGATCCGGAGGGCTGCAAAACATAAACCATATACCCTTCGGCAGCCCATACTCCCTTGGGATAACGGCCACCGAAAGACCTGTCGGTAGGCGTCGTCCCGCCATAGAAGTTTACAATCAGGGGGTACTTTTTTGACGGGCCATAATTGACAGGGTAGTATACCCTGCCATAGATGGTTGTTCCCCTGGAGTTTTTGAAATTCCATTCTTCAGTCCGCCCGGACAACACATCCGCCATCCGGTCCGCACCAGGGTCAGAGAGCAATGATGATTTGCCGGTTGCCAGGTCAAGTGCATACAGTTTTTCCGATGTGCTGATGCTTGTACCCCTTAGTACTGCAATACTACTGTTTTCCGCATAGTCAACCGAAGTGACCACTTCCACCGGTACATCTATTTTTGTGAAGTTTCGCCTTTTCGGGTCAAGCCTGTAGAGATTCACATAGTCGCGTTCCGTGGCGGTAAGGTATATTTTGCCATCCCTGGCCCAGTATGCCGTCCCGGCTGCCGGGTCAAAGTCGCGTGTAAGTGGCTCTGCTTTCCCGGTCTCCAGGTTAAAAAGGTAAAGCTGAGTATCATAGCTGTTCGGAATCCGCCCTTTGCTCACCTTTACTCCCAGGCTGCCGAAAGTTTCCGGTCCGCCTGATACCAGGAGCTGTGTTCCGTCAGGCGAGTACTGGCATGAGCCTCCGTAGAGTTTATCCTTCCATATTGTATCCAGGCGCATGGTATTGACTTCCAGTTCATAGAGAGTCTGTTTCGTGAAAGGAACCTCGCTGTAGTCCTGGTGTGAAACTGAGAAGAGTACCCGCCGGCCGTCAGGGCTGACAGCGTGCAGGTTTGCTGACTGTGACCCGGCAGTGAGAGGCTGTGAGAGCCCTGTGGCAGGGTAATAGATATACAGATAGCTTCGGTTGCGTGTTCCGGGAATACGGTCCTCGTTGTCAAAGACCCGTTTCAGGTCACCCGTTTTTTCAGCCTCCTCATTCCGCGAGTACACAAAATAATTTTCCGCAGGAGACCATACAATGCGGCCTGGCGATTTCAGACCGGATGCGGCAACACTCTCCGTTCCGGTCTTCATGTCATATATTATCACATCGCTCGTCCCCTCCCTGTCGACCTGGTAATAAAAGCGGTCGGATTGTGGCATCCAGTCGGCACGGAGTGCATTTTTCCGCAGTGCGAACAGGTTTCTGTTCAGCTCCATATCATAAACCCGGAATGAGCTCTGAGGTTTCCCGCTCCCCGGTAAAATCTCAGTTGTCTGGATAAGAACATATTTGCCTGAAGGAGAAAGTCTTGCTCCTGATATGCTCACCCCTTCGAGGATATCGTTGATTGTAAGGGTCCGGCCGGGGTCAGTGCTCCATGCCAGTACTGCCGAATCGCTTGCTGCTGATATTTCAGCACCGAACCTGAGTGATTTATCCGTGCTTATCAGTTTCAGGCTTAACTCGTGAATTCCTGTTCCCAGTGTCAGATCAATCTTAACAGGCCTCTCTGAGGGTTTGCCCTGTGATTTAACCTTTTTGCCGTTGAGGCTGAGCTCAAAGATCGCATTGGTTGAAATACTGACCGAGGCTTTGGTCCAGCGGTCGCTGCTGATGAAGCCGGCCATCCTCAACAGCTGGTTCCCGCTGTTGACTGATGTGATAAGACTGTCGCCCGGCAGGTATACAACCGGCCATTTTTCCATATCTGCCACATCTGCCTGCACATTTTCAAGGAGAGTTGCCGTATCGAATTTCTTACCGTCAACAGATGGCTGTTCAGCAAAGAATGGCAAAAAGAGCTGGTCGACACCGGAAATCCTCCAGTCAGGACATTCAGTTTTGTTTTGTGCAGGTGTCACTGCTGCAGTCAGCATCAGAAGCAAAAGGCCGGTGAGTTTTTTCATCGAGTTTGATTTTAAATGATTTCGGTTGTGTTTATGGGAAAGCCGATCCGCCTATCTCCAGCTGTCAATTTTATCGAGCGGGTAAATCGGCCTGGGGATATTTACATAGTTCAGAGCGAATGGGTCAGTATTGCTCAGTCCCGGTGAGATTACATTGACAGTCTTCCTGTTGTAGAGGAGGTAATTGTACCTGAAGGGGAAGAGGTTTTTGACCACAACGATATCGGCTTTCCAGATTGAAAGGCCAAGGTCTTTGAAGTCGGCCGGAGTCCTTGAGGCCATAGGCAGTTCGGAGAGGATCAGGTGAATGCCATTGTGTTTAACGATGACTGTCTTTCCGAATGAGGTCTCCTGTTTGAGGGTTATAATTCCATTGTAGCTGAACGGCTGGTTATAGACTGTGTCTATCTTTCCTCCCACAGTTAAAGTGATTTCATCGCCAATGTTGCTGTTCCATGCGTGGCGTGCTGCTTCCTCATCGCGGAGGGTGATGTAGGATGTCATTTCGCTGCCGTTTTCATTCAGCGCCCTGAGTATCCAGGTGCTTTCACCTGGTGTGCCGGTGCCTACAGCATCAGATACATCGCAAAAGACCACTGTACCAAGAGCACGTGCAATCTTTTTCTCACGTGCAACAGACACGGCCTTTTCCGGGCTTGTCCCTTCAGGCTGTGGAATATCGCGCACGGCCCAGGCCATCTCCGAGATTTCATCGGCGAGCTTCTGTGAAAGGTCAGCCCTCCCATCGGTTATGGCAATGGTGCTGTATCCGAGTTCAGGTTCATCAATCCAGATATGAACAGGGAAGAATGAAACGGAGAGCACGTCAGGCTCCTTTTCCATCTTCTTCATTGAAGAGAATATCTTGTTGAACGGGGGCAGAAAGTCGACATTGATGCCGCCGCCTTTCAGCAGTTTCATCTTGTTGACAACCATTACAGGCTCAATTTCACCCATAACGGTTCTAATAAGCAGATCACCTGCCTTGAAGGCCGTCCTGAAATGGTCACGGTGAGGATTGGTATGGTATCCGACAATTATGTCTGCGTTCTCCGCCCGTCGCCGGGTTACATTCGCGTGAAGGTCAAAGGTGACGGCAATTTTCACCTCCGGCCCCAACGTGTCTCTTAATGATTTGATCAGGTCACCTTCAGGATCAAACATACCCTGTACTCCCATGGCTCCGTGCAATGAGAGGTATATTCCGTCAACCCTTTCCTGTCCGGCAACCGCATCAATGATAATATTTTTGATTTTACTGTAGAAGAGGCTGTCTACCGGTCCGCCAGACATTGATTTGGCCTGCAGCACGGGTATGGCTTTTATTTTTCCCATGCCGGTTTTTTCAACAGCGGAGAGGAATCCTGCAAGCTGTTTGTCCTCCTCAAGCGCTGAGGCAGGAACGTCATCGCCAAAGAAGAGATGATCAGCCCTGAAATTCACCTCTGTTGTGATCACCGGGGAGAAGCTGTTCACCTCATGCATGAATTCAGCATAGAGTATAACTTTCTGATCAGCAGCCGCATCAGATTCAGAGGCACCATCACCTCCGGCAGTTTCTGCCTTTGAACATGAAGCCATGCATATGATCGTCAGTAAAATCAGTACATTGGTCAAATTCAGGTTCGGGTAGTGATACTTTTGGTTCATTTCCTTATTATATTTATTACGAAAAGTAGCTAAAGGCGATTTTAACGGATATCACAAAGATAAGGGAGTCCGGCAAAATTTCAGGCGGGCAGCGGATATTGGATAACAGTTTTCATGAAGTATTTTTTAGCAGTTTATTTAACTAAACTCTAAGGGTTAATATGCTTGAATGGCTTAGAAACCAGAGATACGGCAGGCGTTACGGATACGAGGTACTGTTCAGGAAACAGGATCGTACTGTTCGCGGGAGGCCGGGCATCATCCTTGCTGACCTGGGCATGCCGGAATCTCATGACCCGGCTTTCTACACCAGGTTTATGGATCATGTCTTTGCATATTCGATACCGGGTTTTATCCAGCCCCTGGTGCTGGCCGACAGGGGACTTGCGCTGATAGACCCTGGTAATCCGCTTGCCCGGGAGCCATTTGCCCCGAAGCAACTGGTTGACATGAACGGTTCATTCACGAACAGGGCAGGAAAGCCATATGCAGAATGCGAGTACAGATGGCGGCCACCCGGAATGAAGAGAAACCCGTCAGATCACGGGTATTTCCTCTACACGGGTGATGGGAAGGGAGGGGCCCCTGAGATCTGCCAGAAAACCGCGGCAAAAGTAGCAGGATGGTATTACGGTCACCTTATCCCGGAGAAGAAAGTTGCATGGTCAGTTCAGTGCGCAAGGGTGTATTCAGAAGCTGAGTCCATGCTTAAGGCCGAATACCCTGACGCAGTGATAAAGCATGCCCGCTATATGTATCCGGAATCAGTCAGGGAGGCAGTTGAGGGACTGATTGCAGAAGGGTGTGAAACGATAATATACCACTGTTTCTGCAATCCTGTCTATTCTGATTTTGAAGATTACTCCCTTGCCCTTCAGATGGTTCATGGTTTTGCCAACGGGTCGGCGAACATAATCTGTGCTGATCAGCCCGGTAACCAGCACCCCATGCGTCAAGCTTATACAGAACTGGCAGGTGATATACTTTCTGAGATCCCTCCGGAAGCAAGCCTCCTCCTGATATTGTCAAAGCACGGTCATCCCTTCAAACGGGAGACTCTTGACCTGCGTGAGCCGGAATACAGGGTTCCGCTTGAAAGAGAGATGCGGAATCTGATCGGAGGCAGGCCTGGCCGGAGTGAACTGATATGGAGTCATGATGAATTTGCCGACGAATACTGGGATCCGAAACGGAAGAAATTCTCGACCCTGATGGCTTACCGCAAGGCCATAGAAGAGGGCTTTGATTATGCCGTGGAGATCCCTGTTGACTTCATTGCCGAGAACACGGACCTGATGTTCCTCCATGCCATAAAGAAGTTCAGGGCATTCAGGGAGTATGATCCTTTTCAGCCGGTTCCCTACCCTGACTGGGAGAAGCCGCTGAGGCGGGTTTTCAGGGAGGGGAACACAACCGGCATATACGCAGGCTGTCCGGTAGGAAAATACAGCAGACTGGTTGCAGAGGCAGCTTTCATGTCGGTGGCTGAAGTAATGAACCACAGGGTTTAACACGTTGTTTATGCGACTGTAAATGAATATACTGAAAAGCATGAAAGCAGAAAGACGGGTGGTGATGTCAATAATCTTCCTCATGACAGCTATTACCCTCCGGGGGCAGGATGTCACAGCAACGTTCGGGGAAGCAAGCATGGCTGCCGGCAACGGAGGGATGTACGTTCTGGGGGGCTGGGCGCTGGCTAACCTGGCTGCAGGTGCTTATGGCTGGGCAGCATTTGAGGGAGAAAAGAAGTATTTCAGCCAGATGAACCTGTTCTGGAACGTAATCAATTTATCCATTGCAGGAATAGCGCTTTACGGCAACTACAGCACCGACATACTTTCCATGACCGGAGAGGATCTGCTTGCAAGGCACCTGAAAACAGAAAAGTTGTTCCTGATAAACTCAGGACTCGATGTGGGATATATGGGAGCCGGGTTCCTGATGAGGCATCTGTCGGCGAAGTCAGAAAAGAGGGCTGACCTTCTAATGGGGTATGGCAACGCTGTAATCCTTCAGGGTGGCTTCCTGCTGGTATTTGACATGGTAATGTATTTCATCTTCCGTGATATAAGACCGGGGATCATAGAACCGGTGGCGACTGTGATCAACCAGGAATCGATAGCGGCGGGTTTGCGAATCATATTCTGAACCGGGAAAAAGAAGTCATGCAAAAAGAAACCCTTAAAAGCCAGCTATGAAGATACTCCTCACAGGTGCCACCGGGTATATAGCAAAAAGGCTGCTTCCTTCCCTGCTTGCCGGAGGGCATGAGGTGATCTGCTGCGTGCGTGACAGGCAGAGATTTGATACGGCAAAATACAATAGTGAGAAACTGTCGGTCACAGAGGCCAATTTCCTCGTGCCGGAATCGCTTGAAGCAATACCTGATGATATTGATGCCGCTTACTACCTCATCCACTCCATGTCAGCCTCCACCGGCAGCTTTGATGATATGGAAAAAAGGTCTGCCATCAACTTCCGTGAGCGCATGGCGAGGACGAGGGTGAGACAGGTGATTTACCTCAGCGGTATTGTAAACACCGGCAAGCTGTCGAGGCATCTTGCATCGCGCAAAACGGTAGAAGATGAACTGTCAGCAGGTTCGTATCATCTGACAACACTCAGGGCAGGCATTATCCTGGGGTCCGGCAGTGCATCCTTTGAAATAATCCGTGACCTCGTGGAGAAGCTCCCGTTAATGATTGCTCCCAGGTGGCTCAACACTAGATCACAGCCCATTGCAGCAAGGAATGTAATAGAGTTCCTCAGCGGAGTACTGATGAAAGAGAGCTGCTTTGACAGAAGCTTTGATATCGGCGGCCCCGATATACTGACCTATAAGGAAATGCTGCTAAGGTTTGCAGGCATCAGGAACCTCAGGCGCAAAATAATAGTGGTTCCTGTCATGACACCCAGGCTCTCCTCCTACTGGCTCTATTTTGTTACCTCCACCTCGTACAAGCTTGCGGTAAACCTGGTTGACAGCATGAAGGTGGAAGTGATATGCCGTGAGAACGATCTCCACAGTGAGCTGGGGATAACCCTGATGAGTTTTGATGAGGCAGTCAGGAGCGCATTTGAGAGGATAGAGCACCATGAGGTCACTTCGAGCTGGACTGACGCTCTTTCCGGTCCGGGACTGGAACGGGGTGTGTCTGATCTTGTAAGGGTACCGGTTCACGGCTGCTTCAGGGATACCAGGAAAAGAACCTTCACCGACCGGGAGAGTGTAGTGGAGAGAATCTGGACGCTCGGGGGCAGGAACGGGTGGTATTACGCAAACTGGCTCTGGGGATTGAGGGGGTTTATGGACAAGCTCTCGGGAGGTGTGGGCCTCCGCCGGGGAAGAAAGAACGACAGGGAGATATCACCGGGTGATGCACTGGATTTCTGGCGTGTACTCTACGCTGACCGTAAAGAAGGCAGACTCCTGTTGTATGCAGAGATGAAGCTACCGGGAGAGGCATGGCTCGAATTCAGGATTGAGGAGAATACTTTAATGCAGACGGCCACCTTCAGGCCTCTTGGACTTAAAGGCAGACTCTACTGGTACTCAGTGATGCCTCTGCATGAATTAGTTTTCAGGGGAATGATAAACCGCCTAACCCGTTAATGAAACCATCATGAAGCAGCAGCCAATGATAAAGAAACTAAGAGCAGGACTCAATGCCGACGAAACCGGCAACAAGGCCAACTCATTGATATTCCTCCATCATTACGGCTTCAATATTCCGCTTACATATTTCGTCACCACAAGCGCATATGAGAGATACATTTCCGGTGAAGAATCCCTAATTTACAACCTGGAAAAGGAATTGGAGGATCTGCCTGCCAGAACCTGGGCAGTACGTTCATCCACCACTGCAGAGGACTCACAGGAATTCAGCTTTGCCGGTCAGTTTCAGACAGTTATCAATGTAAAAGGGACTGATGATATCTTAAGGGCTATAAGGAAGGTGTGGGATTCGGCCTCATTCCTGAGTGACAATGACTATGTCAGGAAGACTGGTATAACGGGAATCAGGTGTGGTGTGATAATCCAGGAAATGATTCCTTCCAGGCTGGCGGGTGTCAGTTTCAGCAGAAACCCGGTTACCAATCAGAACGAGATTGTCATTGAAGCGGTTGAGGGTGCCGGGGAGGAGCTGGTCCAGAAAGGTGTCACCCCTATGCGGTGGCGGATCAGGAAAAAGAATGTCCTCGAAGGCGATGAAGGGTATGAATTGTTTCATGTTATCAGGAAGGTGGCTGCCGACACGGCAAAACTGAAGTTATACTATGGAAAACATACCGATATTGAGTGGATCTATGACGGGAAGCAGCTTTACTACCTGCAGCTGAGGCAGATAACCGCAAGAAAGGAGATCGCGGTCTACTCGTCCAAGATGGCCCGCGAGATGCTGCCCGGTCAGGTGAAGCCACTTGTCTGGTCAGTGAACATACCCCTGGTGAACGGTACATGGATCGGTCTCCTGGAGGAGATCGCCGGGCCACTGGAAACGAAGCCCGAGGACCTGGCAAAGCCCTTTTACTACCAGGCCTATTTCAATATAGCCGTGCTGGGGGGCATACTTCAGAAGATAGGTGTACCGGCTGACAGCCTTGAAAAATTCATGACCGGCCATGAAAGCGGAATGCATTCCTTCAGACCCGGCATCAGGGCCCTCCGTCATACATTCAGGATTATCAGGTTCGTAAGATCAAAGATCTCATTTGAAAAGAGGTTCCTGAGTGAATTTGAACCACTGAAAGCCAGTTGCAGGGAGATGGCCGTAACTATTCCGGCGCAATTCAGCCCCGGCACCTATCCCGGACTTTATTCCAGGCTGTTTGAAACAGGACGGAAACTTGCCTACCTGAACATAGTCACCCCAATGCTGATGACCATGTATCACAAGGGGCTGAAAAAGAAACTGGCGAAGGAAGGTCTTGATTATGACACCCTGGATTTCAGGAAGGATTTTCCGTTGATGAAGGATTACGAGCCTCTCCCTCTGCTGCACGGGATAAAGAATGCTATTGAAGCCCTCCCGCCGGAAGCCAGGGAAAAATGTATTTCAATGGCTGCCATGAGGAGTCTTCCTGAGGCAGAGGATATATGCAGGATGGTTGATGAGTTTACAGGACTTTTCGGCCATCTGAGTGAAAGTGGTACTGACCTGTCATATATCAAGTGGGAGGAAGATCCTGAGGCCCTCTTCAGGATGATCATGTCAGCCGACGGGCAGGAAAGAAGGACCGAACTGTATACCCTTGACGGTCTGAAAGAAAGAGGGATAAGGGTGCCGTCCTCAATGCGAAAGGCTTACCAGAGGGCAGGGCGATTCAAGGTTTACAGGGAACAAATAAGTTCTTTGTATATTTACGGCTACGGTCTGTTCCGTAAGTTATTCCTGCTTGCCGCTTCAGAGATGGTCTCAAGGGGTATTCTGGAAAAGAGTGATGATATATTCCTTCTCACCCGTGAAGAGGTTGATGTGGCAATGAAAGATCTTGACACACCGGCAATGATTGATTACCGTGACCGTGTAAGGCAACGCCGCGGGGAGATGGAGGAAACAAAGGATATTGTGCTGCCGGTGGTTATTTACGGTGAAGATGCCCCGCCTCCGGAGACCGGGAAAAGCAGGAATCACTCAGGTACCGGCACTTCGCCGGGCAGCTACACAGGCAAGACAAGGGTGGTGAAGAGCCTTTCTGATTTTGACACGGTAGAGAGGGGCGACATAATTCTCATTCCCTTTTCAGACGTCAGCTGGACTACTGTACTGGCAAAGGCAGGTGCAATTGTCTCGGAGACCGGGGGGATGCTTTCGCACTGTTCAATAATTGCAAGGGAGATGGGTATTCCTGCCATGGTTTCGGTAGCTAATGCCTGTGCAATCGGCAGCGGGCTGACAGCAACCGTAAACGGGTCAAACGGCATATTAACTTTACATGATTATGAATGAGGTTCTGGCATTTGCAAACAATCATCCCTGGCTGACGGCGCTGGTTTGCTCCGTTGCGGGGTACCTGATCGGCACTGTTTCATCCGCCAGGATAGTCTATTTCCTGGCTACCGGAAAGCGAAACATTGAACCTTTTGCAGAGCCGGTTCCCAATTCAGATGAGGTTTTTGAATCAGACCTGGTAAGCGCCACTCTTGTAAACAAGAAGCTTGGGGCAAAGTACGGGTGCATCACCTCAATTGCAGATATGCTTAAGGTTGCGTTGCCAATGCTTCTTGTAAAGCTGGCATTTGAAGAACAGCCATATCATCTGCTTGTTGCGCTCTCCGGTGTAGCAGGTCACAATTTCCCTGTATGGTACGGTTTCAGGGGAGGCCGCGGAGAATCTTCAATAATCGGTTCACTGCTGGTCACAAGCTGGAGCGGATACTTATTTGCCAACCTGGCATCGGTTGTCCTCGGATTTATAACCGGGAGTGTCCTCGTAATGAGATGGGGTGCCTATTTCCTGATGCCCGTATGGCTCTGGTTCCAGTATCGAGACTGGCGGTATGTGGCATTCATGGTGCTGATGGTGGTACTCTTTCTTATATCAATGAGGAAGGATCTGGCACGATTCAGTGAGCTCAAGAGGAAGAGAGGCTCAAAATTCACTGAAGAAGAGGTCTCCGAATTCATCCTTATGGGAAAGAGCCCCGGAAGAATGCTTGACAGGTACAGCCTTTACAGCCTTCTGCGGCGATTGCTTTCAAAAGGTAAGGAGGCCGGTAAATGAGAAGAGCTGTTTTATTTATTGCCTTTTGCATTTTTATGGTCCTCTCTCCTGGCATCCACGGTCAGAATGCCGGTCTTGAATTTGAAAACCAGGTCAGCACCTGGCTGGGGATGAATTTCCCGGAAGAGGTTAAATGGCAGTCGGGCATCAGGTATATCCCAACCATCAGCCCGTGGATAAAAGCAGGTGCCAATGGCAAGTTTGATGCGGAGTTTTCCGCAAATACCTTCGGCAGTGTGCATTTCACCGGCAGTAACTATGACTCAGCTTATTTCAGGTTCAAACCATATCGCCTGTGGATGAGGTATTCCACCTCGCATCTCGAAATAAGGGCAGGACTTCAGAAGATAAACTTTGGTTCATCAACAATCCTGAGGCCGCTTATGTGGTTTGACAAAATGGATTTCAGGGATCCGCTGATGCTCACCGATGGGGTTTACGCGCTGCTCGGACGATACTATTTCAGCAATAATGCAAACATCTGGTTATGGGGACTTTACGGTAATGACAAAACCAAAGGATGGGAAGCAATGCCTTCATTGGAGGAGATCCCGGAATACGGCGGAAGGGTACAGCTGCCGGTTCCGGGGGGAGAATTTGCCCTGAGTTACCACCACCGGGATGCGGATTATTCTGCGCTTGCCGTTCAGATACCCGGGTTGAATGATACCAGGTACAATGAGCAGCTTTTTGCAGCAGACGGGAAATGGGATATCGGCCCCGGTATCTGGTTCGAGATGGTGGGTAAACTCAACGAAAAGGAAAATCCTTTTACAACACGATGGGAGAGTTACCTGAGCCTGGGGATGGACTACACCTTCGGGATAGGCAAAGGGCTGAATGTGTCAACTGAGTACTTCAGGTACCAGAACCACCCTGGAGAAGGTGAAACCAGGGCTGAAAGAAACATTTCCACCTTAACACTGGGTTATCCGATAGGGCTTTCGCATAATATCTCGGGGATGCTCTATTACAACTGGGATACGGACGACTGGTACAGGTTCATTAACCTGCAAATGAAATATGACTATCTTACATTTTATTTAATGACATATTGGAATCCCGATGATGCGGTTCTGTACACCAGCGGTGAAGGGGGCAATTCCTTTTCCGGGAAGGGATTTCAGCTAATGTTTGTATTTGATTTCTAACGTTATAACATACTTCTGATGGAAGACGGAAAAGTAATAAGCATCGAAGGACTCAAAAAGCATTTCCCTATGGGCAGTGGCAGATTCACGGCCCTCAACGGTATCGACCTCGCTTTCGGGGAGGGAGAGTTCACCGGCATAATAGGTCCCAGCGGTTCAGGCAAGACCACACTTCTGAACATCATTGGCACACTTGACAACCCGTCAGAAGGGCGGGCGGTGATCCTCGGCCATTCGGTAAGTGAGCTCACTCCGGCCGAATCGGCTTCCCTGCGAAAGACGCAGCTTGGGTTCATCTTCCAGACCTACAACCTTTTCCAGGTTCACACTGTATATGAGAATGTAGAATTTCCCCTCCTCCTTCAGGGCATAGCGAACAACCGGAGGAGGCAGATGGTTCTTGATGCACTTGAGTGGGTCGGGTTAACAGACAAGATAAATTCGCGCCCGGCGCAACTCTCCGGAGGTGAGAGTCAGAGGGTGGCAATCGCCAGGGCGATGGTCAAGAGGCCGGCCGTTGTCCTGGCTGACGAGCCGACTGCCAATCTTGATGCGGCAAACTCGCACAACATACTGCAGACAATGGAAAAACTCAACCGGGAGCTTAAGACCACATTCCTGTTCGCCACTCATGATGAGAAAGTCATTGGCTACGTCAGGAGAAAGATCTGGCTTGCTGACGGTATGGTTGCCAGGGACGAACTGATTGAAAAAAACTGAAAGGAGAATATAGTCATGCTTGCTTTCAGACTTGCACTAAGAAACCTCCTCGGGGCGGGGCTGCGGACCTGGCTCAATGTGATAGTTCTTTCCTTCTCCTTCATAATCATCATATGGACGAAGGGTCTGCTTGAGGGATGGGACCGCCAGGCCCGGAATGACATGATCAGCTGGGAGGTTGGCGGTGGCCAGTACTGGCACAGTGAATATGATCCGTATGATCCGTTCACCCTCACTGACAGTCACGGTCAGGTACCTGCCGGGCTGGAGGCGGGAGTGACAGACGGAAGCCTTGTTCCCCTGCTTATAACCCAGGGATCTGTCTATCCCAGGGGTATGATGCATGCGGTGCTCATCAAGGGAATACCTCCGCAGCAGAAGGTTATTGAGCTTCCCACTGCATACCTTGAGGCTGGTGAAGGCGATGTGTGTGCCATAATCGGAGAGGCGATGGCGGAGAGCACCGGGTTGAAGGAGGGTGATTATGTGACTGTAAGGTGGAGAGACAGGAACGGCACATTTGATGCCACCGAGGTGAAGATAGCTGCTGTCTTTAAGACCACCGTACCCACAGTTGATGTGGGGCAGATATGGCTGCCACTGGACAAGCTTCAGGAGATGATGCTGATGCCTGGTGAAGCCACACTCCTTATAAGGGGACCGGAGGCAGGGCCGCCTCCTGTTGCAGACCCCTGGGTTTTCAGGGACCAGGATTTTCTCCTCTCTGACATAGAGACAATTATCAAGGCCAAAGGATCGGTGGGGCTCATAATATGGGGGATATTACTGATGATGGCGATGCTTGCCGTCTTTGATACACAGGTACTATCAATATTCAGGAGGCAGAAGGAGATCGGTACATATGTGGCACTCGGGATGACGAAAAGCCAGGTAGTGGGGCTGTTCACACTGGAAGGTGCCATGAATTCGGTGCTTGCCGCGATTGTAGGAGCACTTTACGGCATTCCTCTGCTTCTGGTGCAGGCAGTAAAGGGAATTAAGATTCCCCTGAGCAGCAGTGATTTCGGGATAGCAATGGCAGAGCGTCTGTACCCGGTTTACAGCCTCTGGCTCATCGGCGGAACCGTGGCTATTGTGCTGCTTGTCACCACGGCCGTAAGTTACTGGCCTTCAAGGAGAATAGCAAAGATGAGTCCAACTGAGGCATTAAGGGGGAGGGTACAATGATAAAATTTCTTTTGAGGGGTCTTTTACGTGACAGGCACCGCAGCCTTCTGCCCTTCCTTGTAACCCTGATCGGGGTGATGCTGACAGTGGTCTTTCATGCCTGGATGACGGGGGTCATCGGAAACAGTATTGAGTTCAGTGCCCGCTTCGCCTCTGGTCATGTGAAGGTGATGACCAGGGCCTATTCAGAGAATGCAGCCCAGGCGCCAAATGACCTGGCACTGATCGGTACTGATACCCTTACCGCTGGATTATCTGAGAGGTGGCCCGAGATGGAATTTGCCGGGCGGATACATTTTGCAGGGATCATTGATGCCCCTGACTCCCTTGGCGAGACCAGGGAGCAGGGACCGGCCATGGGATTCGGTATTGACCTTCTGTCAGGGAATATGGCAGAAGCCGAAAGAATGAACATCCCTTCATCTCTAAGGAGCGGCCGGTTACCGGAAAGGAAGAATGAGGTGCTCATCAGCAGGCTTTTTGCAGACAAACTCGGCGTTGTCCCGGGAGATGTCATTACCCTCGTTGGTTCAAGCATGTACGGTGAACTGGCCATGCATAACTTCACAGTCAGCGGAACAGTTGATTTTGGCACAACAGCCCTTGACCGGGGAACAGTCATAGCTGACATCGGGGATGTCAGGGATGCCCTCAACATGGAAGATGCCGCCGGTGAGATACTTGGTTTCTTCAGGACAGGCGTATATGATGCGGAGAGGGCGTCAGCAATATGTGAAGAGTTCAACAGGGCATACAACACTCCGGATGACGAGTTCTCACCTTTGATGACCAGTCTCTCACAGGACAAGACAATGGGTTTCCTCGTGGAGTATTCAGGCAAACTGCAGGCGATCCTTGTGGCGCTGTTCATCATGGCAATGTCCCTCATATTGTGGAATGCAGGGCTTCTCGGGGGCCTGCGGAGATACTCCGAATTTGGCATGAGGCTTGCTATCGGAGAATCAAAGGGTCACGTATACAGAACCATGATGATGGAGTCATTGCTGATCGGATTTTTTGGCTCTGCAGCCGGCGTTGCATTCGGGATGATAATCTCGCTGTTTCTGCAGAACCACGGCATTGACCTTGGGGTGATGATGAAGAACGCCTCGGTGATGATGCCAAGTGTCTTCAGGGCACATATCACTCCTGCAACATGGTACGTGGGATTCATTCCGGGCCTGATATCTTCACAGATCGGATCGATGCTTTCGGGCATAGGCATATACAAACGCCAGACGGCACAACTTTTTAAAGAGCTTGAACAATGAAAAGAGTGGCACTGATTTTTCTGCTGACGGGTTGCCTCAGCTCACTTCACGCCCAGTACCCTGACGGGAAACAACTCCTTGACAGGATAGACAGAAACATGTCATCGGAAAACAGGGTTTTCACCTCAACCATGGTCATCAACGGCCGGAGGGCGACGCATACAATCAAGATGAAGACCTGGACCGCCGGCGAGAAAAAATCGTTTACCGAGTATCTTTACCCGGTGCGTGAACAGGGAACAAAAATGCTCAAGCTGGAAAACCAGCTCTGGATCTATTCCCCGTCAACAGACAGGATAATCCAGATTGCGGGGCATATGCTTCGCCAGTCTGTAATGGGTTCTGACCTGTCATATGAAGACCTGATGGAAGACAGCAGGCTGACTGACCGTTACAGTGCTGTTGTGACAGGCACCGAGGAGGTCAACGGGCGTGATTGCTGGGTGATTGACCTGAAGGCGTTTGTACCTGAGATCACCTACCAGGGGATGAAGCTGTGGGTAGACCGGGAGAGAAACATCCCCCTCAGGGAAGAGATGTACGCAAAAAGCGGTACGCTCCTCAAGAGAACTGAACTGTCTGATGTTGAACGGATAGGAAACAGATGGTATCCACGCAGGATACTTTTCCGTGATATGCTTAAGGATGGCAAGGGGACTGAGTTCATAATCGAGGAGATTGAATTCAATGTACCGATCCCTGATTACATCTTCTCAAAGGCAAGCCTGAAGAAATAAACTGTTGTCAGTCAGGTTCAGGCAGTGGCCTTGATCGGAGCCATGTTACCGCTGTGTCAGAAGCCAGTGTCCGGTTGAAAACCGCTCCCTGTTCCTTCTCCCCTTTCAGGAGGCAGTCAAGCCAGGGAATAATGTAGCGTGAAAGTATGGCTGTCTGCTCTTCTGTACCCAGGCCGCCTTTACACCCCGCCAGTTTTTCAGCAGTGAAGCATTTTCGCAGGGCTCCCATGCCGCAATGTGATCCGTCAATAATTGAAATGTACGTTTTATCCTCTGCTTCCGACCGCTCATACATCGGAAGATGGTACTTTTCAGGGGGTGTTATGCAGTCAGCCGTGCCCGAGATGATAAGTGTAGGTACCCTGACCCTGCCGGCAGCCTCAATTGCAGAAGGTCTTGTATCATAAGGGGCCAGGGTGATGATGGCATCTACTGCAGGGTTATCAGCTGCAGCATGGAAGCTTGCACCCCCGCCCATACTGTGTCCCATAAGACAGATGACAGTGTCTGCAATACCGTACAACGGTGAAAGTGTGTCACGGCCCATCGTGGCAACAACATCTGCAAGGAACCTTATTTCCTCTGCATACCCCCAGTGTGAAGGAAAAATCCCCTCGAAAGTGGTCAGGGCGAGCATTATATAACCTTCAGGCACCAGCATTTCAACCAGGTTGCCGTACCGGTCACCCGGGTGCTGATAGCCGTGAGCAAAACAGATAACAGGAAATTTCTCTTTCTGCTCCTTCACTTCTGATACAGGCTGCCCCTCACCTGGAACAGGATACCATGCTTCAAATGTCACCCTCCTGCTTCCCCTGGCAGTATCTCTCAGTTCCATTCTGGTGCCTCCGATCCAGAACTTTGCCGGTGAACCCTGTAATGGGCTATCAATCACATACTCTGCCTGTGATACCTGTAATGGGCCATCAATCATGTACTCTGCCTGTGATACCTGTAATGAGCTATCAATCCCGTACTCTGCCGATGATACATGGTTTGAGCCATCAATTCCGTAATCTGCCGGTAATACCTGTTTTGCGCTTCCAGCTTCGTTCCGGGCTGGTGATGACAGACTTAAGCAAATCATGAGTGCTGTCAGGACAGATTTTCGGAGGGAATTCATACTCTGCCGGGTTTGTTATCTGGCGCGGTTTTTCGTGACTGCGGCCGTGGCCAAATTAATCAATATTTCAATTTAAGGCAATGGCATTTTTACCAGCTATATGATGATGTTGAAATGAATGTTATTTTTACGATCGGGTTAAGGCCGGAGTCGTAATATAAATGACATCACCGGGGGCCCGGTTTGCTGCAACATGGAAAAAAACCTGTTCAATCTGCTTGTCTGGGCCTGGATCGTTGTGGCAGTCGTAATATTCATCACGCTATTGTTTATAACTGCCCCTTACGGCCGGCATTCAAAGAGGACCTGGGGAGTGACCATCCCTGACAGGCTGGGGTGGTTCCTGATGGAGATTCCCGGGCCGGTCATCTACCTGGCACTCGTACTTGCCGGTAGCGGGCCCAAAACAATAACGGTATGGATAATTACCGGGCTATATCTGGCTCATTACACAAACAGGGCAATAATCTATCCCCTGAGGATCAGAACACGTGGCAGACAGATGCCGCTGGTGGTGGCGCTGATGGCTGTTTTCTTCAATTTTGTCAATGCAGGGTTCCTGGGTTACTTCGCAGGCACGCTGCAAACTCAATATTCCGGGGCCTGGCTAACTGACCCGCGGTTCATAACCGGGCTGGTTCTCTTCTTCACCGGTGCAGCAATAAACATCACCTCTGACCAGAAGTTGATTCACCTCCGGAAGAAGAGTAGTGGTGACGGGTACCTTATACCTCGGGGCGGGCTGTTTGAAAAAGTCTCCTGCCCCAATTTCCTTGGAGAAATAGTTGAATGGGGAGGATATGCCCTCCTCTGCTGGTCATTGCCGGCTCTCTCATTCTTTATCTGGACGTTCTGCAACCTGGTACCGAGGGCACTCTCGCATCACAGGTAGTACAGGAATCATTTTCCTGATTATCCTGGCGGCAGGCAGGCAGTTCTTCCTTATATTTTGTAATTTGCCGTCTCAAAACGGAATACCATGAAAGGAAAATATCTCAACTGGAAAGGCCGTTTCTTATGGCTGGCCGTCTTCGCAGCCGCAATGGGATTCCTGGAGGCGATAGTAGTGGTCTATCTCAGGGAGCTTTATTATCCCGATGGGTTTGAGTTTCCCCTGCGGCTTATGTCATCTGACCTTGTCAGAGCTGAGTGGATAAGGGAGATTGCCACGCTCGTGATGCTGGCTGGTGTCGGTATAATAGCCGGCAGGAACGGACTGCAGAGGCTCTTTTTTGCTCTTTTTGCCTTCGGTGTCTGGGACATCGTTTATTATGGGGCGCTTAAGCTGATGCTTGGCTGGCCTGCATCGCTTCTTACCTGGGACCTCCTCTTCCTGATTCCCGTTTCATGGCTTGGGCCTGTGCTGGCTCCGGTGATCAACTCGCTTACCATGATTTTAATGGCCCTGCTATTCATAGGCAGGCAGGAAAGCGGATACTATGTCAGACCCGGGTTATCTGACTGGGTTCTGATAATCAGCGGTGCACTGGTTATCCTCTATACATATCTGGTTGATTATTCAAAACTGCTGTTTGAGAGCGGGGTTCTCAGCCGGGGCGCAGATTCAGCGGAGGCCGGAGAGAAGCTGGTGACAATGATAACAGGTTATGTTCCGGAAAAATATAAATGGCCAATGTTTATTATCGGTGAAGTGCTTATACTTGCCGCGACAGTGAATGTAATGATAAGAAGTCACAAATACCCTAAAGATGAAACAATTAACTAACATTGCAGCATTGATTATGCTTTTATTGATTTTACCCGGATGCGGGGAAAGGAAAAACAAAAGTGCCGATAGCACTGACCAGTTTATATGGCTGGAAGAGGTTGAAAGTGATAAATCGCTTGATTGGGCCCGTGAGCAGAACAGGCTCTCCGATGAGGTACTGACAACCAGGCCTGAATACGCTGAACTCCGTGACAGGTACCTTGAAGTCTTCAATGACAGGGAGAGGATAATCTACCCGGGCATTGTGGGTGAAATGAGCTACAACCTGTGGCAGGATGAGAAGAATGAGAGGGGCCTATGGAGGAGGATGACCAGGAAGGATTACCTCGCCGGCAAGGATACCTGGGAGACTGTGCTTGACCTTGATATTCTCTCGGCAGAGGAGGGGAGGAAATGGGTTTTCGGCGGTGCCACCTGGCTCGGCCCAGAGAACCGCTACTGCCTCCTGCATCTCTCTGACGGCGGAAAAGATGAGAGTGTCATACGGGAGTTTGATGCGGTTGAAAAGAAATTCGTGGAGGGAGGCTTCTCTATTCCTGAAAGCAAGGGGAGCGCAACCTGGGTTGACAGTGATCATATCCTTGTTGCAACCAACTATGGACCAGGAACAATGACCTCATCGGGGTACCCGGCAGTGGCCAGGATCTGGACAAGGGGCGAAGATCCTGCCACAGCAGCGGTCACCCACCAGACAGACACAGCAAACATGGGCATTTTCGTCAGCGGTGGCGAAGTTGATGGCAGGCAGTATGTTTTCCTCAATGAGAGTATCGGGTTCTATGAATCAACAATGTATATCCTTACCCCTGACGGGTTGAAAGTTATTGATATTCCTAAGGATGTGGAAACAAGAGGGATGTTTAAGGAGCAGTTGCTCCTTTACCTGCAGTCAGACTGGAGTGTCGGCTCAGAGGTATACAGGAAGGGAATGCTGGTCAGCTATGATCTTCCTTCATTCCTTTCGGGTGCACCGAAGATCAGGAAAATTTATGAACCCGGTGAACGGGAGAGTCTCGGTGGTGTAATGACAACCCGTGATTTCATGGTTATTTCAACCATGGAGAATGTTCAGGGAAGGCTGAAAATCATAAGTCCCGACGGAGAGAACTGGTCATATGAGGCTGTTGACATTCCGGGCATAGGCACCGTGGGTCTTGCGGGAGCTGATAACAAGTCAAACGACTGGTTTTTCACCTTCAGCAACCCGGTCACTCCCACCACCCTGTTCCATGGTGAAGGGAAAAAGGTAAAACCGATAAAGAAGCAGAAAGATTATTTCACGGCCGAAGGGGTCAATGTTGACCAGTATGAAGTTACCTCAAAGGATGGAACGAAGATTCCCTATTTCATCGTTTATCCTGCTGACATGGCATATGACGGAAGCAACCCGGTGCTTGTCTATGGTTACGGCGGTTTCAACAGTTCAACCCGTCCGGGTTACAGTGCCACCACCGGTATCGGCTGGATTGAAAAGGGAGGGGTATATGTCATTGCCAACATCCGGGGCGGAGGCGAATTCGGTCCTGAATGGCACCAGTCGGCTCTCAGGGAGAAGAGGCAGAATGCCTATGATGATTTCTTTGCGGTGGCAGAGGACCTGATAAAGCGGAACATTACCTCACCTGCGCACATGGGTGCCTACGGATGGAGCAACGGTGGCCTCCTTGCAGGTGTTGCCCTGACGCAGAGGCCAGATCTCTGGAATGCGGTGGTGATCGGCGCTCCGCTGCTGGATATGAAGAGATATAACAAGCTGCTTGCAGGAGCCAGCTGGATGGATGAGTACGGTAATCCTGATGTCCCCGGTGACTGGGAGTTTATAAGCAAATATTCGCCGTACCAGAACGTGAAGAAGGATGTAAAATACCCGCAGCCTCTGTTCATCACCTCAACCAAGGATGACAGGGTCCACCCGGGTCATGCCCGGAAGATGGCGGCAAAGATGATTGAAATGGGTCATCCGGTTCTGTATCATGAGACCATTGAGGGTGGTCACGGGGCAGCATCAACCAACGCCCAGGAAGCTGAAATGTGGGCACTGATGTATACCTACCTGGATATGAAACTGACAGAATAAGGTAATGAGGTGATCTGCATTCCTGCGAAGAAGCGATCAAAGAGGCCTGTTCGTGCGGCCCAGTGACCGGTAGCCCTGGAAGCATAGATTAAAGTCAGTGCTTCCGCTATAATCACATCTGCGGTCACTAAAAGTGATAAAAGTGGAAGACTGCCGGATTGGGGCGCCGGCAGTCTTCGCTGCATTAAAACGGACTTATGGAAAGAAAGAAAGAATGACATGCCCCGGGGGCACTATTCTGTTTCAGCAGATTAAAAGAACAACGGATAAAATATATGAATCCGATTATGAAGATTTGATGAAGAATAACCGGTCTGAGTGAAAAGGTATAACAGGGAATATTTCCTTGTTCATGGAAGCAGGCTGTGATATTTGATTTATTAAATCTTACCGGCACAAAAAATTTATATATTTATAGAGCCTGATTTTTTAGTTTTTTTAAACCTAACCGATGAAAATATGACCAGAACAAGACTTGCTTCGGGCCTTCTTATGTGCCTGATGATCATTGTGGCTTCATGTGGCGGCGGAAAAAGCACAGGGGCAAAGGGAACTGCCGAGACTCCGGAAGCAACCGCCACTGTCAATCTGTCAATTGAAGGGATGACCTGCACAGGATGTGAGAACACCATCTGCAGCAACCTCGAGAAAATTCCCGGTGTGAAATCTGTCACTGCCTCTCATACTGACGGGAATGCCGTCATTGAGTTCGAACCAGGAAAAGTTGACACGTCAATGCTTAAGGAGGCAGTCAATGCCGCCGGTTACAAAGCACTGAAGACCAGCGCTGTTGAATCAGACTTAAATGAATAATGGGGTCATTTCCTGCAAATCTGTCTTAATTAATCTGATTACCAATGTCCATGGATAAGAAGGAAGAGGGTAGTCGCAGCAACGATCTTGACAGGGTAATAGAGAACTCGAGGCGTGATTTTCTCAGGAAGATCACCCTGGCGGGGGCAGTTACGGTCACAGGGGGAGCGGCGATATACTCAGGCCATCGTTTTGAGAAGGCAAAGCACCGTGAAGGGTATGTGAAGGTGCTCACTGAAGACAACCGGCTGGTGGAGATACCGGTTGAGCAGATGCGTGATTTCAAGCCTGACCTGAAGATGCTTCAGAGCAGGGGAAGAGAAGGGATTCCCGGCCGGAAATGGGTTATGGTCATCGATCTTTCAAAGTGCCGCAATGCGAGGAAATGTGTTGAGGCATGCCAGAGTGCACATCATCTCAGGCCGTATGAATACCACATAAATACCCTGGTGATGCAGGAATCAGTCAATACTCCTGCATTCTTCATGCCGAAGCCCTGCCAGCACTGCGATAATCCTCCATGTGTCTCGGTATGCCCGGTTGATGCAACCTTCAAGAGGCAGGACGGGGTGGTGCTCATAGACAATGAGAGGTGCATCGGTTGCCGTTTCTGCATGGCTGCCTGCCCCTATTCCGCAAGGATATTCCACTGGCAGGAGCCTTCACAGCATGAGGCTGACAGTGAAAAGGAATACAATGTTGAACTGAACGTTCCGCACAAGAAAGGAACCATCACAAAATGTCTATTCAGCGCCGACAGGCTGAGGGAAGGAATGCTCCCCTACTGTGTCTCCGCATGCCCCAACGGGGTGTTTTACTTCGGTGACGAGAATGAGGATGCCGTCACCAACGGTACCACCAAGGAGACTGTCCGCTTCAGCGAACTGATTGAGAAGAACGGCGGATACAGGCTGATGCCGGAACTGGGAACCCAGCCGAGGGTCTACTATCTCCCCCCGAAGAACAGGATTTTTGAGTTTGAGGAGGGGGAAAAGAGAGAGTACAAGGAAGAAAAAGCATAAAAAGGCCTGATTATGGATGAGATACGCTTCAATACTCCCACAGAAAAGGGAAAGATCGATTCCCTGGCCTCTGACATCCTGAAGAATGTAAGGATAAATAGCGGTTTCCTGTTGTGGATGGGTTTCCTTTTTACCCTCCTGGCCGCCTGTCTTGCTGCCTATGTGATCCAGCTCCGGAATGGTTTAGGTGTAACCGGGCTCCGCGATTTCACCAGCTGGGGCATGTACATCGCAAACTTTGTCTTCTTCGTGGCGACAAGCCTCTGCGGAATGCTGATCAGTTCGGTGCTCGGACTGATAGGCTACAAATGGGTCAAGCCCATTTCACGCATTGCTGAGATCATTGCAATTGCCTTTGCCGCGGTGGCCGGGCTGGTGATCATCTCTGACATGGGCCGTCCTGACAGGCTCCCCTATGTATTTCTTTTCGGACGCGTACAGTCGCCCATCCTGTGGGACGTAACCGTAGTCACAACCTATTTTGTGCTGAGCCTGCTGCTCTGGTTCTTCCCGATGATACCTGACCTTGCGATAGCAAAGGACCGTCTTGAGGGGCGGCCAAAATTTCTGGTGAAGGCTTATGAGATACTCTCATTCAGGTGGATGCACCACGAGGTGCAGTACAGGCTCCTGGGACAGGCGGTAAGGATACTACTGATACTGATCATTCCCACAGCCTTTGCCATTCACACGGTCACCTCATGGCTCTTCGCGGTGACACCCCGCACGGGATGGGACAGCACCATCTTCGGTCCCTACTTTATTTCAGGGGCCTTTGTATCAGGAACTGCCGCTGTCATAATCGCCATGTATTTCTTCAGGGTAAACTACCGGCTTGAAAAGTACCTTAATGCCCAGACCTTTGAGCGGATGGGCAGGGTGCTGGTGCTGGTAGCCATAGTCTATTTCTATTTCAACCTGAATGAGTTTCTTGTGCCGGGTTACAAGCTGAAGACCGGTGACGCCATCCACCTTCGTGAACTGTTCACCGGACACTATGCCTTAATGTTCTGGGGAATACAGCTACTTGGGCTTGTAATTCCAATCATACTACTCTTGTTCAGACAAATGCGCCGTCCCCTGCCGATGCTTCTGATCTCATTCTTTGTTCTCATCGGATCATGGTTCAAGAGATACATAATAGTTGTTCCGGCCCAGGCTCATCCCAACCTCCCGATACAGGGTGTGCCGGTTGAGTGGGTTGTTTACAGGCCTACCCTGATTGAGACAGCGGTAACGGTGGCTTCCATAGTCCTGGTACTGATTATTATAACCATTCTTGCCAAGCTCTTCCCGGTGGTACCGATATGGGAGATGGCGGAAGAAGAAAGCGGAAAAGACAAGATAACGCAGTAACTGTAAACTGAGATTCAGATATGAGATACAGAGCAGGAGTCATATTATGCCTTATGTTGCTCCCTTCATTCGCGAAGGGGCAGGATTGGGTGGTACCCGAAGAGAGGCGGGGCCGGCTCAGTACATTCCCGTTTAACGATGACACCCGTAAGGAAGGTGAAAGGCTGTACATGATAAATTGTCATTCATGTCACGGTGATCCCGGGAAAAACAACTATATAGTTCTTCAGCCGTCACCGGGTGATCCGGCGACGGAGAAGATACAGAAGAACAGTGACGGCGAGATCTTCCACAAGGTCTCCGTCGGCCGTGGCCAGATGCCGTCGTTTCGCAGTGTGCTTACCACCGAGGAGATATGGAAGGTGGTTTCATACATCAGGAGCTTCAACCGGGACTATGTGCAGAAGGTGATGCAGGTTATCACCTCCTCTGCCTACCCTGGTGCAGTGATAAGCATGAAGCTGGCATATGATGAAGCGGCAAAGCTTGTCTCTGTAATGGCTTCAGCCACAAGTGAAACCGGAACGGTACCGGTTACAGGAGCCGGGGTTCGGTTGCTTGCCAGGAGGTATTTCGGGTTGATGCAGGTTGATGAGGAGAAGACTACGGACAATAACGGCACCGCACTTTTCGCCATTCCGGAGAGTCTCCCCGGTGACACCGCAGGGAACATCAGCTTCAGCGCACAGTTCACCGATGAGCAGGTTTTCGGCAGTGTCTCAAAAGATACCATCCTGAACGCCGGAGCAGTGACAATTCCTGTCAGCCTGACGGCAAAGAGAGCTATGTGGAACACTGTCAGAAAAGCACCTGTCTGGGTTATCCTTGCATACGGACTGGGAGTTCTGGCAGTATGGGGATTCATTTTTCTGGTCATGTTCAGGCTGAGAGACATTTTTACCGTAGGCACCGAACTTAGGGAGCGGTTGCAGACATCGCCGGGAAACCAGGAACCACCAAAAAATCAACAGATATGAAAAACCTTGCCCCATTAGGCCGCATCCTGTTCGCCCTGCCATTCCTGGTGTTCGGGATCAACCATCTCATAATGATGGATTTCTACCTGGGTATGCTGACTTCTTTCATCCCCCTGGGAGCGTATACCATCATTCTGACAGGGATTATAATGATTGCCGTAAGCATAAGCATCATCACCAAAAAGTTCATCAGGCTTTCAACGCTGATACTGGCGGGGCTCTTGCTGATTTTCATACTTACCATCCATATCCCGCACCTTGTGGAAGGGTCAGACAGGACCCTCGTCCTGATTGCCCTGCTGAAAGACATCTCGCTGATGGGAGGTTCGCTTATGATTGCGGGTTACTGTACTGAGAGTGAAACAAAAAAGTCTGAAAAATGAAGATATTGAAATCAGCAGCCATAGCGGCACTCCTTTATCTGCTTCCGGGGTCACTTCCGGCCCAGGAGATAAAGACTGCAGGTTACCGGCAGCCTGAAGTGGAAGTAGGGGTAGTTGAACACCTGGGTGATACGATTCCCCTTGATCTCTGGTTCTATAACGAAAACAGCGAGCAGGTGACCCTCCGTTCACTGATCGACCGGCCAACCATAATGAGTTTTGTCTATTTTGACTGCCCCAACCTCTGCAGCCCTCTCATGGACGGCATTGCCGATGTGGTAAGCAAGATGGACATGACCCTGGGAACTGAATACAAGGTCATTACCATTAGCTTCAACACAAGTGATACCCCTGAGAAAGCAAAGGAGAAGAAGGTCAACTTTGTTCAGAGGATAAGCAAGGAGAACCAGAAGGACTGGATCTACCTTACGGGTACACAAGAGAACATAAGTGCCATAACCGAAGCGGCCGGCTACAAATACACACCCCAGGGGCTTGATTTTGCCCACCCGTCAGTAATAATGGTTGTCAGTCCTGCAGGCAAGATCACCCGTTACCTGTACGGGCTGACCTATCTTCCGTTTGATGTGAAGATGGCCATTATAGAGGCTCAGAAGGGGATTACGCGGCCTACTGTCAACCGGATCCTGGAGTATTGTTTTGCCTACAATCCGGCCAGCAAGACATACACGCTCCAGGTAACCAGGATTGTGGGTATATTCACCATCTTCTTCCTGGTTCTGATAATGATAATACTCCTTGCAAGGAGAAGGAAAAAATAACTATTGGTTATGGGAAACGACGCACAGCCAAGTTACCTGGAATACCAGGGGAAATATAAAGGGATAGCAGGATGGTTGCTCAGCACTGATCACAAGAGGATAGGGCTGCTGTACTTCTATTCCATAATCGTGTTCTTCTTCGTTGCCGCCTTCCTGGGTCTGCTCATGCGCATTGAGCTGATAGCGCCCGGGAAGACCATCATGGAACCGCAGACCTACAACGGGCTCTTTACCATTCACGGCATCATAATGGTCTTCGTGATCGTGATTCCCGGCATGGCTGCTGTCTTCGGGAACTTCTTCCTGCCGATAATGATTGGTGCGCGCGACGTAGCTTTTCCGAAGCTTAACCTCTTTTCGTGGTATCTGTATATCACGGGTGCAACTCTGGGAGTACTGTCACAGTTTATAGGAAGCGGACCGCCGGATACAGGCTGGACTTTCTATGTGCCTTACAGCGTAGAATCGGGTACCAGCGTCATCTGGGCCCTGACGGCTGCATTCATCCTGGGATTCTCATCCATACTGACAGGGCTCAACTTCATAGTGACCATACACCGCCTGAGGGCACCGGGTATGAAATGGATGAGGATGCCTCTTTTCCCGTGGGCTATTTATGCAACTGCATGGACACAGGTACTGGCAACTCCCATAATCGGGATAACTCTTCTTATGGTGATTGCGGAAAGGGTTCTCAACATAGGATTCTTTGACCCCTCGCTCGGGGGTGATCCGCTGCTCTACCAGCACCTGTTCTGGATATACTCCCACCCGGCTGTTTATATAATGATCCTTCCGGCCATGGGTGTTGTTACAGAGATTTTCCCAACCTTCAGCCAGAAGCCGGTATTCGGATACGGCGCCATTATGGTCTCAAGCATTGCCATTGCCCTTGTGGGCTATTTCGTCTGGGGACACCATATGTTTACCTCCGGGATGAGCTATTATGCCAGGTGGTTCTTCTCATTCCTCACGTTCATTGTGGCAGTGCCCAGCGCAATCAAGGTATTCAACTGGGTGTCAACCATGTACGGCGGATCCATTGATCTTAAACCTCCATTGCTTTATGCCATTGCATTTATTTTTCTCTTCATGATTGGGGGCTTTACCGGACTGGTGCTTGGTGCTCTGGCAACAAACGTGCAGACGCATGACACGGCATTTGTGGTGGCTCATTTCCATTACATCATTTTCGGGGGGATGGGTTTTGCCTTTTTCGCAGGGATACACTACTGGTTTCCCAAGATGTTCGGGAAGATGTACAACAACAAGGTGGCAAACATAGCCTGGGGCTTCAATTTTGTGGGCTTCAACCTGCTGTACTTCCCCCATTTCATCATTGGTATTCAGGGGATGCCGAGGCGTGCATATGATTACCTGCCTCAGTTTCATACAGGTCACCTGCTGTCGACCATAGGTGCCTTCATCCTTTTTGCAGGTCTCCTGCTTATGCTGTACAATTTAATCCGTGCCGGGCGGCGCGGTGAGAAGGCTCCTGCCAACCCGTGGCATGGCGTTACGCTTGAGTGGAAGATACCTTCTCCCCCACCTCATGAGAACTTCGATGAGATACCTGAGATAACAACAAAGCCGTACTTCTTCGGCAGCAGTGACAAAACCAACCAGTAGCCGCCACATGACAGTACATTCAGCACATACAGAATACACTGACAGCGAAACCGGGAAGCTGGGGATGTGGATATTCCTCTTCACCGA
>JALONR010000007.1 GCA_025454815.1 Bacteroidales bacterium | reverse complement strand
GACACAGAGTAATCTTTTTGACTCCGTCTAACATACTCATTACTTGTTCTGTCTTCCATAACATTACATTTTTATGTAACGCTATTTCAGGACGAGACACGCTTTCAGTAAAAAAAAGGATATTTCATTTTCTCCTCCTTTTTATTACCTTTGCGCTTCGAAAAAAAAGAAATTTTAATCAATAACCAGATCGAATATGTCAAAAGTTAAGCGCGTTTATTCCTTCGGAAACAAGACAGCCGAGGGTAAGGCAGATATGAAGAATCTGCTGGGCGGTAAGGGAGCCAATCTGGCTGAGATGTGCCTCCTGGGCCTGCCGGTACCTGCCGGTTTTACAATTACGACTGAAGTATGCACGGAATACTATCAGAACAATCATCAGCTGCCGGCTGAACTCATGCCTGAGGTATGGGAAGCAATGAAGAAGACAGAACAGGCAATGGGACTGAAATACGGTGACAGGGATAATGCCCTTCTCGTATCATGCCGTTCGGGCGCCCGCAGCTCCATGCCCGGAATGATGGACACCGTTCTCAACATAGGCCTCTGCTCGGAGACCATCCCTGGCCTTATCAAGAAGACCGGCAATCCCCGTTTCGTATGGGATTCATACCGCCGTCTGGTAATGATGTATGCTGACGTGGTGATGGAGAAGGCTGAAGGGATAGAGCCCTCAGACGGCAAAGGGATCCGCAAGCAGCTTGACGAGATGCTTGACGAGTTCAAGCACTCAAGGGGATACAAGGCCGACACAGACCTTACGGCAGATGAACTTAAGGATCTCGCTGAGGCATTCAAGAAGAGAATTAAGCAATCGCTCGGAAAAGAGTTTCCAGATGATGCACGTGAACAGCTTGAGGGAGGCATCAAGGCCGTCTTCAAGAGCTGGAACGGCAAGAAGGCTGTATCATACCGCAGGATTGAAGGAATTCCTGATGAGTGGGGCACAGCCGTCAACGTACAGGCAATGGTATTCGGAAACATGGGTGACTCATCGGCAACCGGTGTGGCTTTCACCCGTAACCCGGCAACCGGCGACAACCTCTTCTATGGTGAGTGGCTGGTAAATGCGCAGGGCGAAGACGTGGTGGCAGGTATCCGCACCCCCAATCCCCTGAATGACGACACCAAGAACGAACAGAACAAGCACCTGCACAGCATGCAGGAGTCAATGCCCGGCACCTACAGGGAGCTGGTTGATATAAGGAACACCCTTGAGAAGTCATTCCACGATATGCTTGACATCGAATTCACCATCCAGGAGGGCAAACTGTACATGCTTCAGTGCCGCGCCGGCAAGCGTACCGGTACAGCAGCGCTGAACATGGCCATGGATATGCTTCAGGAGGGTCTCATTGACGAGAAGACTGCCGTTATGCGCGTTGATCCGGCGCAGCTCGACGAGCTTCTCCACCCGATATGTGACCCGGCGGTTGAGAAAAATGTCACCCCGCTCGTCAAGGGTCTGCCTGCAGGCCCCGGTGCTGCAGTGGGCAAGATAGTCTTCACCGCCGAGGATGCAGTGGCATGGAACCGCAGGGGTGAGAAGGTGATCCTCGTGCGCGAGGAGACCAACCCCGAGGATGTTGAAGGGATGCGTGCAGCTGAGGGTATCCTCACCGCACGCGGCGGCATGACCTCGCACGCTGCACTTGTGGCACGCGGCTGGGGCAAATGCTGTATCGTGGGAGCCGGCGGCATGCACGTTGACGTTGCAGGAAAGAAAGTCAAACTTTCAGGATCAGATATAGTCCTGAAGGAAGGCGACGTCATCACACTCAACGGTACCAGGGGTAATGTATATAACGGTGCATTAACGCTGATGGATGCCACTGAGAACCCAAGGTTCCAGACCTTCATGAAACTGGTTGACAAAAACCGCACAATGGGTGTGCGCACCAACTGTGACACCCCTGATGACGCCAGGATAGCACGCGAATTCGGTGCCGAGGGCATCGGCCTCTTCCGTACTGAGCACATGTTCTACGGCAAGGGAGCCGAGCAGCCCCTGTTCCTGCTTCGCAAGATGATCCTCAGCAGCAATGTTGAGGAACGCGTCAGCGCCCTCAATGAGCTCTTCCCCTTCGTAAAGAAGGACATGAAGGGAACCCTTGAGGCAATGGACGGACTGCCTGTCACCTTCCGCCTGCTCGACCCGCCGCTGCATGAGTTCGTACCCCAGGGTGCGGAGAAGCAGGCTGAGCTGGCCAAAGCGCTGGGGATATCATCCGAAGCCATCGCCAAGAGAGGCGAAGCGCTTCATGAATCAAACCCGATGATGGGACACCGCGGCGTACGCCTGGGTATAACCTATCCTGAAGTGACGGAAATGCAGGTCAGGGCCTTATTCGAAGCTGCAGCTGAGCTTATGAAGGAAGGTAAAAAACCGATGCCCGAGCTGATGGTCCCGGTGACATGCGATGTCTCCGAGCTTGATGTAACCAAAAAGATCTTTGACAAGGTCCGCGAAGAGGTAGCCAGGAAGTTCGGACTCAGCAAGCTCGACTGCAAGTACGGAACCATGATAGAAATACCGCGCGCAACGCTTCTTGCTGACCGGATGGCAAAGACAGCCGAGTTCTTCTCGTTCGGTACCAATGACCTGACGCAGATGACCTTCGGTTTCAGCCGCGATGATATAGGAGGCTTCCTCCATGATTATCTTGACAAGAAGATGCTTGCCGCTGACCCGTTCCAGACTATTGATCAGGACGGTGTCGGACAGCTTATCACCATGTCAGTGCAGAAAGGCCGCGCAACGCGTCCTGACCTGAAAATAGGCATCTGTGGAGAACAGGGCGGTGACCCGGCATCGGTGGAGTTCTGTTTCAGGAACGGGCTCACCTACGTCAGTTGCTCCCCCTTCAGGGTTCCCATTGCCAGGCTCGCAGCAGCCCAGGCAGCCATCAGGGCATCCAGGAAGTAATCAGTAATTATATTATATGGAAAAGGAGGCGCGTTTGGAGCCTCCTTTTTTCGTTTGGCCGGCAGTATCAGCAGGCAGTTTGGTACTCCGACAGAGGAGGAGGACCAATCCCGCATCCGCCAGCAGAAGGATCGGGTCTGCGGTCAGCAGTTGGACCGGGGCAGATGAAAATATGCAATCCTTACCAGAAAAAGGCTGATCTGCCCGTAGAGATGAAGGGTTTCAGTTTTATCTTAAAATGACCCATTGCCTGGAGGAATAACGCCAGAGGGTCTCTCCCTCATTGCGGATGCCAAGACGAAGTGTATAGACTCCCGGGGCAACGACCTGGGACGGGTAGCAGGGAATACTGTTTTTACCCTCGCCGGTCAATCCGCTGAAAAGGACCGCTACAAGGTTACCGTCAGAGGAGAAAAGGCTGACATTGACTTCTGCGGGTTCCTGAAGAAAGAAGGAGACAGTACCCTCTGATCTCACCGGGTTGGGATAAACAGAGAGCCTGTAAGCATCCTCCTCCTTCTCTTCGATCCCCGTGGGAGAGATTACCATGGCATCATCAAAGTACATGGTTCCTGACTTAAGACCGCTGCCTGTCTGCCGCACCACAATGCTGTGGTACTGCCAGTCACCGCTTCCTCCAATTGAGCTGAAAGGAATGGATATCAGATCCCACCCTGCCCAGTTGATGGTGGCAGCCGGGACAATCTGGTTGACTGAGCCGGGGGAGTAAAACCAGAACTCAAGTTCATTATAGCTAAGATCACCGTATACCCACATGGCAAAGACCATGCTGGTGCTGCTTCCGATTGACGGTTTGGCTGTATTAAAGACCCTGCATACACCTCCATCCCCTCCGGTGAAGACGTAGTCAAGTCTCCCCGCGGTGGGGGCCGATTTAATCACTGAGGTCGAAGAGGTGAACGTGGTCAGGGGGTTGTCAGTTCCGACAGTGCTTCCGCTTGCTTCCGGGTCCCAGAATGCCGGGATATTGTCAAATGACTCGACCACATTGCCGGTCTGGTAAGTCTTTGTTCGGGTGGTGAATGAATTCTCCGCACCTGAACCCACAGATACACCGGCAATATCCTTTACAGATGCATCTATTTCGAGGCGGTAAACACTGTTTAACTGCAGCTGGGATGTGAGTTCAAAGCTATAGCTTCCCTTTCCGTTCGCCCCAGAGAAGATCTCAAGTTTTTTGGCAAGGGGTGCTGACTGGCTGTCGAGCAGCCTTATGCCGGCTGTGGCTGACGCCTGGTCAAGGGGAGCGTCAAACCGTAGAGTGACCCTCGGGAAAAGTGTTATGCCGGCGGCATCCTGCGGAGGCCATACCTGTTCTGTTACAAGTTTCGGGCGGGCTCTGGTAACAAAAGATACCTGGTACTCCTCGATTAGGTGAACATCCCATTTGGATGCCGCATCAGTGGTAAGCCTGATCAGGTATGAAGTCTTCGATGCAAACCCCGTTTCCGGCCGGATGGTAAGGATTTTGCTTTTCTCATCCCACTCCCGGATCACGCTGGCTGCAGGTTCAAGGACCAGGGCAGCCTCTGCTTTTGCCCTGTCCATAGGCACATTGAATTTCAGGGTAAATACCTGGTTGAAAGGCAGACTGTCTGTTGTTACCGGGAGGAACTCCGTGACGACAGGTACACGTGCTGTATCAAAAGAAGGGAGGAAATCGGCCAGGGTGCTACGGCCGGATACAATCTCCACATCAAGTGTATCATTATAGAAGTCGGCCATGCCACCTGCAATGACCTGGTAATTTCCGGGTGGTACCGAGTCAAACAGGAAGAATCCGTTATTCAGGTCATCGAGTGTGACTGACCTGCCTGACGGCATCAGGGTGACAGTGGCTCCGTTGATGGGAAGATGCTGATCCCTTGTACCCGGCCTGAAGTACCACGGGGGAGAAGTAAGCTCATCACGTACAACTCCGGCTATTATTCCGGAAGGCTCAGGTGGTACATTGTAAAACTCCTGAAGCGCCCTGAGCATAGCCCATGCTTCATGGTGCAGGTGGTTCTCGTTGCGAAGACGCCACCCTTCCGGGATATAATCGTGAAATGACCCCTCCGACAGCACTCCCGGCATATTCAGGGTCCTGAGAACACCCAGTCCCTGGGTACCCCAGTCGGGATAAAATGTCCAGTCTCCCTTCACCCACTCCGAGGTATGTGTCCAGCAATTACCCTTCTCATACAGTTTAGCCCACAGAATATGTGCGAATGTTTTGGCTGGCGGGGAGGCCGGGGCATTGTCATAGCCCCTGAAGAGGACCAGTGGCTGGTTACGGGTACCATCAAACCCGTTGCTGTGGATTGAGATGAAGAAATCGGCATTGGCCGTGTTGGCCATTGTGGCTATTGTTGAAAGGGGAAGATCATCAGACGTGAAATTGGTGGTACGCGACATGTACACTGTCGCATTACGGTCTTCAAGGAGATGCCTGAGAAAAAGTCCTTTCGTCAGGTTTCCCTCTGATTCCCAGAAGTCTGTCGCTATCATATGCCTGTCGTCGCCGTCATTGCCGCCATGGCCCGGATTGATGAAAATCCTGAGTCCGCTGAAGTCACTCCTCTGACCGTAAATGGTTGCAGGCAGCAATATTATGGCAGCGAACAACAACGCCCTGTTCAAGCTCTTCATCTGACCCTTACTTTCATTACAAAAAGCTCCCCGTTGTCTGTGCAAAAGGCGATTCGCCGGTTGCCGAGGGCAAACGGGAACATTTCTGACCGTTCCGGTGTGGAGGTAAAAACTACCCGTTTCCTGTCGCCAAGTGAATAATAAACCAGTTCGGAGGAGGTTATCCTGTGGCCGTCATCCTTATCATCCATACCTATCACCAGCCTGTCGTTGAACCACCTCGGGGCGTTTATCCTCCCGAGGTCATGCAGGATATTTCCTGACAGGTCACAGATATAAGTACCGCGACCCTGGTAGTTATACAGGATCATTGTCCCGTCCGGTGAGAGTGATGCCCAGATATAAAACCCGTCGCCATTGGGCATAAGGGCTTTTCTTTCACCATCACGGTACAGCACAGGCATCATCTCTTCAATAACCAGAAAGAGACCGGCACCGGATGACTTCATTTCAGGACCGGCCTGTTCAATTCTCATCACTCCCTCTGATTTCACCAAGACCTTATTTCCTGCCACAGCAGGAGTCAGAACATCCCTGCCCTTCTCCACAAGTTTTTTCTTTTCTCCTGTAGTAACATCATAGCTGGTGACGGAGGAGTATTTCAAGTTATCAGAGTAGCTGTCGCTCCTGTAGATAATCTTATTCCCGTCGGCAGTAACTGCCGGTTCATATCCGGCACCGGGCTCATCGGTTACCGGCTTAAGGGTCTCCCGGCGAATATCAAGAAGTGACAGTCCGTTGTAGCCCCCTCCTGCCACCAGGAGGTACCCTGAACCGGGAACAACACCGGTAAGAAGGTATGATCCGTTATCTTCGGGTGTGACCCTTTTGACACTCCTTACCTTTATATCCTGGGGATAAACCTCAGCAGAGAAAAGTAAGACAATCAGGAAAAAAACCGTTTTCATTTCACTGTGTATTGCAACATAAAGATAATCAATCCCGGTTTACCTGAAGGACTTTTGAATTAATAGGGCGTCTTGATTTTTATCAGGTAATTTGATTGCTTAATATTATTAACTTTGATGGACATCAAAACCCCCATTACCATGATGTCAGTGGAAATCTTAAAGCAATACGGCATTGAAGAAGTCAGGGAGATCATTTACAATCCCTCGTATGAAAGCCTTTATGATGATGAACTCTCGCCTGAGCTGACAGGTTTCGAGAGGGGCATGCTAACCACCACCGGGGCTGTTGCTGTTGACACAGGTGTTTTCACCGGCCGGTCTCCCAAAGACAAGTACATTGTGCGGGACAGTACCACTGAGAGCACCGTCTGGTGGAAATCAGAGAGTTCACCTGTGTCAGACAACAAGGCTCTGAGCATGGAGGCATGGGACCACTGCAGGACCGTTGCCGTGAATCAGCTCTCCGGAAAGAAACTTTATGTGATGGACTGTTACAGCGGGGCCAACCGTGATACCAGGCTCTGCGTCCGTTTTGTAATGGAGGTGGCATGGCAGGCCCATTTTGTAAAGAATATGTTCATCCGTCCTACCGGGGAGGAGTTGAAGGAGTTCAGTCCAGATTTCGTAGTTCTCATGGCTTCAAAAACCATTAACGCTGATTATCAGAAATTTGGGATGAATTCAGAGAACTTCGTGCTTTTCAACCTCACTGAGAGAATGATGCTTGTTGGCGGTACATGGTACGGAGGGGAGATGAAGAAGGGTATTTTCTCTGTGATGAACTATTACCTCCCGCTGAAAGGGATGGCCTCCATGCACTGCTCGGCCAATGTTGGCAAAAAGAATGATGTTGCCATTTTCTTTGGACTGTCAGGTACGGGAAAAACCACTCTTTCAACTGATCCTGAGAGGGCACTGATAGGTGATGATGAGCATGGCTGGGATGATGACGGGATATTCAACTTCGAGGGAGGGTGCTATGCCAAGACCATCTGTCTCAGCAGGGAGAATGAGCCTGACATCTTCAGGGCAATCAGGCGTGATGCGCTGCTTGAAAACGTGGTGGTGGATGAGAAGGGTGAGATTGATTTTGCAAGCGCTGCCAAAACGGAAAACACGAGGGTATCCTACCCTATTTACCATATAGAGAATATTGTCAGGCCGGTATCAAGAGCTGGTCATGCCACCACGGTAATATTTCTTACCGCGGACGCATTCGGGGTCCTTCCCCCGGTTGCCAGGCTGACTGAAGAGCAGACACAGTATTATTTTTTAAGCGGATATACCGCCAAGGTTGCAGGAACTGAGCGCGGCATAAAGGAACCGGTGCCCTCGTTCTCGGCATGTTTCGGGGCGGCATTCCTGCTGCTTGACCCCATCATCTATGCCCGTGAGCTCACAAGAAAGATGAAGGAACATCATGCTGAAGCCTGGCTGGTCAACACGGGATGGATGGGAGGTCCCTATGGCACCGGTAAACGGATTGACCTCCCCTCTACCAGAAGAATCATTGACGCCATACTCAACGGGTCACTGAAGGATGTCCGGTACACTACAATCCCGGTATTTAATCTTAGCATCCCTGCCTCCGTTCCTGGTGTACCTGCCGACCTGCTTGATCCGGGCAAAAAGTGGCCTGATTATGAGGAATGGCTGAAAGCTGCCAGGGAACTTGCAGAAAAGTTCGTTAAGAATTTCAGCAAGTTCACATCGAACACTGAAACGGCAAAACTCGTATCTTCGGGGCCTAAGCCGTAACAGATAGCCAATGGTCATATCATTATCAGTTGTTGCAGTCGTGCTGGCTTACCTGGCAGGCTCAATCCCCAGTGCCGTCTGGGCAGGTAAGATATTTCACGGCATTGATGTCAGGGAACATGGCAGCGGTAACGCAGGTGCCACAAACACTGTGAGGGTTCTGGGCTGGAAAACCGGAATTCCTGTTCTGATATTTGACCTTTTCAAGGGTTGGCTGGCCGCCATGCTGCCGCGGTTCCTCGTTGCTGCCCCTGAAGGCAGCGAGCAGATGATGGTGCTTCAGATCGTATGCGGACTTGCAGCAATTATCGGACATGTGTTTCCGTTGTTTGCCGGATTCCGTGGCGGAAAAGGGGTGGCAACCACTTTCGGAGTCCTGCTGGCGCTTCATCCGCTGCTTACACTGACATGTGCCGGAATATTTCTCCTGGTGCTCCTGTTAAGCGGTTATGTATCGCTGGGATCAATGATTGCAGTGACAATGTTTCCCGTTCTGCTGCTGACACTTTTCCGAACCCCTTCCAGGCTGCTGGTGGTCTTTTCTGTGGTGGTGGCAGTGGCAGTTATTATCACCCACTCCAAAAACATCAGGCGGCTGCTCAGGGGCGAGGAGAAAAAATTTATCAGGAAGAAAAAGGATTAGCAGCCTCCAAGGCTGGCAATTGATTCTGCCGGATCATGCAGCGGCATCCAAGGCTGGCCATTGAGTCTGCCGGATCATGCAGCGGCATCCAAGGCTGGCCATTGCCTCTTCCGGATTCTGAATCAGCAGCAACTCCTGCTGACTATTGTTCCCCCGGATAATGAATCACCGCTGCCTGATGGCTGCAATCGCCTCGGCGAATTTCCTTCCGAGGTCAATATAGCCTTCGCTGTCATAATGCCATGGATCACTGTAACCGTAGTTGTCAGTTGAAGTCACAAGTACAGCTTTACCGTCTTCGGCAACATACTTCGCCTGTGCCTCCCTGACTGCATCACCCCATGTCCACACAAGGCTGTCAGCATCATTGCGGGAATCTGAAATACGGCCAATGGCCACAGGCATATCGGGTGCCGAAAAGACAGTCCGGATACTGTCAATCAGCATTGCAAGGTTCTCCTTGTAAATCGAGGTGGCATAGTCATTGTTGGCATCGCTCTCCCCCTGCATCCATAAAATCCCCGACGGTAAAAGCCGGTCTTTCTTTCCGTCGCCGTCGATGTCCTTTGCAGCCAGGGCTCCCTTAACGGTGGACAGGAAATGATCATACTGGTTTACGGCATTGCCCCCTGTGTACCCTGGCAGCCATGCACCTGCACCACCGGCAGCTGCAGTGTCAATTGAGGTACCTCCCCTCGAATACTTTATTATTGCGATCTTTTCATCAGGGAAAAGTTCCTTCATTTTTTCAGCGAAGGAGAGTTCAACCCCGAACCTGTCAGAGTACAGGTTGGTGGTTCCGTCACTTTTGAAGCCCGCGCCGTGCCCGGGACGGAGGGTGCTCCAGATGCCCCGACCGTCAACAGGTGTATTGTCTGCAGAGGTGTTGCCATGGTAGATCATGACACCCTGCATATCGCCTGCAAGGCTGGCCGGCAGATCCGCCGTGAGACCGTAACCGTCCATATTTGACTGTCCTCCAAGGTAATACAGGTGATACTCGTTTCCCCGGGTCTGACAGGCCTGGAAGGCAACCACAAGTACCGCTACGATGGCAAATGATATTCTTTTCATGATTTACGGAATGTTTAATTGAGTGATAAACGACTCCTGAAAGTAGCCAAAATTTATTTATTTTTAAGGCCTGTCAATTAAACCAACCAAAAAAACAGAGAAATGAAAGGAATAAAAGGAACCCGTACGGAGAAGAATCTTCTTAAGGCATTTGCCGGTGAATCACAGGCAAAGAACCGTTATGAATTTGCAGCCAAGGTTGCAAAGGAAGAGGGCTATGAGCAGATTGCCGCCATATTTCTTGAGACGGCAATGCAGGAGCAGCAGCATGCCAAGCGTTTCTTCGGCTACCTTGAAGGAGGAATGGTTGAGATCACAGCTGCATACCCGGCAGGCAAAACCTCTACCACAAGTGAGAACCTGGAGGCCGCAGCAGCCGGCGAGCATGAAGAGTGGGCTGAGCTTTATCCGGAATTTGCAAAGGTTGCCGAAGAAGAGGGATTCAAGGAGGTGGCAACCTGCTTCAAGGCTATCTCTGCCGCAGAGAAGGTGCATGAGGAGCGTTACAGGAAGCTGCTTGAGAGCGTGATGGGCAACAAGGTTTTCGAGCGTGACGAGAAGGTCTTCTGGTATTGCAGGAAGTGCGGTTATGTGCACTTCGGGACGAAACCGCTGAAGAACTGCCCGGCATGCCTTCATCCCTTCAACTACAGCGAGGTATACGCCCAGAACTATTGATCAGCCTTACCCTGCAATGACAGATGGCAAAGGGATGCTCAGCCTGATTAAATCAAGGCAGAGTGAGAGAAAGTATCTCAACAAGCCAGTTGAGAGGGAGAAGATAGAAAGGATAACCGAAGCGGGAAGGCTGTCTCCTTCTGCCTGCAATGGTCAGCCATGGCATTTCATTGTTGTGGATGATCCAGCGCTGCGTGATGAAGTGGCTGCTGCCACGGAGTCAGTCGTTCTTCGAATGAACGGTTTCGTCAGAGAGGCTCCGGTGCTGATAGTTATGGTAACGGAGAAATCCAACTTAACATCCCGGGCCGGCGATCTGATCAAGCAGAAGGATTACTCCCATATTGACCTTGGAATTGCCGCGGCATCAATGGTTTATCAGGCAACAGCCGAGGGGCTGGGCACCTGCATCATCGGCTGGATGGACGAAAAGCGGATTAGAAATGCACTTGGGATTCCGGCTGCCAGGAGGATTGAGCTGGTCATCTCCGTCGGGTACACTGACAACCGTCTGAGGGAGAAATCGCGAAAGCCGCCCGGAGACGTAATCACTTACAACAGGTATTAATACATGATCAGGGCCGCATCCGGGATACGGCCCTGATTGTTGGTAAATTATCTGACTTGCACCAGGCCCGGCAGTTCATTCAGAAGACCATTGGCACCGGCCGCCTGTGCCAGTGACTAAATTCTACTGAATAAGTCAGTTCAGTTTTGCCAGTGCTTCCTTTATGCGACTTACTGCCTCAGTGATGCGCTCATCAGATGTGGCATAGGAGATCCTGATGCAGTTATCTGAACCGAATGCGCTTCCACTGACAAGTGCTACCCTTGCCTCTGCAAGAAGATATAAGGCGAGGTCATCAGCATTCTTTATCACCTGGCCGTTAAAGCTCCTGCCGATGAAGTTGCTGATATCAGGCATGACGTAGAAAGCCCCCTGCGGCACTCTTACCTTCAGTCCGGGTATCTCTCCGAGAAGTCTGCAGATCAGGTCCCTGCGCCGGAGGAAAGCCTCGCGCATTCTCTCCTTCGAATCACTTTTAGAGGTGATGGCAGCCAGTGCAGCCCGTTGTGCTATAGAGCATACTCCGGAGGTGAACTGACCCTGCAGTTTGTTGCAGGCTTTTGCCAGCCACAGCGGTGCGCCTATGTAGCCAATCCTCCATCCTGTCATGGCATATCCCTTTGAGACGCCGTTCACGGTCACCACCCTGTCAGTGATGCTGCTGAACGATGCCAGGCTGACATGTTCACCGGTGAAAATGATATGTTCATAAATCTCATCCGAGATGATGATCACCTGCGGGTATTTCTCAAGCACCTTCACCAGTTCGGCCATCTCCTCGCGGGTGTAAACCATGCCGGTGGGGTTTGACGGAGAGTTGAAGATAAGTACCCTGGTGCGCGGGGTGAGTGCCGCTTCTAGCTGAGCCGGGGTGACCTTGAAGTCACTGTCAATGGAGGTCTGGATTATTACCGGTTTACCTTCGGCGAAGGTGATATGATCAAGGTAACTTACCCAGTAGGGAGCGAGCAGGATAACCTCGTCGCCCGGATCAACTACTGAAATCATTATGTTGATCAGGCTGTGCTTGCCTCCTGCTGAAACGATGATCTGCTCCGGAGTATAATTCAGGCCGTTTTCTTCCAGGAACTTGCGTGAGATAGCCTTTCGAAGATCCGGGTAACCGGGTACAGGTGGATAGAAAGAATAGTTGTCATCGATGGCTTTTTTTGCAGCCTCCTTGATATCATCAGGTGTATTGAAGTCAGGTTCCCCTATGCTCAGGCTGATAACATCTATTCCCTGTTCCTTCAGTTCCTGGCTCTTCGCCGTCATTGCCAGTGTCTGTGATACCGAGAGTGCCTGCACCCTCCTGCTGATATGCTCCATTGTGTCAGTTGTTTAATTGGGTTCGTTTCCGGAAAGGCCAAATGTAATTGTTAAAAGTGAAAAAGAAAAGGGATTATGGCAGGTGAAAACCGGCGGGATGCTGCCAATAAAAACTATATCGGTGGTATCAGATTTAAAACCGCTGAAAACCCGGAAATGAGGTACAAAAATGATTAATTTGCAACTCATATTAACATAAATAATCGCGCAGATGGAAACCTTCACCGAGATACTTAAAATAACCATCCCTGCACTGCTGGTAATGCTCACTGCCTGGCTGGTGATACGTAACATGCTTCGCGACGACCAGGAGCGGCGGAGGCAGGACCTGTTACTGCAGACGGTAAAGACACTGACACCGGTCAGGCTTCAGGCTTATGAGAGACTGGTGCTCTTCCTCGAGCGCATTTCCCCGGAGTCATTAATTATCCGCACGGCCAGGCCGGAGATGACGGCCCAGCAGTTGCAGTCTGCACTGGTCACAGCGGTCAGGAGCGAATATGAGCACAACCTGTCACAACAGATTTACATGAGCAACGAGGCATGGGAGATGGTAAAGAATGCCCGGGGTACCATCGTAAGACTTATAAACAGTGTTGCCTCACAGCTTCCTCCGGTTGCCACCGGGGAAGAGCTTTCTAGGCTGCTCCTTGAGGAGGTGATGGAGATGGATGCCGAACCAACCAGGGCAGCAATTGCCTACATCAAGTCAGAGCTTGCAAGGATAATGGGATGAAAAAAGACGCCCTCAGGGGGCGTCAGATCTTCGTTCAGAGCAGGCTGATGCTTCGCTTGACAAATGCGCTTAGAGCTTCTCCCTTGAGCATGTTATTGGCCAGCATGGCAAGGTCAATCAGCTGTCTCACAGCCTGATGGTCACCGCCGAAACCACCAAGAATCGCTTTCCTCTTCTCTTCAAGCTGGCTGAGTTCATTCCGGAGCCTTTCAAGATCATCCTTTTCAACAGACGGGATCTCCTCGGGCTTCTTCTTGCTGTGTTCCTTTTCGATGAATTCTATCTCAACCTTCGTCTTGTCTATCCCGGCGCTGTTCTTCTTCAGCTCGTCGGCATGCTCCTTGTCAAGGTCTCCGGCAAGGGATATAACCAGCGGATGATTTGTATTAAGCACCAGGTCAAAGCTGTCAGGCATCTCACCGTAGAATGAATAACCACCACCGAACTGAGCCATGTCCTTCATCCTGCGCATGAACTCGCTCTGCGTGATCACCATGGGAAGATCATTCTCATCGAGGTTTTCAGCCCTGACATGGAAGCGTGCCTTGTCAGTGTCAGCCACCTGGCTGCGGAAGACCTGTGCCAGGTCATCTGACTGAGCCTGGGACAGTTTCGATGTGTGGCTGTCGTCCTTCCTGATCAGCTTCTCAATAACGTCACTGTCAACCCTCACGAACTTCGAGGAGGGCTCTTTTGATTCAAGTGTATTAATAAGATGAGTATCAAGCTGTCCGTCGAGCACCAGCACATCATAACCCTTGTCGGCAGCCTTGGAAACATAGGTATGCTGGGCAACCTGATCAGTGGTGTAGAGATGGATAAGAGACTTGTCCCTGTCGGTCTGGTTCTCCTTTATGATCTTGTCATATTCTTCCAGGGTGAAGTATTTGCCGGCAGTGTTCTTAAACAGGGCAAACTTCGATGCCTTCTCAAAGAACTTCTCCTCGGTGATCATCCCGTACTCAATGAAGAGTTTCAGGTCGTCCCATTTCTTTTCGAAGGTCTCGCGGTCTTTCTTGAAGATGTCAGCCAGGCGGTCAGCCACTTTTTTGGTGATGTGTCCGCTGATTTTCTTGACATTGGAATCGCTCTGCAGGTAACTCCTGGATACATTCAGCGGTATATCAGGTGAGTCAATCACCCCGTGCAGCAGTGTCAGGAAATCGGGGACGATACCCTCAACGGAATCGGTCACGAAGACCTGGTTGCAGTAGAGCTGGATCTTGTTTTTCTGTATTTCGAAATTGTTGCGGATCTTCGGGAAGTAGAGAATGCCGGTCAGCTTGAACGGGTAATCAACGTTCAGGTGAATATGGAAGAGGGGTTCCTCGCCCATGGGGTAAAGCTCGCGGTAGAAGTTTGTATAATCCTCGTCCTTGAGGTCTGATGGCTTGCGTGTCCATGCCGGCTGGGTATTGTTGATGATCTTTGGTTTACCGGTATCGACCATCTTTCCGTCCTTCCATTCCTTCTCATTGCCGAATTGCACCTGAACCGGGAGAAAACTGCAATATTTCTTAAGCAGACCCTCAATGCGGTGTTCATCCAGGAACTCCTTGGATTCCTTGTCAACATGCAATATGACATCTGTTCCCCGCTCTTCTCTCTGAGTCTCTTCAATGGTGTATTCAGGGCTGCCGTCGCAGGTCCACTTCACTGCCGGGACATTTTCACGGTATGATCTTGAGACCACTTCCACCTTATCGGAGACCATGAATGCCGAATAGAAGCCAAGGCCGAACTGGCCGATAAGACCGCTGGCCTGATCCTTGTATTTGTCAAGGAATTCATTGGCGCTTGAGAAGGCAATCTGGTTCAGGTATTTGTCAATTTCTTCCGCGCTCATGCCGATACCGTTATCGGAGACGGTAAGGGTTTTCTTCTTTGAGTCAAGTGTGACCCTGACGCGAAGTTCTCCCAGTTCGCCCTTGAACTCACCGGCTGATGACAGGGCCTTCAGCTTCTGAAGCGCGTCTGTTGCGTTTGATACCAGCTCTCTCAGGAAGATTTCATGGTCTGAGTAGAGGAATTTCTTGATGATAGGAAAGATGTTTTCTGTGGTTACTCCGATTTTACCCTTTTCCATAGTATATAGTTTTTTGATTATCCTGCCCCTGTTGTTCAAAGTGCGTGCCGGAGAAGGAAGTCTGACAGAGTGTCAGTCGGAGCATAGTACTGCCTCGGTCAGTTCCTTCAGGCGGGTGCAGCCAAGGCGTATTTCATCATCAGATATTGTCAGCGGGGGAGCAATGCGGAATGCTGTCGAACAGAAGAGGAACCAGTCAAGCAGCAGTCCGTATTCCGGGGCACGGGCTACCATTGCCGGTATGATCTCCGGTTTTTCGGGAACCACTGCCAGGAGCAGCCCCTCGCCCCTTATTTCCCTGAATGGCATCGTTGCCAGCTCTTTTCTGAAAAGCTGCTCTTTTTCAAGGGCTTTTCCGGCAAGACCTTCATTAACAATCACCTCCAGCGATGCCAATCCTGTTGCACAGCAGAGCGGGTGGCCGCCAAATGTGGTGATATGTCCCAGCGCCGGGTCATGTGCGAGTGATGACATTATCCCGCACGAGGCGATGAATGCACCCAGCGGCAGTCCACCGCCGAGAGCTTTTGCAAGGACGAGTATGTCAGGGGTTACATTGTACCTGTATATTGAAAAGAGATTGCCGGTACGTCCGAATCCTGTCTGCACTTCATCAAACACCAGCAACGCGCCATGCCTGTCGCATGCACTGCGGAGGTCAGCGAGGAAGGTACCGGATGGCTGTATCACACCACCCTCTGCCTGAACCGGTTCCACCAGGACAGCAGCAGTGTTGTCGCTTATCATTCCTGCAGCTTCAGGAGAGTTGAACTCAGCCATTGTTGTTGCAGGCATGAGGGGTCTGAATGCATTCCGGTAAGCCTCGGAGCCCTGCACACTGAGTGCACCGGTGGTTGATCCGTGATATCCGTTCCGGAAGTAGATGATTTCATTTCTTCCGGTGTATCTTCTTGCGAGTTTTATAGCTCCCTCGATGGCTTCGCTGCCTGAATTAACAAAATAGACCGACTCCAGTGATGGCGGCAGCAGGGATGCAAGGCGGGTTGCATACCGGACCTGGGGGCTCTGTATCACTTCGCCGTAGACCATAAGGTGCATGTATTTCCCTGCCTGCTCATTCAGGGCTGCCATAACGGCCGGGTGGCGGTGACCCGTGTTGCTTACTGACACTCCGGAGATGAGGTCAAGTATATCATTGCCACGGGTGTCATACAGGAATGACCCTTCAGCCCGCTCAATCTCAAGCATGAGGGGTGATGGTGATGTCTGTCCAAGATGATCGAGAAATAGTTGCCTTTGCGAAGGCATCAGCGTTGCATTATATTGATGTAGTTCATAATCCCGTCGCGGTAGGACTTACCCACGGGGAGGATTTTAGGATTGGAACCGACTACGATTGTAAGGCTGTTTTCGCTGATTGACCTGATGACGCTTTTGTTCACCAGGTATGAGCGGTGTATTCTGACGAAGAGGCTGGAGGGGAGTTGCTGTTCGATAGCCCTCATTGTAAAGTGAATGGTATACTTCTCGTCGCGCGTGATGACGCTGACATAGTTTTCGAGCGCCTCAACATAGAGTATCTCCTTTAGTTTGAGTCGCACAAGCGACGAGGCTTTTTTAATGAATATTTCTTCCTCACCGGCAGCTGAAGGTACAGCCCTTGGGGCATAGTACTTCATGATTTTTTCCACGGCGCGGCAGAAACGCGGATAGGTAATAGGTTTAAGAAGGTAATCTATCCCGTTGTAGTTAAACGCCTTGTATGCGTGCTCTTCGCTCCCCGAAACAAATATTATATGAGGCGGATTTTCAAGGCTTGAAAGGAAATCAAAGCCATCCATCTCAGGCATCTGGATATCAAGAAAGATAAGTTCGATATCTCTTCTTGACATCAGGAGATTGCGGGCTGAGAGAGAATCCGAAAAGCTTCCCACCAGTGAAAGGGAAGAGGATTTTCCTACAAATTCCTCCAGGGTCCGGAGCCAAACGGGGTCATCATCAACGATTATGCAATTCATCGCGGGAGTTTGCGGTTGGGTTCTAGGTGGATAACAAATATACTAAAATAATATGAAATAAATCCACATCCTGGTTTTAACAACAAACAGGAAAAAACGGCGGTTCTGCCGGCCCTAATCCCAGGTAGACAAAAAAAAAGGGGTGACCTGCACCCCTGTAACTTTTACTTCAGGCCTTTTGTAAGAGCCGGAGCTGCTTTGAATTTCACGACTTTCTTGGCGGGAACATTCAGTTTGGCGCCTGTGCGGGGGTTGCGGACAACTCTTGCACTTCTCTTTTCAACCTTAAAGGTGCCCATTGAGGGGAGCTGGAGCCTCTGGCCTTTTTTCATAGCATCACCAAATGCGCCTACGAAAGCGTTCAGAGCAACGTTGGCATCCTTGAGTGAAAGTCCTGCTTTTTTTGCAATGCTGCCTACTAATTCTTTCTTTGTCATAATAAATTCAATTTTAGGGTTAGACCAATCTCTAATTGCATACAAATTTATTCCATTCTTATTCAAAAGCAAGTTTTTGTGATCTTTTTTATGCCTGAAATGCCGATTTTTATTAGAAATGAGCACTTTTTTGGTTAATAACCCCCCGTAAGATGGTGTCAGCAGGCTCCCTGAAGGTATCAGGAGCCCATTTGAGGCGGGTCAGAGGCTTGGGTTACGGCTGTTGTTGACCTGATTTTTTTACCTTGCCGGGAGAAAAACAAAAAAAGATTATATTTGCACCCGCTGCTTCCGTTTCCCGCAAGGGTGACAGATGCAGATGGAGAAATGGCAGAGTGGTCGATTGCGGCGGTCTTGAAAACCGTTGTCCGGGCGACTGGACCGGGGGTTCGAATCCCTCTTTCTCCGCTCCGGTAATGAAGGCCGGGCCGCCACCAGGCGGCCCGGCTTCTGTTTTCACGGGTATAGACGTATGAGCCTGCTCATGAGAAGAACCGTCCGGCGTCTCCATGACAAACAGAGCCTGACAAGTACAGATCATCGCGGATATCCCGCATTCTCTCCTATCTTTACACCAATATTAAATATATGACAAAGGAGATTACCCTTGGGGTTACGGAGCCGTCTGCTCTCATGCCCTTCCTGATAAGCTCACTGCCAAAAAAGAGCCGTGACAATATCAAGTCCCTTCTCCGCAACCGCCAGGTCCTGGTCAACGGAGAACCTGTCTCACAGTTCAACCATGAACTGAAGCCGGGTGATACTGTGGTAATATCACCGGCAAGACCCACAGGCGGACTGATGGCCCGTAACATGAGGCTGGTATATGAAGATGAACACCTGATTGTGATCGACAAGAATGCCGGATTGCTCTCAATGGCATCGGACAATGAGAAGTACCTCACCGCCTATAATATACTAAGCAATTACGTCAAGAGCCAGAAACCATCAAACAGGATCTTTATAGTTCACCGCCTTGACCGTGACACCTCCGGTCTGATGATGTTCGCCCGGAGTGAGAAGGTGCAGGGTCTCCTGCAGCGCGACTGGAAGCGGAATGTCACTGACCGGACATATGTGGCCCTGGTTGAGGGAGAGGTCACCGAACCGGAAGGGGTAATCAAATCCTACATATATGAGAGCAAATCGCTGGTAATGCATTCAACTAAAAACCCCGAAAAGGGAGAACTGGCAATTACCCGTTACAGGCTGCTGAAGAGCGGCAAAGACTATTCACTGCTGGAAGTGACCCTGGAAACAGGCAAAAAGAACCAGATCAGGCTGCACATGCAGGAGGCAGGTCACAGCATAGCGGGAGATAAAAAATACGGCGCAACGTCAGGTCCCATAGGAAGGCTCGGACTGCATGCGAGCGTGCTGGCATTCATTCACCCGGTAACCGGAAAGGAGATGCGGTTCGAATCAAGAATTCCCGCAAAATTCAGGAGGATGGTCTGATCAGTCCCCGCCCGGGTCAGGAACCCTTCATTCAGAAAGGCCAGAAGTTATTGTCATACCATACCTCTTCCCTCAGTTCCCTGTCAATTCGGGCAAGCCACTGGTGGTGTCCCCTCTCCCACTCAGCAAGCATTGTGTAGAGAGCCTTTTCGTTGGCATCACCAGATGCCTCTGCGCGCGATGAGTAAAGCGCCACAGCCTTTGCCTCAAAATCCATTGCAGCACCAATTGCTGCCGCCTCATAGCCTGCAGCATTGATCTGTCCCTTTACTTCATCCGTCAGAACCTTGAGTGCCACCTCATCTGAGGAAGCTCCGTGCTGCGGTTCGACTTCCCTGAATGAATTATGCTTCTGATAGTGTTTGAACTGATCGGAAAGGAAACGGATGTGTTCCTGCTCCTCATCAGCTATGATGGTAAAGATCCGCTTCACGGCTTCACTGCTGGTCCGTGCTGCAACGTCGGAGTAAAATGCCCTGCCCCGGTGTTCAAGCAGGATAGCTTCCTTGAGAATGTCAGTTGGGGTTTTGATTTCCATGTTGGTTTCTTTATTCTGGATATTCACGAAGGTAACAAATTCCGGGAAAATTTGTTTCACGTTGCGGTGACAGAATGTGCTCTGCGGGACGCGACGGATATGCAATTCTTTATCCCCTGCTGGGAAGATCGACGATCGACAATCCTAGAAGGTCTGCATCTCATACAGCTTCCGATAGATGCCGGCAGGGTTCCTGATCAGTTCCTCGTGGGTGCCGCACTCGGCAACCCTCCCCTCCTCCACAACCACAATGAGGTCAGCATGCTGTATCGTCGACAGCCTGTGAGCAATAATTACCGAGGTCCGGTTCTCCATCAGCTTCAGCATGGCATCCTGCACCAACCGTTCAGATTCGGAGTCAAGTGCCGAAGTGGCTTCATCAAGGATGAGTATAGGCGGGTTGGCCATGACAGCCCTGGCTATGCTTATGCGCTGACGCTGTCCTCCGCTGAGCTTATTGCCTCCCTCACCCACGGTCGCCTGGTACCCTTCGGGTGATTCCTTTATGAATTCGTGTGCATTGGCTATCGAGGCAGCCCTCTCAACATTCTCAGCTTCGGCTTCCCCGTCAAGGGAAAAGGATATATTATTATAAAAGGTATCATTGAAAAGTATTGCCTGCTGGCTGACTATTCCCATCAGTTGTCTGAGGTCCTTTAAGTTTACGTCACGCAGATCAATGCCGTCAATAAGCACCTTCCCCCTGTCAGGATCGATGAAACGGGGTATCAGGTCAACCAGAGTCGACTTGCCGCCTCCTGAGCGTCCCACAACTGCTATCGTCTGCCCCTTCCTGATGGTGAGCGAGACATCCTTCAGCACCGGTTCATGATTATAGGCGAACCAGACATTCCTAAACTCGATGCTCTCCCTGAACCCGGTTAGTCTGACCGCATCAGGTTTTTCGGTTATGGTCTCACCGGCGTCGAACACCTCATTGATCCGGTCAATTGACGCCATCCCCTTCTGAATACTGAACCATGCGCTGGAGATAGCTTTTGCAGGCTGGATGATCTGGGAGAATACCACCACAAATGCTATCAGTCTGTCAGGTGACATGTTACCGGTGCCTTTCAGTGCCAGGAAACCACCATAATAGATCACAATCAGCAGTACTACAGTTGAGAGGAACTCACTGACCGGATGTGCCATATAGGCCTTTCGAACCACCCTTCTGAATGTTTGCGTATATTTCTCATTTGCAATACTAAAATGCCTTCTCATCTTCTCCTCGGCATTGAACCCCTTGATGATGCGGAGTCCGGTAAGGGTCTCCTCCAGAACTGAAAGAAGCCGTCCCAGCGCCTTCTGACCAATGAAAGACCTGGTTTTCAGGCTGCGGCTGATCCGTGCTATGGCCCAGGCACTTAGTGGCAGCATAAGAAGGGCGAAGATTGTCAGCTGCGGACTGGTGACAAACAGGTAGACCACGAAGATTATTATGGTAAAAGGATCACGAAACATCATGGATAATGAAGCCATCACCGACATCTCAATTTCCTGGACATCATTTGAGACCCTGGTCATCAGGTCACCTTTCCGGGCCTCGGAGAAATAAGAAAGGGGAAGCTTAAGTATCTTGGCATAAATGCGGTTCCTGACATCCCTTACCGTTCCGGCCCTCAGGCTGGCCATACAGTTGTTGGCCAGGAAGACCAGCAGGTTCTTTATGAAACTGGCTACCGCAAAGACTATCACCACCATAAGCAGGGTCCTCATCTCACCGTACCTTTCTATGGATGATGAAAAGAACCAGTTGGCCCAGTCCTTAAGGTATGAAGCCGACAGGCTGAACGGCCCGGGATCAGGAACCATTTCGACCCTCTTGAACAGGATCTGGAGGAAGGGTACTATAAGTGTGTATGTAAAAAGGGCAAAGAAGGCACTGAGGATGTTGTAGCCCATATTCTGGACGGCCAGCCATTTATAGGGCCTGAGATACTGCAAAAGGATCCTTATGCTCTTCATCCCAGCCTTTCAGAAACCGGTGTAATTGAACGGGGTCACCCCCTTCATCTCCTCTTTCACCCTTTCGCTCACTTCAAGGGAATCGATGAATTTCCTTATGTGCTCACCGGTGATCTTTTCATTGGTACGGGTCAGGGCCATCAGCGCCTCGTAAGGTTTCGGATATCCCTCCCTGCGCAGGATGGTTTGCAAAGCTTCGGCAACCACAACCCAGTTCTCCTCAAGGTCAGTATTTATCTTTTCCCGGTTGACAATCAGCTTTGAAAGACCCTTCCTGACCGATTTCCAGGCTATGAGGGAGTGGGCCATGGCGACACCCGTGTTACGTATCACGGTTGAATCGGTCAGGTCACGCTGCAGTCTTGACACCGGGAGCTTGGCTGAGAGATGTCCGAGGAGGGCATTGGCCAGGCCAAGGTTTCCTTCACCATTTTCAAAGTCGATCGGGTTCACCTTGTGGGGCATTGCTGATGATCCTATCTCTCCCTTTACTATTGACTGTTTGAAATAGTCAAGCGAGATATAGCTCCACATATCCCTGCACAGGTCAGTAATGATGGTATTGATGCGGCTGATGCTGTCAAACAGTGCGGCGAGTCCGTCATAGTGTTCTATCTGCGTGGTGATCTGCTGCCTTTCCAGCCCGAGCCTGTCAGCGAGAAGCCTGTCAGCGAACCGGGGCCAGTTGATATTGGGATACGCCACCCTGTGGGCATTGAAATTCCCGGTGGCACCGCCGAACTTGCCGCTGTACTTCATTGTCATGAGAGTCATAAGCTCATTGTCGAGCCTGTCAGTGAAGACCGCAATCTCCTTTCCCAGCCTGGTCGGGGAGGCAGGCTGTCCGTGAGTGCGGGCCAGCATGGGTAAGTCAGCCCACTCATCAGCCATCTTCCTGAGTGAATCGCGCAGGGTGACCAGCATTGGTTTCATGACTTCCCTGACGGAGTCACGTATAGCCATGGGCATGGCAGTGTTGTTTATATCCTGTGAGGTAAGGCCGAAATGAACGAATTCAGACCATTTCTCCAGCCCCATGGCTGACACCTTCTCCTTTACAAAGTACTCCACTGCCTTTACATCGTGGTTGGTGACAGCCTCCTTATGCTTAATGAACTCGGCGTCAGCCGGTGAGAATGAATTCCAGACAGCCCGCAGTTCCTGTTCCTTTTCAGCCGGGAACCCTTCAAACTGCGGCAGGCCTGCCTGTGAAAGGGCTAAAAAGTATTCTGTTTCAACCAGCACACGGTAGCGCATCAGGCCGAATTCAGAATAGAAGGGTATCAGTTCCGTCACCCGCTCGCCGTAGCGGCCGTCAACCGGTGATATTGCCATTAGACGATCCATAGTGTATCTCTCCTCAGCGCGATTTTACCCGTGATTCAAAAATCAAAAATAGTATTTTGTACTGGTCTAAAAAAATTGAACCTTTGCATTTATCTGCGGGATGAAGAAATGAGATGGAAAAGATAAGGGTTTCAGCGGTCAGGTATATTAACAGCTACCCGTTCATGATCGGCCTTCGCGACGGTGAGATTGCGGCGATGATCGACCTGGAGGTGTGTCACCCCTCCGAGTGTGCTGACAGACTGATTTCAGGGAAGACTGACCTTGGCCTGATACCCGTGGCCATGATAGCCGGAATGAAGGAATACCACCTTGTTGGTGATTACTGCCTGAGCACCAACGGTGAGGTAAGAACAGTACTGCTCGTCAGCAACACTCCGTTTGAGGAGATCAGTACCATCTTCCTTGATTACCGTTCAAGGAGCTCCGTAACCCTTTGCCGGATCCTGGCGGCCAGAGCCTGGAAACGTGAATACAACTGGCTTCCTGCCCCCGAGGAGTTCGATATTACCTCCATGGGTCACGGCGAAGCGGCGGTTATGATAGGTGACCGCTGCTTTGAATATGCCCGACACTTCAGGTACAGGCTTGACCTGGGTCTGGAGTGGAAGAAATTTACCGGACTGCCCTTTGTCTTTGCCTGCTGGGTATCATCCAGGAAGCTGCCAGATCACTTCACCGCCCTTTTCAACAAGGCACTGGGTGAAGGGCTGGAAAGAAAAAACGAGGCAGTGACACTTCTTAAGGAGGGGGCCGCAGCCACACCTGAGGAGGTGATGTTCTACCTCAACCACAATATTGATTTTCGCCTTGATGACCGTAAAAGAGAGGCACTGGCAAGATTTATTGATTATATTAAGGAACTAAAGATAACCCCATGAAAAGGCTTTTAATAAGACTGATAATCCTGCTCTTCGCTGTTGCAGCAACTACCATGAATGGTTTTGCCCAGACAGCCGGGGGCAAAGCTGACACTGTCTCATTGCCTACCGCTGAACAACAATCACAGGCAGTTTCTGAGGCCACTGACAGTTCCCTCTCGGCTTCCGGCATAGCTGATGCAGGTAATGAAACAGGCACCACCGCACTTGTCTACAAATGCGATATAAAGAAAATGATAGCCGCTCCTTTGTGGCGAAGCGTCAAAAAGAGTTTTGCCGAGGCCGACTCCCTGAATGCCGATTACATGCTGATACACATGAATACATATGGCGGGCAGGTTGATATTGCCGACTCAATGCGGACCCTCATCCTGAATTATGACATTCCTGTCCTGGTTTTCATCGACAACCAGGCTATTTCGGCAGGAGCATTGATAGCTGTGGCCGCAGACAGCATCTATATGCGCTCGGGGGCAAGCATAGGCGCGGCAACGGTGGTTGACCAGACAGGTCAGAAGATGCCTGACAAGTACCAGTCGTTCATGCGAGGAATGATGAGGGCCACCGCGGAGGCTCACGGTAAAAAACCGGTAGTGGAGAATGGCGATACAACCTGGGTGTGGCACCGTGACCCTGAAATCGCCCAGGCGATGGTGGACCCCTCAATAGTACTCAAGGGCATAGTTGATACCGGACAGGTGCTGACGCTGACCACTCTGGAAGCAATCAGATACGGTTTCTGTGAGGGTCAGGCCGAGACGGTTGAGGAGGTACTCGAAAATGCAGGAATAGAAGAGTATACCATCAGGGAACTGAGACTGACCCTGGTTGACAGGATCATTATGCTGCTTGTCAATCCGGTTGTTTCGGGACTTCTCATCATGCTGATCATCGGGGGCATATATTTTGAGCTGCAGACACCTGGTGTGGGTTTTCCGCTGGCAGCAGCCATCTTTGCCGCTGTTCTTTACTTTGCGCCGCTGTATCTTGAAGGGATGGCTGCCAACTGGCATGTGGTGATATTCGTTGCGGGCATAATCCTGCTGCTGGTCGAAATCTTTGCCATTCCCGGCTTCGGTGTCACCGGAGTGCTGGGGGTAATAGGCATAGTTACAGGCCTGGCACTGGTGATGATTGACAAGATAGTCTTCAGGTTCGGTCCTTCGGGTGACGGAGTAAGGGAGATAGTCGGGGCCTTCGCAATAGTAATACTTGCGGCAGTCATCTCATTTATCCTGTCACTCTGGCTTTCCCGGAAGCTTTTTGCTCCCAACAGGCTCTTTGGCAGTCTCGCCCTGGAGACGACAGTGAACCAGGCTGACGGGTTTGTCAGCTTTGACACCGGAAAGCTCCAGTCAGTGGTAGGCCGCAGGGGAACGGCCCATACCGTCCTGCGTCCCTCAGGCAAGGTGATGATAGGTGATGAGGTATACCCTGCCGTTGCCGAGACAGGCTTTATAGCAAGGGGAACAGAGATAATCGTAAGAAGGGAGGAACAGGGACAGCTCTACGTGGTGGAGGCAGAGAAGAGCTGAGCGGGTGTGGCATAAGCGCTAAGGAGGTTCGCTGGGCCGGTAACCTGGCTCCGTGCTGAACGATTGGCAATCAATTGAACGATGAAGGTAAGGTCTTACAGAAAAGGTGATTTCCCAGGGATAATGGAAGTCTGGAGTGCCACAGGCCTGAGCAGGCCTGAGAGAGGAGACGATGAGGCTACCATTGAAAGAAGCATTGCCATGGGAGGTGCATTGTTCGTCATGCATGACGAAACAAATGGTGACAGGATAACCGGAACCTCCTGGCTGACCTTCGACGGGAGAAGGATTCATCTCCATCATTTTGGAATAATCCCCGGACACCAGGGAAAGGGATTGTCAGCAGAACTGCTCCGGGAATCACTCAGATTCGTGAAGGAGAAAGGATTCCAGGCAAAGCTTGAGGTACACCGTTCAAACGAAATTGCCGTCAGCCTCTACAAAAAGGCAGGTTTTGAGTACCTTGGAGACTATGATGTATACATAATACGTGATATTCAATCTATTGAATTTTAAAATGTTAAAATAACCTTAAAGAGTACGGTTAATTTCCCTTTTCAGGGAAAATTCAGTATATTTGAAGAAATATATCCTTTTTATATCATGGCACGAACATTAACATTTTCACAACTGAGGAAGATCAAGGACCAGCTTCCTGACGGGAGCATCAGAAAGATAGCCGATGAGCTGGATATGGAGGAGGAGACCGTCAGGAATTATTTCGGAGGCTGGAACTTTGACCGCGGGCAGAGTGCCGGGATCCATATTGAGAAAGGACCCGAAGGGGGCATTGTAACTCTGGAAGACACCACCATACTTGACCTTGCAGAAAGTATGCTTGCCCGCTAATTATGACTTTTACAGGGAACAGAGAAGCAGAAGTTCCTACTTTTGCTTTTTTTGTTTTCAGTCATGGCACATCCGTTCATCACATACGCTGAGGGTAAATACGGGAAACTGCTTTCGGGGGAGTGCAGAAACCTCTTTTCCGATACAGACATCCCTTCACATGATCACCTGCATCATGAGAGGGTCTGGCATAACGCAATCCTTCTTCTTGAAAAGCTCTACGGGGCATGGATGGCCAGTGACCCTGGTCTGGCTGAAAAAGCCATCATCGCCTCATATTTTCATGATACCGGCCTGACAATAAACCGGGGCCCTGACCATGGCAGCGAGAGCAGGCACATCTGCGAAGCTTTCCTTGCAACAAGGGATATCTCAGCATCTGACCGGCTTGAGATACTTGAAGCTGTGGAGATGCATGACAACAAGGATTACCCGGGTAATTCAGACCCGGCAACGCTGGCAGCAATTCTTTCAGTTGCAGATGATATGGACGCTTTCGGGGAGACAGGCATTGAACGGTATAAGGAGATCTATGAAATGAGAGGGGTGGCGGAGGAAGAGATGCCCGGAATAATTGTACCCAACGTAATATCGCGATTCCGGCATCTTGAATCAACCTACAATATGTTCCCTGACCTCGTTCAGGAGATGCGAGCCAGAGCTGAAATAGTAATCAACCATTTTTCAGGGAAGCCGGAAGAAATACCGGATGAACAGTGATACACATGGGTATCTGCCACCAATAATTCATTCATATATCAGAATATCAATAAAATAAGGAATAAAAAGCAATGAAAAGAATGTTTTTAACAATTCTTTCCGGCACCTTTCTGATCGCCGGTCTTGCAGGCCAGGGCCGGACAGAAGCCCCGGAACTGAGGTATGATGAGAACCATAGCCTGACATGGGAGGAGGCCATCAGTTTCTACAGTGAACTTGATAAAAAGTATAAGGAGGCCACTCTCCTGGAGATGGGAATGACTGACGCCGGCCGTCCGATCCACCTGTTCATCATCTCATCCGGCGGGGAGACAGACCCGGAAGAAATAAGGAGGGAAGGCAAAGCCATAGTGCTCATCAATAACGGCATCCACCCGGGTGAGCCCGAGGGCATAGACGCCAGCGCAAGGTTTGCAGCCGATATGCTTGCCAATAAGGACGGGATGAAGAAATACCTCCGCAATTGTTCAGTGGCCATCATCCCGGTTTATAATATAGGAGGCGCGCTGACGCGAAGCCCCTACTGGCGTATCAACCAGAACGGCCCGGATGAGAAGGGGGCAAGGCGAAACACCCGCTTCCTGGACCTTAACCGCGATTTCGTCAAGCAGGACTCACGTGATGCACGGGCCTTCGCTGAGATCTACGGGCTTCTTGACCCTGACGTTTTTCTCGACACCCACACAACCAACGGATCTGACCATCAGTTCACCGTGACACTCATTGCCACACAACCTGAGAAAATGCACCCGGAGATGGAAAAATTCTTCAGGGGAAAAATGCTCCCGGAACTCTACAGGGGTATGAAGGAAGAACATAAAAATGAAATGGTTCCCTATGTCCAGTATACCGATAGAGGAGAGATTAAGGCAATAATCGGCTTCGAGGAACACGCATACTATTCCACCGGATACTCCTCGCTCTTCAATTCGTTCGGCTTCATGACGGAAACGCTGGTATATAAACCATATCACGAAAGGGTCATCGGCACACTTCAGTTCATCACCGAGCTTGTAAAATTCACCTCAATGAACAGCACGGAGATATTGAAACTGAGAGCTGATGCAAACCGTCACACCCTTGAGGCGGATGAGTTTGTGGTCGATTGGGAACAGGACAGTACCCGGTGGGATGAGGTGGTATATCACGGTTACAGGTACGAGGAGACAACTACGCCAATAACAGGCAGAAAATCCGGATATTACAACCGGGATAAGCCGTATACTGAAACAATCCGGTACTATAATTATTTCAACCCTTCCATCACCGTCAAAGTGCCTGAGGCCTACATAGTCCCGTTTGCATGGGAGGAGGTTATTGAACGGTTGAAGATTAACGGTGTGCGGATGATGCAGTTGAAACATGACACCACCCTGATGGTGGAAACATATTATATTGACAGCTTTGAGCCTGCCAGGAGGGCAACACAGGGACATTACTTCAACAGCAACGTGAAGATGCGCACAGTGACACAGGAGGTTGATTACCTGCTGGGTGACTACATTATCCCGGTGAACCAGAGATCAAAAAAGTATATCCTTACCATGCTTGAACCAAAGAGCGAGTCGGGCTTCTTCGCATGGAACTTTTTCGATTCATTTCTGGAGGGGCAGGACTGGTATTCAGTATGGGGCTTTGAGAGCCATCTGAAGAAACTGCTTGATGAGGACCCTGCCCTGCGGGAGGCCTTTGAGAAAGCAAGGCTGACAGATGCAAAGGTGGCATCTGATCCGGTGGCGCAGTTGCAATGGTTATACCAGAACACCCCGGCATCAGAGCTTGAGAAGAGGACCAGGCTCTATCCTGTGGGCAGATTGATGAATACGGGAGGAGTACCCGACAGTTCGCGGTGATCTTAAAAAGTCAGGTAAAATTTATGGTACAAGACAGACTAAGCAGCATATATGACAGCGAGGAGTTCCGCAGGTACGGACATGAGGTGATAGACATACTTGCTGATTATCTCAGGGAGGCAACCTCGCGAGGTGATATGCCTGTTCTTGAGTGGCGTGAGCCGGATGATATGGTGGCCGAATATGATTTTGATAATCCATCCAACACCGACCTGCCTCTTGGCAAGTTCATACGTAAGGTTATTGGAGGGATGAACCATCTTCACCATCCTCGTTTCGTGGGGCATCAGAACAACCCTCCGCTCATGGCGGGGATGATTGCGCAGATATGTTCTGCAGTGATCAATAACGGTGTGGCCGTCTATGAGATGGGGCCGGCCTCAATGGCTGCCGAGCGCAACGTGATAAGGTACCTGGCCCGTATGATTGGCTTTGATGACAATGCTGATGGCATCTTCACCCACGGTGGCAGCGCCGGAAATCTGACAGCGCTGCTCGCAGCGCGTCAGGCAATGAGCGATTACAATATATGGGAAGAGGGAGTCAGGAATGACCGGCCGGTCGGGATCATTGTTTCTGACCAGTCTCACTACAGCATAACACGCAATGCTAAAGTGATCGGCCTGGGAGGCGGATCGGTCATTCGGATACCCTATGACAGCCGCTATGCCATGAAAACCGGTCTCCTCAGCGAGACGATGAAACAGGCTGAAGACCGGGGAATAAGAGTGATCTGTGTGGCTGCAAATGCATGCTCAACTGCCACCGGCACATATGACAACCTGGAGGAGATAGCTGCCTTCTGCCGGGAAAAAAAGGTTTGGTTTCATGTCGACGGAGCACATGGCCTGGGGGTGCTGTTTTCAAAGAAATACCGCCACCTGGTAAGGGGCCTGGAGCATGCCGACTCTGTTGTTTTTGATTTTCACAAGATGCTTCTTACTCCGGGTCTTAACACGATGGTGTTGTTTCGTGACGGCACCAGGTCGTATGAGACCTTTGCACAGAAAGCCGGGTACCTTTTCGAAAAGCATGACGAAAATGAATGGTACAACGGGGCCAAAAGAACGCTTGAGTGCACAAAAACCGCACTCGGAATAGTGGCATGGACGGTAATAAGGTACTACGGACGGGAAACACTGGGAGGGTATGTTGAAAGCCGGTATGATCTGGCGGCCAGGTTCGCTGAAGCGATACGCCGGGAAAGGGATATGGAGCTGGCAGTGACCCCGGAGTCAAACATCGTCTGCTTCAGGTACGCACCCGGCGGCCTCAGTGGTGAACAACTTAATGAGCTCAACCGGACAATCAGAAGGGAAATCGTCAGGAGCGGTGAGTTTTACATCGTTCAGACCGAACTCGAGGGAGTCATCTGGCTCCGTACCGCACTGATGAATGCCATGACTGAGGACAGCGACCTTGAAAGACTGTTAAACAGTGTGAAGAGAACCGGTGCTGTTATGGCCCGTATGCCTGAATGACCCGGTATTCAGAAACCCGGCACACTGCCGGCAGTCTCACCTTACATGGAAGTCAAGCACCGTCTCGCCTGCGAGTCTTGCCACCAGGTGGTCACCTTTTTTGACGGGGCCCACTCCTGACGGTGTACCTGTAAAGATCAGGTCTCCGGTCTTGAGTGTATAGAATTTTGAGACATATTCTATTATTGAAGCAAAACTGAATATCAGGTCAGAGGTGTTTCCTTCCTGCCTGGTGTCACCGTTCACCGTAAGCGAGAAGCTTATATCAGAGTGGTTCGGGAAACTCCCGGCAGGAATGAAGGTGCCGAGGGGAGCAGAACCGTCAAAAGTCTTGGACAGTTCCCACGGATGTCCCGCCTGTGAGAAGCGATGCTGGAGGTCTCTCGCGGTGAAGTCTATACCCACCGTGAAAGCATCATAGTAACGGGATGCATATTTGGCTGCAATGCCTTTCCCCAGCTTTGAGATGCGGATAACCACCTCCGCCTCGAACTGCATGTTTTTTGAGAAATCGGGCATAAAGAAGGGTTTGTTCTTCTTCAGCAGCGCAGAATCAGGTTTAAGGAAGATCATCGGTTCCTCAGGGAGCGGACGACCCATCTCTGCAGCATGTTTCCGGTAATTCAGTCCGACACAGATAATTTTCATTCCGGCCTATGCTTTTCCGAATGAACGTACTTTTATTGCTGTGATCACCTGCTTGGTGTTAAGCGGGAAGTCACCGTTCATCATCCAGGAGTAGTATGAAGGTTCCTCCTTAAAGACCTGTTCAACAGGCTTCCCCTTATGCTTGCCGAAATTGAACACCTCCTGTCCCTGCTCATTGAAGACTATCCTGCCTGCCAGGTCGGCATTATTGTTGAATGCGCTGAAAACCGACAGTTTTTCAATGTCGTTTTCCAGGTCGGGATACCTGTCAAGCTGTGCTTTGAGAATTTCATAGGTGGCTGCGGTGTCTGCCTTCGAGCTGTGAGCGTTTTCCAGTTCCATGTTGCAGTAGAACCTGTAGGCGGCGCTGAGGGTTCTCTGTTCCTTCTTGTGGAAGATAACCTGAACGTCAACATACCTGTGGCGGGCGGGGTTGAAATCTACATTGACCCTCAGGAACTCCTCACATAGGATCGGGATATCAAATTTCATTGAGTTAAAGCCTGCCAGGTCACATCCTTCAAGGAATGAAGCAATCCTCCTGGCAACATCCCTGAAGTGAGGTTCATTTGCAACATCAGCATCGGTGATGCCGTGCACGCGGGTTGCCTCGGGAGATATTGGTATGCCCGGATTAAGCCTTAATGTCAGCCATTCTTCACTGCCGCCCGGAGAGACCTTCAATGCTGAGAACTCGACGATACGGTCAGAAGCGATATTCACCCCCGTGGTCTCAAGATCAAGTATGACCAGGGGTTTTCTGAGGTTTAGCTCCATGTCCTGCTGCTTCTCAGGCGTTTATCATCATCGGCATCAGAAGCATGAGAAGGTCTTCATTCTCATTTGCCGTCTCCGAGGGGAGGAATAGTCCTGCCCGGGTCGGGTCAGCAAGCTCTATAACCACATCCTGTGAAGCGATGTTGGACAGTATCTCAAGCAGGAAGACTGATTTGAAACCAATTTCCATGTCATCGCCCTCGTAGAGGCACTTATGCCGCTCGTATGCTGATATTGAGAAGTCCACATCCTGTGCCGAGACGGTTATCTGGTTCGGTGTGAACTGCAGCTTGACGAGGTTGCTGGCCTGGTTGGAGAAGACCGACACCCTGCGGAGGATATTGTAGAACTCCAGTCTGTCAATGCGAACCTTCCTCGGGTTGTTTTTAGGTATGACGGAGTTGTAGTTCGGATAATTACCCTCAACGAGGCGGCATACCACCCTGTAATCCGAGAGATTGAAGAATGCGTTCCTGTCATCGAATTCCACTGAAACAACGCCGTCTTCCCTGGGTAGTATGTTTTTCAGAAGTGAGGCAGGTTTCTTGGGGAGGATGAATGATGCGTTGTCATCAGCCTTTGCGTCGCTTCTCTGGTATCTGACAAGTTTATGGGCATCGGAAGCAACAAAGGTAAGCCTGGAGGTTGATGCCTCAACCAGTATGCCTCCCATGACGGGACGGAGCTCATCATCAGCAGTTGCAAAGAGGGTGCGTGAGATTCCTGCAAGGAGCACATCGGCCGGTACGGTAAAGCCGAAACGCTTCTCCTTCTTTATAACCGGAAGTACCGGGAAATCTATCCCGTTCTGCCCTACGATGCTGAAACGGCCGTTCTCTGAGTTGATCACCACCGCAAGCGTATCAGGGTTGATATCAAAGGTTAGTGGCTGCTCCGAGAACTCCTTAAGGGTATCCAGCAGTATCCTGGCAGGCAGTGCCACTGTTCCGCTTCCGGTGATATTGTCAAGATGCATGCGGGTGATAAGCGTCGACTCCAGGTCGGAAGCCGTGATCTCGAGATCATTTCCGCTTATATTGAAAAGAAAATTGTCAAGAATCGGAAGGGTATTCTTTGAACTGATCACCCTGCTGATGGCCTGAAGGTGACCCAGGAGTTCTGTACTCGATACAACAAATTTCATATGTTCAATTATTTAAGTTATTCCGAATCTGGTGTCTCTCAGCAGCCAACTGACTGATAATAAATATTGTCTGCTTCAAAAACCGGGTTATCAATATTACAAAAAAATATCTTACCCTCAAACAAATTTATTTCACTGAAATATAATGCCTGCGCCTGAGAGAGTTATAGATCAGACCTGCCAGTATAATAATAATTACCGGCAGCACCGTGTTGACAACCTGCCAGAGGCCTCGCTGATCCCTGATCCTTGCCTGGTCAAGGAGCCTGGGTTTCAGTTCCCTCGACCGCATCTCAACAAGGCCATTGTCATTTACCAGGTAGTTTATGCAGTTTACAAGGAAGTCCTTGTTGCCGAAAGTCTGCATGGTGTAACGGTCAAGTCCCAGGGCCAGGGGCTCAGGATTCCCTCCCGCCCATGAGATCTCGTTGCGGATTATATCCCCATCGGCAATCACAATCATTTTTGTCGGTTTGCTTACTGTTACCGTTACCAGCCCGGGGTCGCCCATAATGCTTCCCGCCATCCGGTTGGCAAAGACTGATGTGAATGTTCCTTCCAGCAGAACGGCCACCGATAGCGGGCCGGCATTGAAAAATTCGTCGGGGATCATTTCAGCTGCCTCTTCAAGTGAAATAACTGCAGGAGGCATAACTGTCCTGGCTTCCGGAGAAGTAGTCAGGAGGATGCTTTTCTTCACCCGCGGGTCACGCCCGACAGTATCTATGGTGCCGGCAAATTCAGCTTTCACCCTGTTAAGATTCCTGGTTACCGGGTGGTTCTGTGAAGGACGGAGAAGGGGGTAGTAGACCCATGGGGTGGGCACATACTGAGCATCGCCTCCGGGATCGGATACCTTCAACGGGATGAGCATGCAGTCTGCATCCTGAACTATCACAGGGTTGATCCGGGCGCCGTATCTGAAGAGCATATCACTGATAGTCAGCGGTTCATAAAGAGCAACCGTTGAACCGGCAATAAGACTGTCAGCATTCACCGTCACCTCCTCAGCCAGCCACATGACCCTGCCTCCATTCATGATATACTGGTCAATGATGAACTTGTCCTTTTCATCGATCTCTTTACGGGGAGCAGCGATGATGATGGCAGCGTACCTGTCAATTATACCCTGCCTCCCTCCTATCACACCCCTGTCAATATTATAGAATTTGGCCAGTTCCAGGGTCAGGTCTGCAACATTCAGCTCGCCGAGCTCACCATGACCTTCTATGAATGCCACTGTACTGACGGTATCGGCCGTTGCCGTAGCAATGGCCTGGATGATCTCGTATTCAAGTCCTTCCGTGGAATGCAGGAGGTTTGTCTCTGCCGGCAGTGTCGGGTTATTCCGGAGGAAGTTGACAGGTATCACCGTTTCGCCGCTGGTGATGGTCAGCGACGGAAAGATGCGTTTCTGGGTTCTGCCGCCTTCTCCGTCTGAGGCCATGACGTTTACCGGGTTAAGCCCGCGGCTCATCAGTTCACTGTGAAATCTTTCCCGTTCTGCCCTGTCAGGAGACCCGGAAGGGTTAATGAAATCATATCTGATTTTTCTTCCCGAGGTAATGCGGAACTCATCGAGGTACTGTTCCACGTTTCGGCGCAGTTTCCGGAAGGCAATGGGGAGATCACCGTCGAGGTAGACATCCACCTTCACATCGGTCTCCAGTTCCCTGAGGATTTTTTTTGTTGGCTCTGCCAGGGTAAAGCGTCTGTCTTCTGTCAGGTCAACCCTTATATGAATCAAGGAGAGCAGAATGCAGGCGGCACCTGTGGCAACGATGACAGCCAGCGGCCTGGTGATCCTGCTGCGGCGCAGTGAGATCCTTGCCGCTTCGCAGAAAAGAACGGTTACGAATATGAAATATGCGATATCCCGTATATCAAGCACACCCCTGCTGACAGACCGGTAATGCTCATTGATTCCCACAGCAGCCACTGTCTCCCCTGCAGATGAAAGGCCGGGAAGCAGTGAAAGTGAGTCGAACCCCCTGAACATGATGAAAGAGAGGACCGCTGCCAGGATGAATGAAATGACCTGGTTGGAGGTGAGTGAAGAAGCAAAGAGCCCGATGGCAGAATAGACTGCGGCGAGCAGCAGAAGGCCTATGAAAGAGCCCGCTGTACCTCCCCTGTCAAGATTGCCGGGTGTCTCACCGAGCACCCATACTGATACGACAAAAACCAGAGCCGGCAGGAGCGAAAGGAGCACAAGGAAGAGGGAAGAAAGAAACTTTCCATAGATCACGGCACCATCGGTAACAGGACGTGACCAGAGCAGTTCAATTGTTCCGGCCCTTCGCTCTTCCGAGAAGAGCCTCATGGTCACGGCAGGAACCAGGAAAAGAAACAGCCAGGGAGAGAGGACGAATAGGGGATCAAGTCCGGCATAGCCGCTGTCAAGCAGGTTCCACTGGCCGGGCATGATCCACATTATCAGGCTGTTGGCCAGCAGGAACACTATCATTACGATGTATCCCGTCAGGGAGCTGAAAAATCCTGCTACCTCCTTTCTGAAGAGTGTGAACATAGTTTCAAGTTTGTTGTAAAAATATCCAAATCTTTCATGGCCTCGGCGGCCTGCGGGCATTTTTGATATCTGTTATTATTGTTCCCGGGTAATAAAACCCGATTATCCTGTCATAGCTTGTTTTCTTTTCTGCCATATGCTTTGCTCCGTCCTGGCACAGTCCTACGCCGTGTCCGTATCCCCTCCCGCTGATAATAATGCTGTCAGCTGCTGGTGCCATCGCAATATAAGACGACCTCAGGTCGAAGCGGAGGCGTATCTCCTCGCTGGTTATGGTTTTACCCTGCACAATTCGGTTTGCTATTCTTCCTCCTTCGGGGGGCTGACCTGGTGACCGGCCGGAATACATGCTTCCTTCAGTACCGGGAGTGATACCTTTTGATACCAGGAAGCTGTTCCACTCTGCCCGTGATATGCTCTTCCTCCATGTCGATGATGCCGAATAACTGCACCACGGGTCCTTTACACTGACCAGGTATGGATAACCCGCGAGCCATACATCGGCTGATGAGGCTGTCTCTCCTCCGCAGTTGCCGTGGAAGGCAGCCTCTATGAGCAGGCTGTCTCGGTCTGTCAGCACTTTTCCTGCCGTTAACCGGCAGGCATTCACTATCACGGTATCAGTGACCACCCCGGGGTAGACCTGGCAATGGATATCGTCACAGAGATTGTAGCCGTCGAGGGCATGCCTCTCCATATTCCTGTAGATATATGTCCGTGCCACAACCGCCTGTGCCCTGAAGTAGTGAGAGGGGCCAAACTTGCCGGCCTCGGCGCGGACCACGCCTGGAAGGCACTCCTCCACAGTAGTGTAATTAAGTACCAGGAGTGACCCGGGAAAGGGTTTTACCCTGAGCATACCGTTGAGTAGCTTTTCCGGTTCAGGATTTCCCGGGGCACGCACCCTGAAAAGTGCATCGGCTGATGCGGGGCTGAAGGTGAGTGAATCGGCAGCGCCGAAGGTTCCCGAGAGGGTCCTGTAGATCACCCTTTTGTCATAACGGGTTATGATGACCACCTCACCGGGGATGAGCCTGAGATCAGCGGCGGCGCCGTCACGGAGCAGGAAGCCCCCCTGCCCGGCAGTGAATATGATGGTTGCCGGCCGCGTACGGGCAAAGATCCTTATTGAAATCTGCGAGCGGCCGGCGAGTGGCAGCAGAAGCAGAAAAATGATTGTTATTGCCAGCCTCCTCATCTTCCCTGAGACTGTTGAAGGTTTCTGATCATGTCTGCTGCCACTCTCCCGGAGGCGCCGCCGCCCCCGAGGATCCCGCGAAGCTCCGCGTAATCCCTTTTTATTACCAGGTGCCTGTAACCGGTCGAAAGGATCAGCGCCAGTTCGCGGTGGAGATTCATGAGGCTGAGATCACCCTGGATCAGTTCCCTGACCACCTCCCTGTCCATGATCAGGTTCACAAGTGATATGAAGCGTACCCTTATCACCAGTTTTGCCAGGCGGTAGGTAAGCGGACTGGTTCTGTAACAGACTACCTGCGGAACATCAAACAGGGCAGCCTCGAGGGTTGCCGTTCCGGAGGTCACCAGGGCAGCTTCTGCCACCGCAAGCAGGTCATATGTCCTTCCGTAAATGATCTTTATACCAAAGTTTGCAGCAGCTTCTTCATACAGTCGTGCCGGCAGGTGATCCATTGCCGCAACGGCAAACTGGTAATCGGGATAAGAGGGAGCTGCAGCTGCCATCACGGGGAGCATTCCTGTAACCTCCTGCAATCTGCTGCCTGCAAGGAGTGCAATCACCGGCCTGCCGTCAAGGCCCATGGAGCCTTTCAGCAGGTCCTGGTCAGAGACCCGGCTCCGCCAGCCGTCAATATGATCAATCAGCGGGTTGCCAAGGAAAACTGCAGGGTAGTCATGCCGGGCATAAAACTCCTTCTCGAAGGGAAAGATGATATAAAGCCGGTCAACATATCGTTTTATCTTCTCAACCCTCCCTTCGCGCCATGCCCAGAACTTCGGGGAGATGTAATAGAAGACCCTGATGCCTGCCTCGCGTGCAAAGCGTGCCATTCTCAGGTTGAAACCGGGATAATCTATGAGAATAACCACATCAGGGCTCATCTCCTTGATCTGGCTCCGGCACTCAGTGAAATTGGCCCTGATGCGACGGATGTTGACAAGCACCTCCCATGCACCCATAAAGGCAGTCTCACGGTAGTGCTTCAGCAGCCTGGCTCCTTCCTCACGCATGAGGTCTCCACCCCAGCATGCGATATCAGCCTCCGGGTCTGCCTTGCGGAGGTGCCTCACGAGATTAGATCCGTGAAGATCCCCGGATGGTTCACCGGCTATGATGAAGTATTTCATTTCAGAACAGCTTGATCGCGAAGACGGTTAAAGCCCATGCAATGGTTATACCTAAGACACCCCTTGAAGCCCGGAGCATATCAAAACGGTTAAAGACCAGAAAGATGACGATGTTTGCGAAGACAGATACGCTCATGATACTGGTAATATTGCCGGCAGCCTCCACCTTACGGAAATAATCTCCGAAGGAGAGTCCGTTCCTTGTAAGGAGGAAGAAAACCATAAAGGCTATGACAGGAATAACCAGGCCGGCAATAACCCCTGTAAGTGCATTGTTGAATCTTTGACTTAACTTCATTTCAGAGTATTGATTTCAGCTTTTCCGGGTAACTGCAGTCAGTATTTCAAATCTTTGTCCTGAGTGTTTCCAGGTAACTGTATGCAGTCATGTCAGTGGTGACCGGCACAACCGAGACATATCCGTTCTGGATGGCCCAGTCATCAGTGTCTGCGGCTTCCGGTTCATGGTTGATGAAATTACCTGTAAGCCAGTAGTAAGTCTTGCCGGCCGGGTCTTTTCTCTTTTCAAACTCCTCCTGCCAGTTGCCTGAGGCCTGGCGTGCAACAACCATCCCTTTGATCTCCGATGCCGGCAGCGCCGGGAAGTTGACATTGAGGCATATGCCCTGGGGAAGCGGCTCGCGAAGGAGCATGCCGCAAATCTTCCGGATGTACTCTTCGCACCCGGAAAAATCAGCTGCAGATGAGTAGCTGTTAAGGGAAAATCCAACTGATGTGATGTCATAGAGACAACCCTCCAGTGCGGCAGCCATTGTACCTGAATACAGTATGCTTGCTGAGGCATTGGAGCCGTGGTTTATACCGGAAACGATAAGGTCAGGCTTACGGTCCAGCAACTGGTTCACTGCCAGCTTTACCCCGTCGGCCGGAGTGCCGCTGCAGGCATAAATCCGTTTGCGGTCATCCTCATCGAGCAGCTTGACCCTGAGGGGTTGCTTGACCGTAAGGGCCTGTGACATGGCGCTGCGGCTTTCGGTAGCCGAGATTACCACAAGCTTCCCGAAGTCCTCCATGATCCTGATGAGGGTCCTGATGCCTCCTGCATAGAGTCCGTCATCATTGGTTATAAGTATCAGTTTATCGTTTTCTTCTAATTTCATCTGGATTTCTGTTGACGTGCAAATATAATGATAATGACGATGCTTTTAATACCGGGCTCATTGATGCCACAAACCTTTTTTCCTTACTTTTGCATGTTAAAAAAAGAGTTAATAATACCGAAATGAAGATTTCTTATAACTGGCTCAGGGAGTATCTTGATTTTGATTCAGGACCAGATGAGCTCTCATCGGTTCTGACCTCACTGGGGCTTGAGGTTGAAGGCATGGAAGAGTGGGTCTCCGTCAGGGGTGGTATGAAGGGAGTTGTTGTGGGCAGGGTGCTCACATGTGAGAGGCATCCTGATGCTGACAGGCTGAGTGTCACCACAGTAGATGCAGGAGGTACGGAGCCTCTCCATATCGTATGCGGCGCTCCCAACGTAGCTGCCGGTCAGCTTGTGGCTGTGGCGTTGCCGGGAACCATGGTCTTCCATGGTAATGAACAGTTTGAGATCAAGAGATCAAAGATAAGGGGTCAGCTCTCCGAGGGGATGATCTGTGCTGAGGATGAGCTTGGCATTGGCACCGACCATGAAGGCATAGTGGTCCTCGACAAGGATGCAAGGCCTGGCATGCCTGCAGCCGAATATTTCGGAGTCACAACCGACACTGTGTTTGAGATAGGCCTTACTCCCAACATGATTGACTGCAGCTCGCACTACGGGGTTGCACGTGCCCTGGCAGCATATTTCAATCTTCAGAAGCCCGTCAGGGCAAAGCTGCCGGAGATTACCGGATTCAGGAAGGAAACTGACAAGGGTGCCATAAGTGTAACCGTTGAATCACCGGAAGCCTGCATACGCTATTCCGGGCTGACTGTGCGTGGCATTAAAACAGGTCCGTCACCGGCATGGCTTCAGGCAAGACTGAGAGCCATAGGGCTCAACCCCATAAATAATATTGTTGATATTACCAACTTTGTCCTGCATGAGACAGGGCAGCCGCTGCATGCATTTGATGTAGCTGCCGTAACAGGCAATACCGTTCGTGTCAGGCACCTGCCCGACAGGACAAAATTCATTACCCTTGACGGAGTGGAACGCACACTTGCATCAACAGACCTGATGATCTGCAACCGGGATGAAGGGATGTGTATCGCCGGAGTATTTGGCGGCCTCAGGTCAGGAGTTACTGAGGCAACCACTGACCTGTTCCTTGAGAGTGCAACATTCAGCCCGGTATCGGTAAGGCGTACCTCGCGCAGGCATGACCTCCGCACCGATGCGTCATACCGCTTTGAGAGAGGCACTGACCCGGAGATGACCCTTTATGCACTTAAGAGAGCTGCACTGCTTGTGAAGGAGATCGCGGGCGGGGAAATAGCCGGGGATGTTGTTGATATCTACCCCTCTCCTGTAAGAAAAGCTGTTGTGAGATACTCACTTGACCGCATGACGCGGCTTATCGGCAAGGAAATCCCGGTGGAGACGGTCAAGACCATCCTCTACTCCCTTGACATCCATATCACTGCCGAGGAACCCGGTTACCTTACAGTGGAGATTCCGACATACCGCGTTGATGTCACCCGTGAAGCCGACATCACGGAGGAGGTACTCAGAATCTACGGTTACAACAACGTTGGCGTCACCAGCGAGATGCACTCGATGCTTTCCCATACTGAAAAACCTGATCGCGAGAAGGTTGCCGCCAATATGTCTGACTTGCTCGCAGCCAACGGATTTGCCGAAATAATGTGTAATTCCCTCACTCCGGCAGCGTGGTTCGAGACTACTGGTGATTTTGATACCCGGGCCATGGTAAGACTGGCCAACCCGCTGAGCAGTGACCTGAACGTTATGCGCATGTCGCTCCTGCCGGGAATGATGAATACTATAGCGTGGAACATCAACAGGCAGAACAGCAACCTCAGGCTTTTCGAACTTGGTTATACCTACAAAAGGAAGGAAGGAAAAGGTACCCTCGAAATTACCGACAACTTCAATGAGAAGCAGATCCTTGCCCTGGCACTGACAGGGAACCTGAATGAAAAGCGGTGGAATTCGCCGGAGATATCTTCAGGATTCTTCCATCTGAAGGGGTATGTTGAGATGGTGCTGTCACGATTCGGCATAACCCGGCGGGAGACCATCCTCACTGATGAGACCGCTGGGTGGTTCGCCGAAGGGATGAAATACACTGCCGGAAGCCTGGATGTGGCATCCTTTGGAAAGGTTTCCAGGAGATACCTGGCTATGTTCGATATAAGGCAGGAGGTCTTCTACGCGGAAATTGACTGGGAGAATGTCATCAGGCTGATAAAGAGCCGCACAATCAGGTACAGCGAACTTCCAAAGTATCCCTGGGTACGGCGCGACCTGGCGCTGCTGCTTGACAGGTCAGTGAGATTCAGCCAGATACGTGATCTTGCATTTAAAACCGAGAAGAATATACTTCAGGAGGTTGACCTCTTCGATCTCTACGAAAGTGAGTCAATCGGGAAGGATAAGAAGTCATATGCGGTCAGTTTCATCCTTCGTGATGACAGGCAGACCCTTACCGAAAAGAATATTGAAAAGACCATGAGCGCTCTGATAAAAGTATTTGAGCGCGAACTGGGTGCCACATTGAGATGAAGAAGCTGCTAGGCAGGACACAGCATTATATTTCACTCGTAAAGTTCAGTCACACGGTCTTTGCGATGCCATTTGCCCTTGCCGGTTATTTTATCGGGGCCACCCGGCCCGGGTATGGTTTTTCACTGAAGACCTTTTTGCTTGTGCTTGCCTGCATGGTATTCGCACGCAGTGCAGCCATGGCTTTCAACCGGTGGGCAGATGTAAGGTTTGATTCACTCAATCCCCGTACCGCGGTCCGGGAGATCCCTTCCGGAAAGATCTCCCCGCGCCAGGCAATGATTTTCGTAATTGCAAGCTCTCTGCTTTTCATCGTCTCAGCCGGTCTCATCAACAGGCTGACACTTTTGCTTTCACCGGTGGCCCTGATTGTAATACTAGGATACAGCTATACCAAGCGCTTCACTCCTCTATGCCATCTGGTGCTGGGACTTGGGCTGAGCCTTGCCCCGATCGGAGCCTACATAGCTGTCACAGGCAGTTTTGCATTGTTGCCGCTGATCTTTTCATTCATAGTGCTTACATGGGTCAGCGGTTTTGATATCATCTATTCACTCCAGGATGACCAGTTTGACCGTGAGACCGGGCTCTATTCCATTCCTGCGATGATGTCGCGGGGCAAAGCCCTCGCAGTGTCAACCGCATTGCACCTGGGAACCGTTATCCTGGTGGTTGTGGCAGGGATTAACGGCTCCTCCGGTTACATTTACTGGGCCGGAGCAGCAATATTCATTGCCATGCTTGCTTATCAGCATCTGATAGTGAGGCCTGATGACCTGAGCAGGGTGAACCTTGCCTTTGGAACCACCAACGGAATAGCCGGGGTCATCTTCGGGCTTGCCGTGGTGCTGGACCTGATTCTGCTCTAAAACTTAAACACAAAACTTACCCCAAGCAGCTCCTTGAACTGAACCATCGGAGCTTTCTTCTGCTTGCCGTCGGTGCCCAGGACAGGCTCTCCCCTTTCATAGACAGGAAGCAGTGTGTTGTCATCATATATCAGGTGGACATTAACCCTGAGGTCTGTGAACCAGTTCAGAGGCATCGTTGCAATCATCTCCCAGTCGACATCAACATTCTGAGGCTTCGAAAGGAAATTGCTGAAGAACTGCACCCTGTTTGACATGTTGATCTTTTCAAAAAGAACAAGTTTGCTGCTGATGGTAAGATAAGCCCCTAACTCGTTCTTTGATCGTTTGTCTGCTGCAATACCATATTTGGTCTGGTTGATGCTGGCGGTGTCAGTAACGAACGTCCCCTTGTATGACAGAGGGGAGAAGCTTATGGAGGTGTTTTTGTCCGGTTTGTACTCGAGACCGTAACCCAGTATGAATGTGGCCGGATTAAAGAACTTTGAAACCATTATCGAGGTGGTGTCATTCGGATAGGTATATCCCGGAAGGAATTGCGACTTGAACTGGAAGATCCCCGAAAGATCGAACTTGCCGAATGCCTTATGGTTTATCTTGGAGTTGATCTCAAGGATATCGAGGTTCTTTCTGATTCCATCATATTTTCCCGAAGCCTGAAGCCCGAGAGCGAATCTTGCAGATGTAGCAGAGTTGACCCTGGTAATCTTGTTATTGTAATTCAGGGCTGATGTCACATCGAGCACCGTTGAAACGTTATTCTCCCCCCCCTTAGCCCAGTTGGAGACAACCCCCTGTGAGAGAAGATATGAAAGGTCAGTCCTGAATTTCCATAAGTCGGGTTTAACCTTGCTTAAGGCCACTCTCCGGAGCTCTTCCTCCTTTGCAGTGGTGACATTGACGCGTGTGTCAACATATCTGTCATGCCATACCTGCTTCCTGAAGAGAACTCCCTCTTCAGCCCTCAGTGAAATAGTATTGCGCATCGGGTTTCCCAGCCAGACTGTTACAGAATCACCTTTACCGTCAGGCAACCAGAATCTCACAAGATTGTCAGACAGGCTGTTAAGCCATAAATCAGCACCCCTCCCGGTTTCCGATGTGATCCGAACCAGCGAGGAGTCACGGTTTACAAGATAGCCTATCAGCGAACTGACTGCAGCCTGCAGAGAATCGCTGACATACGGATTCCTCAGATACCTGAACGGAAGATCGGTACCTGCCAGTGAGACTTCCGGCAGGGTATCGGTAATGACAAGGACGATTGTGTCATTTGTCCTGTGGGGCAGCCTTGCCGGGATGAAGTCCTTCATCAGGACATAGACCGAGTCGTTCAGCTTGAGAGTATCATTTTTAATTATGGGCCGGTCATCATCGGCAAGCTTAACCTTCCTGAGACTGCGTCCGGCACTGATGAACATCTCATCCGGCCGTGCACCGCTGGCGGCACTGTCGGAGACCGTCGAATCAGGAACTATCAGAGGGAGGATTATCCTCACGGAATCAAAGAGATAATAGCTTTCAGCCGGAACCCTGATCCGCTCAAAGGGATACTCTGAAAGGTAACTGATCACAGTGTCTGCCGGGGGTCTGGAAGCAAGCCATACTAGGTTCTTCAGGGCTTCACGAAGCGGGTCACTGCTGCGCTTCCACAATGCCGGTGAGGCACAGAAACGTTCTAGGAATTTCAATGACTCGTCCGTGCCAAGGTTTATGTCCTGAGGTCCGTTAATGCCGGGCACGGGAGCTGCCTTTATCTGTCTGATCAATGACCCGTTCACTGCCAGCGAATCCGTGCGGGGTGCTGCCACCTGCGGCACCACAGGTACATCAACAACCTGACCTGCCAGGTGAGTAGTGCCCGCAAGGCAAAGCACAAGTAAAAGAATCTTGTAGGTTCTCAATCTCATTTCGTAATGTTTAAAGAATTCCGGATTGTACCCCAAACGTAAAAAAGTTATATTTGCAAAAATAGCCGTTTCCATGAATTCCCGCCAATCCAGGGTCATAAACAGGAAGCTGATTTTCCGTAACATCAAGAACAGGGACGCATTCTGAGTTCAGGAGTTGCATGCTCCATCGCTATTATTGGTTCACTTTCTGTTATTAATCTATAGATTGCAGATGCCGAAAGGCAACAGGCAATTTGAAACGACGACGCAGAAGGCGGATCAATCCCGTTCCGCCAGCTGTCGGACCGGGAAGGCAGTAGTGCTGGCAAAATCTCAAATCGCTCATCTCACATCGCAAATCGCAAATCCAATGTTACCATATTGTGAACCTTACAAGATAAAGACAATTGAGGCCATCCGGCAGAGCACCCGCCAGGAGCGGGAAGAATGGATGAAAATCGCCTCATACAACATGTTCAACCTGAAGTCAGAACAGGTATTCATTGACCTGCTGACCGACTCCGGCACGGGCGCCATGAGCGACAGGCAGTGGGGGGCCATAATGACCGGCGACGAGAGCTACGCCGGCGCATCCTCATACTTCAAACTGAAGGAGGCCATCCGTGACATAACCGGGTTCGAATACTTTCTCCCCACCCACCAGGGAAGGGCCGCCGAAAATGTACTCTTTTCCGTCCTGGTAAAAGAGGGTGACGTTATCCCGGGCAACGCCCATTTTGACACTACCAAGGGGCATATAGAATTCAGAAAAGCGACAGCTGTTGACTGCACCGTTTCATGGGCAAGGGATATCACCAATAATGACCCCTTTAAGGGTAATGCCGACCTGGGACACCTGGAGCAGGTACTGAAGGAGACACCGCGTGAAAAGCTCGGTTGCATCGTGATGACAGTCACCAACAACACCGCAGGTGGACAGCCGGTGAGCATGGCAAACCTGCGCGGAGTGCGCAGTCTGGCTGACAGGTACGGCGTTCTGCTTGTCATTGACTCGGCCCGTTTTGCAGAGAATGCCTACTTCATCAAAACGCGTGAAGCGGGTTATGCTGACAAACCCATCAGGGAGATCACCCGTGAGATGTTCTCATATGCTGACGCCATGACCATGAGCTCAAAGAAGGATGCCATAGTCAACATTGGCGGATTCATCGGCATGAAGGACCGCGAGCTCTTCCGGAAGGCATCAACCTTCAACATCATGTTCGAGGGTTACATCACCTACGGCGGTATGTCAGGCCGCGACATGAACGCGCTGGCACAGGGGTTGTATGAGGGTACCGAATCTGATTACCTGGGGGCCCGCATCGGCCAGGTGGCACGGCTGGGAGAAAAGCTTCACAGGTCAGGCATCCCGGTACAGATGCCCATCGGCGGCCATGCCATCTTTATTGATGCAGGCAAGTTCTATCCGCAGATACCGGCATCGGAATTCCCGGCACAGCGACTGGCGGTTGAGATATACCTCGAGGGAGGAATACGGGGCACCGAGATTGGCACCCTGATGGCCGACCGTGACCCTGTTACCCGTGAGAACAGGTACCCGGAGCTGGAGCTTGTCAGGCTGGCAATACCGAGAAGGGTTTACACTGACAACCACATGGATTATGTTGCAGCGGCAGTGCAGAATGTCTGGGAGAGAAGGGAAACCGTCAGAAGGGGTCTTGCCATAAAATGGGAAGCACCAATCATGAGACACTTCACCGTGGAGCTTGACCTGCTGGGCTGAGGTATGAATTGTCGCCATCAGGCACTTCACCGTGGAGCCTGACCTGCCGGGCTGAGGCATGAATTGTCTTCATAAGACACTGCACCGTGTAACCTGACCTGCCGGGCTGAGGCATGAATTGTCGCCATCAGGCGCTTCACGGCCGGATCATTACTTCGCGACTTGGAGAAAAAACATATCTTTACCATTATAATTTCCGCAAAACGATGATAAGATCGATGACCGGCTATGGCAAAGCCATGCTGGAGACGCCACAGAGAAAGATCACCGTTGAGATAAAATCACTCAACAGCAAGCAGGCAGATATCAACACCAGGCTTCCATGGATCTGCAAGGAGAAGGAACTTGATATCCGGAACATAGTGATGAGGAAGCTCGAGAGAGGGAAAATCGACCTGTCGATAAACTTTGACACCATGGACAGCGAGCAGGTACCGGTGATCAACAAATACAATGTAAAGAGTTACTTCAGCCAGCTGAAGGAAATCAGTGGTGAACTTGGAATCAATGACGATGCCGGGCTGCTGGGAATAGTGATGCGCCTGCCCGAGACCCTCCGTACCGAGAAGGCGGAGCTCTCTGACGAAGAGTGGAACAGGATCTCCGGACTCACGGATGAGGCACTGGCGATGACTGACCTCTACAGGCTGGAGGAGGGAAAGGCGATGGAAAAGGATCTCTCGAAATCGGTCGCCTCCATAATCGGGTATCTTGACAACCTCGGAGCAGTGGAAGGAGATCGTATCACAAGGATGCGGGAGAAACTGAATGCCACGCTGAAGGAGGCAGTGGGATCGGAAAAAGTTGATAAAAACCGGTTCGAACAGGAGCTGATTTTCTACCTGGAAAAACTCGATATAAATGAGGAAAAGGTTCGCCTGCGGAAACACTGTGACTACTTCCTGGAGACGATGAAAGCTGAAGGGACCCATGGCAAGATGCTCAACTTCATATCGCAGGAGATGGGACGCGAGATCAATACCATCGGCTCCAAAGCCAACGATGCCTCCATGCAGAAGCTGGTGGTAATGATGAAGGATGAACTGGAGAAGATCAAGGAACTGACCCTCAATATCCTTTAAGTGTATGCGTCCTGCCGGCAGCAAAAAAGTACTCATCATTTCGGCCCCCTCAGGAGCCGGAAAATCGACCCTTGTCAGCCACCTCCTGGCTTCGGGCTTTCCCCTGATGTTCTCTGTCTCCGCCACAAGCAGGAAGCCGCGGGGCAACGAAACCGACGGCAGGGAATACTACTTCATAACTGCCGGTGAGTTCCGGAAAAGGATCAGAAGAGACGAGTTCATCGAGTGGCAGGAGGTTTACAGGGACCATTATTACGGAACCCTTCGCAAGGAGATCGAGCGCATACGCGACTCCGGGAAGATACCTCTGTTCGACGTTGACGTGATGGGAGGCATCAACCTGAAGAAGATCTTCGGAGATGATGCCCTCTCAGTATTCATCATGCCCCCCTGTGTTGAAGAGCTGCGCAGGAGGCTGGAAAGGAGGGGCACTGACTCCCCGGAACAGATAACAATGAGGGTTGAGAAGGCTGCATCGGAGATACTGCTTGCAGAACATTTTGACACGGTGGTCATCAATGACAACCTTGAAAAAGCCTGCATCGCCATAGTGAATGTTGTGAGGGAATTTATGGACAGGCCATGACTGAGACAGGACTATTCTTCGGATCATTCAACCCGGTGCATATTGGCCACATGGCCATAGCCAACTACATCACCGAATACTCACCGCTGAAGGAGGTATGGTTTGTTGTCAGTCCGCATAATCCTCTGAAGGTAAAGGAGACATTGCTGAGTGAGCGCGACCGGTTTTACATGACCCAGCTGGCAATAGGTGATGATCCGAGGTTCAGGGCCTCGGACATAGAGTTCACCCTTCCCAGGCCATCCTACACAATTGACACCCTGGCTCATCTGACAGAAAAGTACCCGTCACGCCGGTTCACACTGATAATGGGTGAGGATAATCTCACCACTCTCCACAAGTGGAAGAATGCAGAGATGCTGGTGAAACAGTATCCGATTGTGGTTTATCCCAGGCTTTACCCCGGAAGGAAGGGCAGCAAGCGGCTGCAGGAGATACTTGCCATGGCCACAATACAGGAGATTGACGCCCCGGTAATGGAGATTTCCGGCACCTTCATCCGCAGCGCCATCCGAGAAGGAAAGGATGTCTCGTGGTTTGTCCCTGCTTCCGTCTGGAAGTATATCAGGGAGATGCATTTTTATGAGTAGGCAGTACCAGTCGGCAGTAGGCAGTACCAGTCGGCAGTAGGCAGTACCAGTCGGCAGTAGGCAGTACCAGTCGGCAGTCGGCAGTACCAGTCGGCAGTGGGCAGTCAGAAATTTCGTGGTTTACTCCTGATTGCTGATGGTTGCGGCTAGTAAAAGTCAGAAAGAAGAAAGTCGGCAATATGCATGTGTCTGATCCCTTCATAATTATCACGCCAAACATCATCCATCGATACAACGAATTTCGGATAATGATCGGGTATATCCATCAGGGGATTGAATTCCCTGTCGACAGTTGACTGAGCATCCATCCGGAAAGTGACCTGCACATAAATTGTGTTCTCTCCCTTCTTTGCTATAAAATCTATCTCTTTCTCACCCGATCTTCCTGTAAAGACGTCATAACCCCTTCGCTTCAGTTCAAGCAATACTATATTTTCCAGCACCCCTGAAATCAACCTGTCCCTGTGGCCCATTACTGAATAAACGAGACCATGATCGCCCACATAGCATTTCTCAAGTGTCTTTAGTATCTCCTTACCCTTGATATCATACCTGGGAACACGGTATATTATATAGGCGCTCTCCAGAGCGTCGATGTAATTATACACCGTATTCAGGTCAACCTTCCGTTGCTGACTTTTGAAATAGGCAGCAACATTTGCAGCAGAAAACCGGTTTCCGATATTATCAAATAAATACCTGACCACACGTTCGAGAAGTTCAATGTCGCGTATCCTATTCCGTTGAACCACATCACGAAGAATAATGGAGGAGTAAATATCAAACACCACCTTACCGGCAGTATCATCCTCATAGTCTGCCACGTGCAGGACCGGGAAGCCACCAGATCTCAGAAATCCGGCAAACTCATTCCTGATATTATCAATCCTGGTTTCTTTCTGTTGATTTCTGAACTGAAGGTATTCTGCAAATGAAAGGGTAAAGAGATTGAGTTCAACATACCTTCCTGCCAGATATGTAGAAAGTTCAGATGAGAGAAGGCGTGAATTGGAGCCTGAAATATATATGTCTGCGTTCAATTCCGTAAATAATGAATTCACAGCCTTTTCCCACTGGGCAACCTCCTGAATCTCATCAAGCAGAAGATAATATCGTTTCCCGGCTCCGGTTCTTTCCTTCACATAACGGTAAAGAGGTTCAGCGCTGTTCAGAGCGGCATATTCAAGGCTGTCAAGGCTGAGATGGATTATTCTGTCTTCCTCTATACCCCTCTCAATCAGGTTATCATGCAGAAGAGCCAGCATAACGGATTTTCCGCCACGCCTTATCCCGGTTATTACCTTAATCAGGGGTTTGTCCGTGAACCTGAGAAGCTGATTCAGATAGAGATTACGTTTTATCATTAAATAATTCTTATGCCCATAACCACAAATATATTACATTTTTTAATGTTTTTATGGTTATGAGCCAAATTATTTACGCATGTTCCTCATTAATCCCTGGATGCCGGGTCAGGGGCCGGCCAGAAGGGCATGCTACAGGTCGGCAACTTCGTAATTGAACCCGCCAGTATCTCAAAATCTGCTTTAAACTTTTCAGCTGCAATATTATGATGTCAACCTGCTGACTGCTGACTTTATATTCAGACCTTATTGATAATCTCCATTCCCCTTTCAATGGCCTTCTCGTTCAGGGGGATGAGATTGTGGTACCGTTCGGGAAGGGATTTTTTCAGACCCTTGAGAACATATTCGGTTTTCAGAATGGGTTTGACTTTCATAAAACCTCCCAGGACGAACATGTTGAACATCTTCTGCATTTTCAGCTTTGAAGCCTCTTCTGCCGCATCAATACGGTAGACGGTTATGTCCTTGCGTTCGGGATGCCTGGTGATGCCGTTGCCGTCATAGATAAGGGTTCCTCCCGGCTTGACCGATTTCTCGAACTTGTCCATGCTCTGCTGGTTGAGGATGATTGCCGTATCGAAGCTCCTGAGTATAGGGGAACTGATGCGTTCATCACTTAGTATCACGTTGACGTTTGCGGTGCCGCCCCTCATCTCGGGGCCGTACGAAGGCATCCAGCTAACCTCCATATCCTGCATCATGCCTGAATAGGCCATTATCTTTCCCATCGAGAGCACACCCTGTCCGCCAAAACCTGCTATTATAATTTCTTCTGTCATGATCTGTTGATTTGATTCGTTTTACACTTTCGCCGGGGTAAATAATTTCCTGCAAATTCTGAACAGTGGCATTATTCGGCTAAACCCCGCCACTATTCGGCCGGTACCTTTATGTCACCCAGCGGGTAGAACGGGAACATATGCTCTTCCATCCACTTGTTTGACTCAACAGGGGTCATCTTCCAACCTGAGGGGCAGTTTGAGACCACCTCAATAAAGCATGTGCCTCTCTTTTCATTCTGGTACTGGACTGCTTTTTTCAGGGCTCTTTTGAGTTTTCGTACTCCACCGGCAGTGTTTACGCTCTGGCGTGTAACATAGCATGTGCCAGGCAGCATGGCTACGATGTCTGCCATCTTGATGGGAGAACCCATCATTGAGACGTCGCGTCCGTAGGGTGATGTAGATGATTTCATACCTGGCAGGGTTGTGGGGGCCATCTGGCCACCTGTCATACCGTATATACCGTTGTTGATAAACAGCATAAGGATATTCTCTCCCCTGTTGCAGGTGTGAATGGTTTCGGCAGTACCAATGGCTGCCAGGTCACCGTCGCCCTGGTAGGTAAATACAAACTTATCAGGCATCAGCCGTTTGACGGCAGTTGCCAGTGCCGGTGCCCTTCCGTGGGCGGCCTCCTGGAAATCGACATCGATATAGTTGTACATAAGGACCGAACATCCGACCGGGGTTATCCCGATAGTCCTTTCCTGGAGGTTTTCTTCCTCCAGCACCTCAGCCAGGACCTGGTGAGCGGTACCATGTCCGCAACCGGGACAGTAAGACAGGATGTTGTCTGTCATCAACCTGGATTTTTTGTATGCCAGGTTTTCGGGCTTGATTATATCATTGAAAGTAATTTCTGCCATTTCTCTTATCCTTTAATAAATGATTTCAGGTTTTCCAAAACCTCTTCAGGTGTAGGGATCATCCCTCCCATTCGTCCATAGTGGCTTACTCTTGTTTTTCCGCATACCGAGAGCATCACGTCCTCCACCATCTGTCCGGCGCTCATCTCCACTGCCAGCATTCCCTTCACACTGGCAGCGAGCTCATTGAGTCTCTTCTTCGGGAACGGGAAGAGTGTTATCGGTCTGAGCAGCCCTGCCTTGATCCCTTCGGCCCTTGCAAGCTGCAGTGCCTTCTGGCACAGTCTTGCACTTGTGCCGTATGCCACGAAGATGTATTCGGCGTCATCGGTCATGAACTCCTCGAAGCGCACCTCCTTCTCTTCCATCTCGCGGTATTTGGCTATCAGCTTCAGGTTGAAGTGCTCCTGCCGGCCCGGATCGAGGTCAAGTGATGTTATTATATTGCGTTCACGTGTTGCCGGTTTCCCCGTGGTTGCCCAGGGAAGGATCTCTTCCGATCTCTTCTTCTGCGGCTTGAGCCATACCTTCTCCATCATCTGCCCGATGGCACCATCAGAGAGTATCATTACCGGGTTCCTGTATTTGAATGCCAGGTCAAATCCGAGTTCGACAAAGTCAGCCATTTCCTGTACTGACGCCGGGGCAAGGACCAGGAGGTGATAGTCGCCGTGTCCTCCACCCTTTGTAGCCTGGAAGTAGTCGCTCTGTGCCGGCTGTATGGTTCCCAGTCCCGGGCCGCCGCGCACCACGTTCACAATAAGACACGGCAGTTCGGCTCCTGCGATGTAGGTTATTCCCTCCTGCTTGAGGCTTATGCCGGGGGATGAGGATGATGTCATGACCTTCTTCCCGCAGGAAGCGCCTCCGTAAACCATATTGATGGCAGCCACCTCGCTCTCCGCCTGGAGTACCACCATCCCGGTGGTTGCCTGGGGGTTGGCCTCCATAAGATATTCAAGTATCTCGCTCTGCGGAGTGATGGGATACCCGAAATAACCGTCGGCACCTGCGCGTATAGCCGCCTCGGCTACAGCTTCGTTGCCTTTCATCAGTCTCAGTTCCTTTTCCATTAAAGTATGATGTTTCTTTTCATTTGATTATTTGATGCCTATTTTATCCGTTGAACGGAATAACTTAAAACGCAATCATTCTCCCTTATGAGTTTCTGATCCAGAAAGTCACGTTATCCGATTTTCACCTTATAAACGGTAATACAACCGTCAGGACATACCACTGCGCAATTGGAACAGCCAATGCATGCCTCAGGATTAGCCGGATAACAGTAATGATATCCCTTTGAATTCACTTCCGTTGCCAGTGCCAGGGTTTCTGTAGGGCAGGTTACCACACACACCTCGCAACCCTTGCACCGCTCGCGGTCAACAACAACTGCTCCTTTTATCTTTGCCATTTTTCCTTGAATTTTCTCTCGTTAAAAGTATGATTTATTTTGCTATTGGATTATTCTCACTGAAAAGTGCCAGACGTTCCTCAAGAAGGGGAAGCTGGCTACTTCTTACCTGTGAAACACATGCCCTGAGTCCCTCGTGCCGTTCGCTTCCACATATGTTCAACGTTATTGCCGCGATACCGTATGCAAGAAGCTCCTGAAGCAGTTCCCCTCCACTCATGCCCGGGTATGAGATTGTAAAGTAAAATCCGTCTGCTACAGGCCTGTCGATGTCCATGTCATAAACGATTTTGAAACCGTTTCTTATGAACATATCCTTCATTTTTGCTGCCTTCTCACCGTAGACCCTCGTATTGTCCACAAAATTATAAAGACCTTCATTGACTGCCTTGAGTATGGCTGTGAAACCGTACTGTGCCGAGTGACTCACACCGGAGGAGAGGGCATATAGTGCACCGAAGATCATCGCCCTTCCAAAGATTTCAGAGCTGTAATAACGGAGAAGGTCGGGGTAACGCCGGTTGTAGAGATGGTCAGACATCACCAGAAGGCCTATCCTCTGTCCCGCGTAACTGAATATCTTTGAACTGGATATCAGAAGGATATAGTCGTCACAGTATCTGGCCACCGTAGGCTGGAAGGGAGGCTGACCGGGAACGGAATAGTTCTCGCGGAAATCCATCCCGAAGTAGGCCAGGTCCTCTATCACTATGACATCATATTTGCGTGCCAGTGTGCCTATTGTCTTCAGCTCTTCCTCGGTGAAGCATATCCAGGAAGGATTATTGGGGTTGGAGTACAGAAGTGTCGATACCTTTCCGCACTCAAGGATTGACTCCAGCTTCGGTCCCAGTTTGTCACCGCGGTAGTTGTATACGTCAAATGACCTGAAGTCCTGGCCGAGTATCCGGGTCTGGGTCTTCTGCACCGGGAAACCGGGGTCAATGAAGAGTGTGCCCTCTTTTGTCCGGTCATTGCGGTTGGCCACCATGAAGCTTGCCATCCCTCCCATCATTGCGCCTCCGGTAGGTACGCAGCATTCCGGTTTCACATCCACATCGAGGAAATTCTTCACAAATTTTGATGCTTCAGTTTTCATCTCAGGCAGCCCTTCGATATCAGGGTAGTCTGAGGCAACACCCCTTCTCAGGGCTTCTATCTCTGCCCTGACACCCACCTCTGCCGAGGGGAGGCCTGGTACACCCATCTCCATCCGGATGAATTCCTCACCTGTCTCGCGGCGGAGCACGTTCACCAGCTTGACTATCTCCCTGATGCTTGCGCGACCGAGATCCGTGATCCCGCTGGTAACTATGGCGTTGCTTACTGTTTGACGATTAATGGGGGTATTTTTCATAAATTTTCCATTTAGTGCCCTCATCTCAGGCCCTAAGATAAAAATTTATAAGAGACCGATAGCTGCTATTTGTCATATTTCATAATAGTCTGAAAGTCCAAAGATCGCAAGGTCTCATGGTTGGAAACCATATGAAATTCTTAATTTATTGGGACCCTCAGACCCTCACACCCTCAGACCCTCAGACCTTCAGACCTCAGACTTCAGACCTCAGACTTCAGACCTCAGACCTCAGGCCTCCTTCCTGCTCCCGACGCCAGGGCCAGTATCACTCCAAGGACGGTGCTGTAGAGGGCTGCAACGAGTATCCTGAACTCATCAGGCAGGAGGAAGTTGACCGTCTGTGCCGGTATCCAGAACAGGGGGATGCTTCTTTTCAGCACAATGCCCCACATGCTGTTCCAGTCTATTGATGCGAGAAGTCCTTTCACATCGGGGACCGACAGCAGTTTGTGCCTGTTTCCTGCCGCGGCGGCAATATGGAGGTCACTTATACGGTGGGTAACCATAAGAACCGGTGCATAAAAGATATTCAGGAAGGTGCTGATGGCAAAGGCGAGCAACACCCTGGCGCCGGTCACCGGGCCGGCCATGACTGCTGCCGGGTTCTCCATACCCAGGTGTTCCATAATAAGCGGTGTGCCGCCGCCAAAGATCATAAAGGCAGCCTTTACGGTCATGCCGAGGAAGCCCCATACAACAGCCCTGTAAAGCAGTGCAAGACCCGCAGGAAGATAAATGCCGGTGCGGATCCTGCTGCCGAGCATCTCTCCCATCGTGGCGAGAATGGCAAACTTTATGAAGCTTGCAGTAAATGCCCAGTCGGAACTGAACCAGATGAAAAAATCAAACAGTCTGTCAGAAAGAAAAAACGGGACAAACAGCCCGACAAAGACGAGAACGAAAATAATATCAGAACGCTTCATGTGGATTTGCAATTTTACATCACTACTGCCCTTTGCCTATTGCCTGAATTCTTATTCGTGCATCCACCGCCACTATCCTGTCAGCCGTACCCAGCAACGGATTGATATCCATCTCCTCAATTTCGGGGGCAGCGGCAAGGAGGTCCGAGAGGGAGGTGATTACCCTGGCAAACCCCTCTTCGTTGACCCCTTCTGAACCTCTGACACCCTTGATTATCTTGTATGACTTCAGAGACCTGATCATTAACCTGGCTTCACTGTCTGAGACGGGTACCAGCGCCTTGGCCACATCCCTGAATACCTCAATAAAGATTCCGCCCAAACCTGCCATGACCATGTGGCCGAAGCGGCCCTCGCGGGTGGCGCCGCAGAATAGTTCGCGCCCGCTGATCATCTTTTGTATCAGTATACCGGTAACCTCCGGCAGTGCCATCATTCGTCCAAACTCCTCCCTGACCTTCTCCTCATTGATGATGTTAAGTGCCACACCACCGATATCCGATTTATGTACAGGGCCCACAACCTTCATCACCACCGGGTAGCCCATAGCTGCGGCAGTCCTGGCGGCCGCTTCGGCCGAGGTGACAACACTCTCGGAAACCGTCTCTATGCCGGCAGCCCTCAGCAGAGCAGATACTTTTTCCGGTGGCAGGTATCCATCCCGGGACCCATCGATGACCTCCCTGATCACCCTTATGTCCGGTTGCGGGTAGCCGCCGTTCAAACCAGTTGATCCGGCGGTGATATCCTCAATTCTCTCCGGCACGGCCGGCGCAGGGGTTGCATTGACCCGGCATAGCGCCCTCCCGAAGAGCACCTCGTCAGTGAATATTGCATTCCCATGAGCTATAAATTCGGCTATTTCCCTTTTTACATTTATCACCGAAGGCAGTACCGGGTATATCGGCTTACGGCAACTGCGTATCTTGTCATGAAGGAGGCTGTAGACATCATCTACAGGGAAGAGCCCGGGACTTCCGAAGATTACTGCCATTGCATCCACCTCGTCAAAGTCGTTCTCACACGCGTCAAGAATATGACCCAGCTGTTCAGCAGTTCCGGTTGCCAGAAAATCAATGGGATTTGCCACAGATGATCCGGGGTAAAGTTTTTCCAGAAGCCGGTCTGCAGCAGGTCCCGACAGGCGGGGTATCTCCATCCCTCCTTCGCTGAGTGCATCTGTAAGCATGACGGCAGGTCCTCCGGCATGGGTTACAATAGCTATTCTTTTACCCTTTAGCGGTTTATATGTAAACAATGCAGCCACTGCAGCAAGGTCGGCACGGCTGTAACACCTGACGATTCCTGCCTTTCGCAGAAGTGCATCGACTGCCGAATCAGGGGAGGCCATAGCACCGGTATGAGACGAAGCAGCCCTGGAACCCGCTTCTGACGAGCCGGCTTTGATGGCAGCAATCCTGCACCCCTTTCTGATAAGCGAAGCCGAGTGCCTCAGGAACCGCATCGGATCGGCAATATTTTCAATGTACAGAAGCTTGATCCGTGAGCTGGTCAGCGGGTCAAAAGTATTATCGAGATGTTCCAGAACATCCTCCACGCCGGTCTGGGCGCTGTTCCCTACAGACCATACGCTTGAAAAAGGGAGTCCGCCGGTAATGGCAGTCTCAAGGATAAATACCGCCGTCGCCCCCGAGCCCGAAATAAAGTCAATCCCTTTGATCGAGAGACGGGGGATGGGCTCGGTGAAGACACCGTGATAATTATTATTCAGAAAGCCAATGCAATTAGGCCCGATGAGTGTGCCTCCGGTGCTGTTGATGATATCAACTATCTCTTTTTCAAGGGCAGCTCCCTCTTCATCTTCCTCGCCGAAACCGGCAGAGAGAATAATAAATCCTCCTGTCCCCTTCTCTGTTGCCAGCGTCCTGACAATTCCCGGACAGTAGCGGGCGGCAACGGCAATCACTGCAAGGTCTGTACGGGGGAGCAGTGATACATCTGCGTGGGCTGTCAGACCCTGAACAACAGGTGCTTTGGGATTGACAACATAGATATTGCCGTGGAATCCGCAGTCCAAAAGATTCTTTAGTACCTTGCCTCCGGCCTTGGTGACATCATCTGAACCGCCAACAACGACTATACTTTTAGGATTCAATAATTTAGCATTGATCATAACGGGGGTCTCTGTTGCAGGAAAGGTAGAAACATTTTGAAACTTACCAAATGATATGTAATACAATTCACTTTAGACCGCCTGTATGTTGCATAATATTATCTTTATGGCGGGTTGTTACGGCAACCCGACTATTTTTGTGACATATGGGTAAACAGCCGGTCAGGCATTTTGTGAGCTGTACCGGTTAATCTGCCCGGTTTATAAGCTTATGTTTCAATAAACGGATTTGACCTTTATGACCATCATTGTTGTACTGTAACTATTTAACTATGAAACCATCTTACCGATTCATCTCCGCCGCTCTGACGGTCCTGTTGCTAAGTTTTGCACCTGTTTCCTATTCACAGCCGGAAAAGGATACGGATCCTGACGGACCCGGCTACGCCGAAAACTGCACCAGCATAATGGTTGGTCGGCTGGCCTCCACTGACGGTTCTGTGATGACTTCTCACACCTGTGACGGCAGGTACCGTACATGGCTGGAGGTGGTTCCGGCAATGAAGTTTGAGCGTGATACGGTCCACCCTGTCTATTGGGGAACGTTGCACACCGAGGAAGCCTGGGATATGACCAACGTGACACGCAAGGGCGAAATCCCTGAGGTAGAGGAGACATACGCATTTCTAAGCACCGCTTATCCCTGTCTCAACGAAAAGCAGCTTGCCATTGGCGAAACCACGATCTACGGCAGGCAGGAACTGATCAACAAGGATGGGCTCTTCCTTATTGAGGAACTTGAGAAAATCGCGCTGCAGCGCTGCACCACGGCACGCCAGGCAATAGCCCTGATCGGCTCGCTTGCTGAGCAGTACGGCTACGGTGACATGGCCGAATGCATCACGATAGCCGACCCTAAGGAGGTGTGGCAGCTGGAGATAGCCGGCTCAGGGCCCGGCAAGCCATCGTCACTGTGGGTGGCACAGAGGATCCCTGATGACCACGTTGGCATTGCAGCCAATATCCCAAGAATTTCAGATGTTGATTTCAAGGACGCCGATCACTTCATGACCTCCACTGACCTGCGCAAGAAGGCAAAGGACCTGGGTTACTGGGACGGCAGGGAGCCGTTCAAATTCTACAAGGTGATCGGCACCGGCAAACCATATGCTATCCGCGAGTTCTATGTGCTGAATAAACTGGCACCCGGACTGAACCTGACCATGGAAATGGAAGAGCTTCCCTTCTCGGTGAAGGCCGATAAAAAGCTTTCCGTAAGTGACGTGATGGCTCTCTTCCGCGAGACCTATGAGGGAACCCAATGGGACATGACTAAGAACCTGATGATCACCGTAAAGAAAAAGGACGAAGCCGGAAACGAGATCAGCGAGACTGTCAAGTCGCCCGCAATAAACATCTGGATGAACGCAGACATCCGTACCCTGATCAACGAGCTGAAGCCAGGCACGATAGAGAGGCAGCGTACGATTGCCATCACGGGCTGTTCCTATTCCCACGTGATCCAGTGCCGCTCATGGCTGCCCGATGAGGTAGGCGCCGTGGCATGGTTCTCGTTTGACAACCCGGGGCAGAGTCCGCGTGTACCAATCTTCTCGGGCACCATGGCTCTGCCGCCAAGCTTCCGCATATGCGGACAACACCGCTACCGCGAGGATGCAGCCATCTGGGCATTCCGCGAAGCCAACAGGCTGTCGACAGTCAACTGGGAACGGGGCCGTAAACTGATTGAACCGGCTGTTGCCGATATGGAACAGAAAGCACTGACCGAACTTCCGGCACTCGAGGAGAGAGTCAAAATTATGGTAAAGGAGGGTAAAAAAGATGAGGCCAGGAAGGCTGTAACAGAATATACCAATGCATTTGCTCATGGAGCCATGAGCCGCTGGCAGGAGCTGAAGGCAGAACTATGGCAGATGTTTGGCAGGGGATTCTGATCTGATTGAAGCCCGGACCTGTATTATTGATGTCCAGGCTGATATTTTTGCTGCAGGGCTGAATTAATTGATACGGGACTGATATTACTGATGCCCGCGCTGAACTAATCAGTATCCGGTTTGTTAACGTTAAACGATTCACACCAACAATGGGTTCAGGCATACCCGAACTTCTGGACAAGAAGCATCATGACAGGTCAGACATAATGGCCTTGCTGCAGTGCCGCGAGGAGGAGGCTCCGCTTCTCTTCCGCAAGGCGGCATCTGTCAGGGATCGCTATGTGGGAACCCATGTATACCTGCGCGGACTCATTGAATACTCAAACATCTGCGGCAAGAACTGCCTCTATTGCGGTGTCAGGCGTGACAATGTCAGGATAGACAGGTATACCCTGACACGTGAGGAAGTACTGGAGGCGGCAATGACAGCCTATAACCTCAGCTTTGGATCTATTGCCATCCAGTCCGGAGAGAACTCCTCGAAAGTTTTTGTTGACACAATTGAAGAGCTGGTCAGAACCATTAGGGAGATGACTGACGGAAAGCTTGGCATAACACTCTCGCTCGGCGAGCAAAGCAGGGAGACCTACCAGAGATGGTTTGATGCCGGTGCCCACCGTTACCTCCTGAGGATAGAAGCCTCAAGCGAAGCCCTCTACCGCAGGGTTCACCCTGATGATGACATGCACAGATACCACAGGAGGCTGGAGTGCCTGAAGGTAATACAGGAGACCGGCTACCAGACAGGAACCGGGGTGATGGTGGGACTTCCTTTCCAGACAATGGGAGACCTGGCTGATGATATCATCTTCATGCGCGACTTTGACATCGACATGTGCGGCATGGGACCATTCATAGAGCATACTGACACACCACTGGGAGAAAGGGGTACTGACAACCTCTTCCTTAAGGAGCGGTTTAATCTTACACTCAGGATGATAGCAATATTGAGGATCATCATGAAGGATATAAACATTGTTGCCTCCACGGCGATGCAGACTATAGACCCTGCCGGCCGGGAGAAGGCTATATCCTGCGGCGCCAACGTGGTGATGCCCAACCTGACCCCTGCCAGGTACAGGGCAGGATATCAGATCTACGAAGGGAAGCCAGGCTACCGCGAGATAAATGAGTCAAATGTCAGCGGCCTGAACCTGGACCTTATTCCCGGGATGAGTCTCGGGCTGGGCACATGGGGTGACACACCGCATTTTGGCCGCCGTATCAACGCCCGGTGAAGATGCCGGGAGACAACAAAAAACTGTGGCTAAGACTGTTGCCAGACTTTTCAGGCATTGCGGTTCAAGGGTCCGGGAATGATTCTGCCGGGTCTGGGTGAGCCTGAAAAATGATTATGCTGCAGAACAAGCTCCTGCTGTAACAACCAATCCTCTTTTTTCCGAAATTGCTAACTCTTCTCAAACCTGATGTGATGAATAAACTACTCCTTTCGTCGGTGATTCTACTTGCTTCACTGACCAGTTTCAGCCAGACCCGGCCCACGCCTGAATACTATATGCCGGCAGGCATAAATTTTGACAGGAGAATTCCGGCACCGGGAAGCATCGGTCATGAAGTGGGTGAATGGCACATAACCCATGACAGGCTGGTGGGTTACATGAAGCTTCTTGACGGCCTTTCCGGCAGGGCACAGTGGGAAGATTACGGGAAAAGCTGGGAAGGAAGGCCACTCGGACAGCTGATCATCACCTCGGAGAAGAACATGTCCCGCCTCGAGGAGATAAGGACAGAGCACCTCAAGCTTTCAGATCCGGCCGTTTCAAGGGGCCTCAGCACGGCAGGGATGCCATTGATAATCAAGTTCGGTTATGGTGTGCACGGCAATGAGTCAAGCGCACAAAATGCCTCGATACTTACCGCCTATTACCTCGTTGCCGGCCAAAGCCCGCAGATTGACGAGATACTGGACAAATGTGTCATCCTCGTTGATCCGTCACTGAATCCTGACGGACTGCAGCGCCATTCAACATGGGTAAACATGCACCGGGGGATGACTCTCGCCACCGACCCTTCAGGCCGTGAATTTAACGAAGCATGGCCAGGGGGACGCACCAACCACTACTGGTTTGACCTGAACCGTGATTACCTTATGCTTCAGCATCCGGAGAGCGTGGGTCGGGTGGAGGCCTTCCACCGCTGGATGCCAAACATCAATACCGACCACCACGAGATGGGTGCCAACTCCACTTTCTTCTTCCAGCCCGGCGTACAATCGCGCAACAATCCCGTGGTTCCACCTGACAACCAGGCTCTCACGGCTGAGATAGGCAGTTACCACGCACAGTATCTCGATTCCATAGGCAGCCTTTACTACACTGAAGAAAGCTTTGACGACTACTACCTGGGGAAAGGCTCTTCATACCCTGATGCTCACGGTTCTGTAGGCATCCTCTTTGAGCAGGCAGGAACCAAGGGTCACCTCCGGGAGGTGCCGGGCGGATTGCTCTCCTTCCCCTTTGCTATAAGGAACCAGTTCAACGTTTCCCTCTCCACAATCGAGGCAGGGATGAACATGAGGGTCAGACTGCTGGATATGCAGAGGGACTTCTACCTCTCTGCTCTCAGGGAGGCTGATGCTTCCCCGGTAAAAGGCTACCTGTTCAGTGCAGGTGCTGACCGCGGGGGATGTGCCAGGTTCATCGAGAATCTTCTCAGGCATAAGATAGAGGTCTACGAATGCGGCCGCCAGATTACCAAAAACGGAGTCACCTACAATCCCGGTGACAGCTGGTTTGTTCCCATAAGGCAGAAGGAATACCGCTTTGTCAGGGCATTGTTTGAAACGGTGAAGACATTCTCCGACACTGTCTTCTATGATATCTCCACATGGGTAATGCCGATGGCTTTCAACCTCAACTATACTTCCCTTGGAAGCACGGAAACTGCCGGAATGACCGGGGAGCGGATGACGACGCCCCCATTCCCTGCCGGTACTGTCATCGGCATTGAAAAAGACTACGCATGGCTCTTCGAGTGGAGCGACACCTATGCCCCGAAGGCGCTTTACATGCTTCAGGGTAAAGGCCTCACTGCACGTGTGGCCACTGCACCCTTCACTGCCGTGATGAGCGACGGGAAGAAGAAATCCTTCGGGTATGGAACCATTATGGTGCAAAAAGGTGAAAATCCCATAGCTGACGGAGACATCACAAGTATTCTTCAAGGGGTGGCGGCAGATTGCGGCATAACCATTTATGGCGTCTCTACCGGGCTCACTCCCGCGGGTATTGACCTGGGCAGCGGCGGGTTCACCGTACTCTCAAGGCCATCGGTGATGCTTGTGATTGATGAGGGGACCCCGGCTGATGATGCCGGTGAGATCTGGCACCTGCTGGATGTAAGATACGACATGCCGGTTACCCTGGTTTCGCCGTCACGCATTGGATCGGCAAACCTGGGAAAATACAATGTGATAATCATTGCCGGAAATCCCTCAGTGCCTTCCGCGGCAACAGAGCGTATCCGTGACTGGGCGCGTTCCGGCGGTACACTGATAGGCTACAGGGGAGGGAACCGGTGGCTGGCGTCAAACGGGTTTGCTGAAATCAGCTATATTGAAAGCGCGGCAACCGATCAGGCGAAGGAACGAAATTACGCATCAAGATCGGTTGACAGGGCAATACAGACGGTACCGGGAACCATTTTCCGGACAGCGATTGATATCACACACCCCCTGTGTTACGGGTACTCCCAGCCTTACCTGCCGGTATTCAAAACTGACGCTTCAGCAGTAAAGGTAACTGGCAGCAGTTACAATACCCCCGTAAAATACACGGCTGATCCGCTGCTTAGCGGGTACTGTTCAAAGGAGAATCTTCAGAGGATTGCAGGCAGCGCTGCTGTCACCGTACATCAGGGTCCGGTAAGGGTAATATCAATATATGACGATACCAACTTCAGGGCCATCTGGTACGGCACCTCGAAACTGTTTATGAATGCGGTATTCTTCGGCCAGCTGTTGAGGCAGGAAGGCAGGTACGGATATTAGAAGACCAATCAGGGAAGGGAATAGGTGTCATTTATTCCGGCCAGGCTCTCAGGCAGGAAAGCAGATACGGCCAATAGCTATCTCCTCGATCTCACGTAGTGAACGCTCGAGAGAAGCATACTGACTCCTGTCGCCTGCAAGCTCAAGGATAATCAGGCCGGCCGGTTCGCCAAAATATACTTCATTGACCCCAAGTCTTGTGCGGATAACGCATCCGTAGGTGGTCAGCAGTGCCTGTACTGCAGGGCCAAGTTCCTCGCGTCTGGGTACCATTATTCCCAGCACGGTGGTACCCTCACAATCCGTTGATGCATCTGAGAGCCCGTGCGAAAATATCATCTCCTTCACGAAAAGCCCTTCTATATTCCTGAGCTTTGCAACCAGTTCCTCACAGTCGTCAGCCTGACCGGCCAGGTGAATGACCATAAAACCCTCTCGGCTGCACAGCTCGTCATTCAGTTCATGAAAACCGAGCCTGGTACTGACAACGGAGCCATGCTGCGAAAGTGCCTTCTGAACCAGCCCGGCCTCCTTGATCCTGTCAGTGATCTTAATGCCTAATACTCTGACCATGATATTTGATATTAGTAGTAAAGGTCCCTCTCCCCGTTCCTGATCCGTTCAATCTTCTTCCTTATGCTCTGCTTCATCCCTTCGTCAAGGTCAGCCATGTTCTTTTCAATGGCTTTCCATCCCTTCTCTGCCAGTTCCGGCGAAGCGTAATCAACGATATACTCGGAAAGGGTAAGGATGGCGTTGGGGGTACAATATCGCTTGATGAATCCGGGTACCGAGAACTCCATGAAGTGTTCGCCGGTCCGTCCAAGGCGGTAGCAAGCCGTGCAGAAAGAAGGTATATAGTCATTTTCTATAAGCTCGTCAATGACATCGGCAAGTGATCTCTCGTCATTGATCTTGAACTGCTCGCGGTTAAGATTCTGTTGTTCATTCTTCGATGCCGAGTATCCTCCCAGTTCAAGTTTTGTACCGCCGTCTATCTGGGAAACCCCGAATGCCATGGCCTCGGAGCGTACCTCAGGTGTCTCGCGTGCGGTGAGTATAAGACCGGTATATGGCACTGCCAGCCTCAGGATGGCTATCAGTTTCTTGAAGTCGTTATCATTTACATAATAATTGCCATTAAGGTTCAGCGCCGAGGCATCCTTTATCCTCGGGAAGGAGATGGTATGCGGCCCCACGTTATAACAGGCTTCCAGGTGGTTGGTATGCCGGACCAGTCCCATCACCTCGAACCGCCAGTCATACAGCCCGAACAGTGCTCCTATCCCGACATCGTCAATGCCAGCCTCCTGAGCCCTGTCGAGGGCGGTGAGGCGCCATTCGTAGTCTTTCTTCTTCCCTCCAAGATGATACCATTTATATGCTTCCGGGTCATAGGTCTCCTGGAATACCTGGTATGTGCCTATACCCGCCCTTCCGACAGTCCGGAAACCGTCAATGTCAAGTGGGGCTGCATTGATGTTCACCCTGCGTATCTCACCCCGGCCTTTCTTGATGCCATAGACGAGCTTCACGGTGTGGGCTATAAAATCAGGTCCATATTCAGGATGCTCTCCGTAAACAAGGATCAGCCTTTTCTGACCGTTATCCTCGAGAGCTTCAACCTCAGCAGTTATCTCGGCATCGGTAAGAGTCTTACGCTTTGCTTCCTTATTGGTGACCCTGAAGCCGCAGTACTGGCAGTTGTTGGTGCACTTGTTGCCGATATAGAGCGGTGCAAAGAGAACTATCCTGTTCCCGTAGACTTTTTTCTTCAGTTCGCGTGCACCAGCCTTGATCTCCTCCACCAGGTCGCCTTCGGCGTTGATGAGCACAGCAGTCTCTGCCAGAGTAAGGCGCTCCTTGGAGAGTGACTTTGCAATCAGCTCCCTGACCCTCACTTTGTCAGCCCTGTTATCATTGAGATGTGACCATAGTTCAGCCGGGTCAATGAACGGCTCCATACGACGGTCAGGTATATTGCATTTTTCAGGATTGAATTTCATCTGATTGATTTTTTGTTTCTGTCCCCCTCAGAAATTAACATACAAAGATACGAAAAAAGGGGGCTGCATGTTCAATATGCTCAGAAGATAAGCTCTTCCATCTCCCGGCTCCCGGCAATCAGGGCCTTTGCCGGATCGGCAATCAGATGGCTGGCCTCCAGTCGTTTATGAAAGAAGAGAGTCATCCTTTTACCGGGGATATCGCTCTCATATTTCTCAAGATGGAGAAAGATGTCCGGCAGCGGCTCACCGGTTTCAGGGATATAAACCATACCCCTGGAAAAAAATGTCTCAGCAGCACATGAGACGGCGTAGAGTCCGGAAGCGGGAACGAGTTTGGCAAAGTCAGTCACAGGGATCCTTATCATTGGTACCTGAGGTGTAATTCCCGGATCCTCCTTCCGGGCATTACCAATGACAAGATAAAAATGGTCGAGGTATGCATTAGCCCGCTGGATGTATCCTTCCGTCAGTGCCTGCCTGATACGCGTTGAGCTTACGGTTTCGTTCTGCACCTCCTGCATTGGTATCTCTTCGGCTTCGAAACCGTATTTCTCCCGCCACTCCCACAGTGTCCGGTAGTCTCCCTGCTGGTTAAACCCGAAATGGTGGTTATGGCCGACAACTATCACCCTGGCTCCCAGGATGCCGCAGAGGATATCACGGACAAACTCCTCGCTTGTAATCCGGGCGAAATCGCGGGTAAACTCAATGATAATAACATTGTCAAGCCCGGCCTTCCGGAGGAGTTCAATCTTCTCCTCCTGGGAGCAGATAAGCTTCAGCCCTTTCCCGGCGGTTTCGGGGTAAAGCACCACCCTGGGATGCGGGTGGAAGGTTATGAGCACACTCTCACCTCCATGTTCCGAGGCCAGCTTCTTTAACCTGTTGATTATGACCCGGTGCCCGATGTGCACCCCGTCAAAGGTACCGGTCGTAACTACAGGTGCATTGATAACCGAGGCTTCCTGAAAGCTCCTGAAGATCCTCATTTTCCTGCCGGCTGCTTGTTTTCCTTGACAAAGTAGGCTACCTTCTCAATGGAGGTGATCATGTCAAACTCTTCGAGGTAAACATTGTCAGGCACATTCAGTGGCACTGTGGTGAAGTTCATGATCCCTTTTATTCCGTTGCTTACAAGCATTGATGAAGTGGACACGGCCTGGTCAGCCCCTTCTGAGGATCAACATCAAATGCTGCAACAACGTTCATATTGGTACGCCTGCCCATGAAGTAGCCGGTTATGGCTCTGCCGAGGTTACCCATCCCGATGATAGCCACGTTGAGTCCGTTGGGAGCGTCAATGATGGAGCCAATGGTCTTGATAAGTTCCCTTACATCATATCCTTTTCGCATAACGCTTCCGTATCCTATGAGCATGAGGTCACGCCTGACCTGGACGGCTGTAATATGAAGCATCGCTGCAAGCTCATGAGAGAAAACATAATTTCGGTTAGCCGCCAGGGTAGCGATAAGTGCCCTTCTGTACTGGCTGAGGCGTTCAACTGTTTTTCCGGGTAGTGTTTTCATATTCCTGTCTTTATATTGGATACCTGGGACCTGGGGATGATCACCGTGAAGACTGATCCCCTGTCGGGGGTGCTCTCCACATTGATCACGCCATGGTAGAGATCAACAACCTTTTTCACTATCGAGAGTCCCAGCCCGCTGCCGCTGATATTGCGGGTCTTGTCATTGCGGATCCTGGAGAACTCCTCGAAGAGCATGTCACGTTCGTCACCATTCATCCCTATCCCGGTGTCAGCCACGGAGACGGTGAACTCATTCTCATTGCAGTCAACCTTTACGCTGACAGTACCGCCCGGTTTGTTGTACTTGACGGCATTGGAGACGAGGTTATTGAGAATTATCTCGAAGTCGTTCGGGTCAGCCCAGATTGTCTCACATCCGCCGACCTCGGTAACGAAATGAATGTCCTTGTGAATGGCGTATGGACTGACGGTTCCGACAGCCATTGAAACCAGTTCCCTCAGGTTCACATTCTGCATCTTTTCCATCTGACGCTCAAAGTTCACCTTGGTGAAATCAAGAAGATCCATTATCAGGTTCCTCATGCTCTCAATTCTCTGCAGAGATCTCTCTATTGCCGATGAATACTCATCAAGTGAATCGCCCATCTGCCTCTCCTGCATCATCCTGAGGTAACCCTCAATGGCATTGAGGGGAGCCTTCAGTTCGTGCGACAGCACCGAAAGAAACTGGAATCTGACTTTCCTTCCCTCCACCTTGAGCTTATGCGTTATCCTGCGAAGGTATTGCTGCTTTGTTATCTGTTCTACGGAAGCTTTAAGCTCCTGTGGGGTGAAGGGCTTGGGGATGAAGTCAATGGCGCCGTCATTGTGCGCCTTGACGGCGACATCAATTGATGCATAGGATGTGATCATTGCCACGACAATGTCATAGTTTTTCTTCCTTACATATTCAAGCACCTCAACACCCTGAATGCCGGGAAGCTTATTGTCAAGCAACAGGATATCGGGCATTTCCCGGTCAATTATCTCAATCCCCTCCTCTCCTGTGGCAGCCTCAAGGATATTAAATGTATAATCCTCATCCATAAATGGATAGGTGACATGGAAGTTACCCAGAATTCTTGATACGCCTGATCGTATCCCGGGTTCGTCATCAACTACAAGTATCTTCAGCTGTGCCATGGTCAGATCTTAAGAAGTTTCCTTATTTCCTGTTCAAGCTGTTCCGGCCTTACCCCTTTTTCAAGATAGAGATCAGCCCTAATCCATTCACGGTCCTGTCCGCCGCTGAGTCCGAAGGTGATGCCTGTCTCACGTGATACGGCAGTGGCCAGGATCACCGGGACTTCGGGGTATTTTCTCTTCAGCTTGTAGCAGAGAATGAAGCCGCTGTCGTCACTTTCCATCATAAGATCAAATACTGCCATGTCAGGCTTCATCTTCGCTATCACCTGTTCTGCCTCGGCCTGGCTTTCAACGGCCATCACTTCGAAACCTGCCTTGCGCAGGTAAAAGGCCACCTGGAAAAGGTAATCAGGATCATCGTCAGCAAGCAGGATTGTATAAACTTTACTCATTGCCTGGGTTGTTTTGTTTTTTCATTCTTTTGGTTGCAACCGGTCATTCGGGCCTCCTGGGCAGTATTAACCTGAATGTTGTTCCGGTGGGTCCTTTTGCAGGATCACTGTTTGTTTCAACGGTAATCTGCCCCTTGTGCATCTTGACGATACCGTAGGTTGTGGCCAGCCCCAGACCTGTACCCTTACCAAGGACCTTCGTGGTAAAGAAGGGTTCAAAGATCTTGGGTTTATCCTCATCCTTTATGCCGCTGCCGGTATCGGAGACAATAAATATAACGTCGCTGGGCGTATCCTCCAGGGTGACTGTCAGTGTTCCTCCTTCAGGCATGGCATCAATTGCATTCCTGAAGAGGTTGGTAAGCACCTGGGTCATCTGCTCGGAGTCGATTGAGGCGTCAGGACTGGTGGTCCGGTCTTCGATTACTGCCTTCACGTTTTCCGGGAAGACAACTCCGGCTACGCTGTTCTCAGTCAGTTTCCTGATGTCAATAAACTGGTGATTAACCTGGTTCTTCCGGGCAAAGTTAAGCAGCCCGGCAACTATCTTCTTGCATCTTGCAGCCTGTTCCACGATCAGTTGCAGATCCTCACGGACGGGGTCCTCCTGCTTGCACTCATCAAGCAGTATATTGCTGTACATTATCACCACCCCGAGCGGGTTGTTGAGCTCATGGGCTATACCTGCAGAGAGCTGGCCCATGTGTGCAAGCTTCTCCGATTGCTTCAGGGCATTCTGCATGGTGGTGAGCTTGGCATTTGACAGAGCAAGGTCCTGCACTGACCTGTGAAGCTTTTCTATGGTATAGGGGAGGCACATTTCCTCCTCGGCCAGTCCCTTGATGATTGCGATGGCATGGTCATAGCATGTGTCATACCCGCAAGCACCGCAGTTCAGGTGATCCTTTTCGGTCACTTTGCCCATGGAGGCAAGGACTTTTTTGACTTCCTCATCCTCGGCCATCATCTGGCGCTTGTCCTCTGCGCGGTATCGCACGGTAAGGTCAAGTCTGTCAAATATCTCCAGGTTATTACGCCATTCTTCCATGTCAAGGGATGACATCTTGTGCTGGGCATATGAGCTCACGAGAGCCCTGCGATTGTACTGTTTGCCACCCTTGCTCATGCCGGGGCCCATTATGCATCCCTCGCAGCACAACAGCTCGAGGTGCTGGCCACCGATCATTCCCTGTTCATATTCCTTGATCGCTTCCTGGAAGTCAATCCTTCCCTCTGCGGCTATTATGTTTCCCGTTATGGCGTCATCATTGACGCCGGCAGTCTGGAGCAAGCCGCGCGTCACCGGGAATATGGCTCCCCTTCCGCCCAGCGGCGGATCGAATTCGGAGGCTTCAGCCGTCTCTGCCGTGACAGCTGAAGATTCGAGTAACTCACGGAGTTCGATAAAGGTGATGGCAACATCAACTTCTGCATTTTCTGCTTTCTTGGCCACACATGGACCGATGAAGACAACCGACAGGTCATCACCATACTTCTTTCTCATCACCCTGGTCATGGCAACCATGGGTGATACCACAGGAATGAGCTCCGGTGTCAGTCCCGGATGGTAGAACCTGATGAAGGATACAATGGCCGGGCAGTCTGATGAAATATAATTCGTTACTCCTGCTTCGCTTATAAGGTTCCGGTAGCGGTGAGCCACGAGATCAGCACCGAATGAGACCTCAGCGACATAATCAAAACCGAGGGCCCTGATCATTCCCACCACCTTACGGTGATCAGTCACGTCATGAAACTCGGCGGGGAAGCTTGGAGCTATCAGCGCTGCCTTTTTGCCGGGCCTGGCAATTACCTTTCTTACCAGGTCAACGGTATTGACAAATACCTTCGCACCCTGGCTGCATACTTTGGTACAGTTGCCGCAGGCAATGCATCTCTCGGTGATCACCTCTGCCTGGCCTCCGACTATCCGGATGGCACGGGCAGGGCACTCCCTCACACAGGTATAGCATGTACGGCAAAGCTCCTTTATTGTATATACCAGCATCTCCTGTTCTGTTTAAAGCAATACGTCCCTCTTGCTGAAGTGAGTATGAAACAGCTTTTTGTCAGCAAGCTCGGCACATTGTTCAAATACTCTGCCATAGAGATCGGCTACGGAGGCCGACTGTTCGGGTCCGCGCACAGCCTCCTGGTCGTCAGTCTGCCAGATGAACTTGACTCTCTGTCTCACCGCCTCCCTTGAGCCGGCGGGGAGCATACCGCCACCGTTTACACAGCCGCCCGGGCAGGTCATTACCTCAACCAGGTCATAATGTGCCCCGCTTTCAATCATCTCCCTTAATTTTGTAAGGCCTTTCAGCCCGTCAACCACTGCTACGGTATAAGTCTCTCCGCCGGCTGTGACCATGGTCTCGCGGAAAGTTCCGGTGTTACGCAGTTTCTTTACGGCAGGCCTGTCAGCCTCTTTCTCCCCTTTCCTTGCAGCCAGGGAGCGGAGAACCGATTCGGTTATCCCCCCGGCAGATTCTGCCAGGAATGAGGCGGAGCTGCGCAGTGCCATCGGCTCGTCAGCAGGCTCCGGATCAATATTGGTGATATCTATTCCATAGAGCACAATCAGCCGTGCCAGCTCCCTGACGGTCAGCACTGTGTCAATATCGCTTATCCCCTTGCGGGTCATGCTGTCACGCCGTGCCTCAAACTTCATTGCAGTGCATGGTGTGACCGAGACGGTGTATACCCTGGGTTTATCATCACTCACGGGGACAACCGATTTTATGATTGAACCGGATATCTGCTGCGGCGTCTTGAGCGTTGAGAGCATCGGCAGCAGTTCGGGTGTAAACTGCTCACAGTATTTGACCCAGGCCGGGCATGCCGAGACTATCAACGGCTTACTGTCAGGGTTACCTTTTGCGCCGATAATCGTGTCAGTAAGTTCGGTAATCAGGATATCAGTTCCTGTTCCCGAAAGGAAAATTTTGTCGAAACCTGTCTTTCTGAGGGCTGCGTTGAGAAGCCTGTCAAAGTCCCGGTTGTATTTTATTCCCAGTTCCTCGGCCAGGGCATATGGCACCAGCGGGGAGTACTGGATAACGCGTGTCACATCATGGCGGCTGAGCTGCTCCTGCACCTCTGCAAGATAATGCTTCTCATGCAGGGCTCCGGTGGGGCAAACCAGTACGCACTGACCGCAGTGGATACAGCTCGAGAAGTTGAAGTCGCGGTCCATGGCCGGGCCAACGTGGGTATAGCGACCCCTGCCGATAAAGTCTATTGACGTTGCGGTGACCACCTCCTCGCATATCCTCAGGCAGCGTCCGCAGAGGATACACTTTGAAAGCTCGCGGACAATTGCCGGGCTCGACTGGTCACGGCGGGGCTTGATCTTGCTTCCTCGGATGCGCCGTTCCCTCACCTGCATCTCATCCGAGAGGCGTTGCAACTCGCAGTCAAGATTGCGGTCACAGTAGAGACAGTCATCGGGATGATTCGAAAGAAGGAGTTCAACGATCGTCTTCCTGGCCCTGATGACACGAGGTGAATGGGTTTTTATCTTCATCCACTCTTCGACGGGTGCAGAGCAGGCGGTGACAAGCCTGTCACGCCCCTCAACCTCCACCACACACATACGGCATGCCCCGGTAGGGGTGAACTCCGCCATACGGCAGAGTGTGGGAATGATAATGCCGTTGCGGTTGAGGGCCGAGAGGATGGTCTCTCCCTTTTCAGCCCTGATGCTCTTGTTATTGACTTCGATGGTGAACTGCATGGCTTATTTAACTGTAACGGCACTGAACTTGCAAACATCATAACATACACCGCACCCTATGCATTTGTCCTCAACAATGAAGAAAGGCTGCAGCCTTGTTCCGTATATGGCATTAACCGGGCATTTTGCGGCACACACGGTGCAACCTGTGCACTTTTCAACATCAATGCTGAATGTTCTGAGACCGCGGCATACATTGGCACGGCAGCGCCTGTCAAAGATATGCTCCTCAAACTCTTCGCGGTAATTGGCAAGGGCGCTGATGAAGGGATTGGGTGCTGTCTGGCCGAGACCGCAGAGCGAAGTATCCTTCATCACCGAAGCAATGGTCTCAAGCTGCATTACACCCTTGAACCTCTCAAGGGTTGCATTGGAGTCTTCGCTGTGAGGCTTGCGTACTACGTTCTCAAGGATCTCCTGCATACGGCCTGTTCCTTCACGGCAGGGGATGCATTTACCGCAGCTTTCCCTGTGAATGAACTCCATGTAATACCTCACGAAATCGACCAGGCAGGTGGTCTCGTCAATGATGATGAGTCCTCCTGATCCCATGGCTATGCCGTTGGCCCTGAGGACATCATAATCGACAGGCAGGTCGAGGTTCTTTTCTGTTATAAAGGTGCCTGACGGGCCTCCTATCTGTAGGGTCTTGAATGCCTTGCCGTCCCTGATGCCGTCAGCTATCCCCTCTGTAATGGTTCTGAAGGTTGTTCCCATCTCCACCTCGATAAGGCCGGTGAAGCGTCCTTTTCCTCCGAGGGAAAAGAGTTTGGTCCCCTTGCTCCCTTCCGTGCCCATCGACCTGAACCACTCAGGTCCGTGTGACATTATCAGGGGGACATTCATAAGTGTCTCCACGTTGTTTATCACGGTGGGTTTTCCGTAAAGGCCGCTTGTGGTTGGGTATGGCGGTTTGAGCTCGGGCATACCGCGCTTGCCCTCCAGGGAGGCTATCAGCGCTGTCTCCTCTCCGCAGACGAATGCACCTGCTTCTTCCCGGACTATAATCTCCAGGTTGAATCCGCTTGAGAGTATATTGTGTCCTGTAATGCCGTACTCAGCGGCGGCGGCGAGTGCCTTGCGCAACCGTGCCAGGGGGTGGGGTGACCCGGTTTTCAGGTAAATGACCGCCGTGGAGGCCCCTATGGCGTATGAGGCAATGCAAATGCCCTCTATCAGCCTGTGCGGGTCACCTTCCATCACTGACCTGTCAGCGTATGACCCGGGGTCACTCTCCTTGGCATTGCAAATAAGGTACCTGTTGTCAGACGCCGAGTTGAGGGCATACTTCCATTTAAGCCCGGTGTTGAAGCCGCCGCCGCTTCGCCCTCGAAGCCCGCTGCGCTCAACTATGTCACACACCTCCTCGTGGGTGTAATTCCGTATTGTCTTCAGAAAGGCCCTGTAACCACTACGTGAAATGTACTCCTCAATGCTCTCAGGGTCATAACAACCGCAGTTTCCGAGAACCACCCTCTTCTGCAGCCTGAAGAAAGGCACCTCCTCCAAAAAAGGTATATCATGCCATGCCTCAAATCCGTAACTGCCAGACTGAGCCACGAGATCCTCCTCCGGCATATCATTATGGAACACCCCGTTGAGTAACGGTTCAATCTTATCTTCCGTAATATTCCTGAAGATTAACTTGTTCTTTCCGGGCAGATGAACACAAACCAGGGGCTCAAATGCAGCAGGACCGTGACAACCGGTCCTGACAACCTCTCCCATTATTCCCATCTCATCCAGGTAAAGTTCAGCTGCAGCTGCGGTAGCGTTGGCGCCTGCAATTATTGCTGCTGATCCGGAAGCCACATAGATGACTGGTGCCGATGGCTTGTCACGCCTTACTTCGGCCAGCCGACGGGCTGTCTCAGCCGGCAAGGTATCAGAGCCGTGCAACAGTACCTCCCTGACCAGGAAATCCTTCAGGCCGTTGTCTGTACTCTTTTTCATTTTAGATCAGCCAGTGCTTTAAGTTTGGAAATAAGTTCGGGTACATCCTCGGGACGAATGTGAGTGAAGTAGGTATCACCGGTACAGACCACCGGCCCTTCATTGCACCCTCCCTGGCATGCTGTAAGCTCATAACTGAACCTTCCATCACGAGTGGTCTGCCCCGGTTCAATTCCGAGGGCATCCCTTACGGCTGCCACAACCGATGCCGAACCATTAATGAAGCATGTGGTTCCGTTGCATATGCGCAGGTGCATTTTGCCTGCCGGGATGAACCTGAACCGGTCATAAAAGGTTGCCAGCCCGTAAATCTTGGTGGTTGACATCTGCAGAAAACTGCCGATTCTTACAATGGCACTCTCGGAGAGATACCCTTCAGCCTCCTGGACATCCTGGAGGATGGGTATCAGGCTTTCATGGCCTCCCTCCCTGTACCGGCTCAGAATATCATCTATCTTACTCATTTTAAAAATGATCTGACTTTTCAGAGAAATACAAAGCTATGGTTTTTTATTGTTATTCCAAAAACATTGTTAATTTATTAACAAATAACTGCTGAATTTAGCATTTTCCGGGTGCATGCGTTGGAAATTGTTGTACTTTTGAGTGAATATGAACTAAACATCAGGCTTTTGGGACAATCGTACAACATTGAGATTTGCCTTGGAAGCTCCTGTTTTTCAAGGGGTAACAGGGAAGTGGTGCAGGTCATAAGGGATTATCTGAGGAAGAACCATCTTGATGATAAGGTGGTGCTCAGGGGAGCGCGCTGCATGAACCGCTGCAGTGACGGACCCTATATTATTATCAACGGCAGGACTTTTACCGGCATAGGAGTCCAGGATATTGAAAAGATCCTGGAGAAGGAGCTGGTATAGGACTTTCAGAACAATTAATTTACTGATTATGAAGATACCAGATCAGGTAATATATATTAACGAGGATAAGTGCCGCAACTCCTATTCCTGTGTTAGGGTATGCCCGGTAAATGCGCTGGAGGTAAGGCCCGAGCGGGCACATCCGGTGATCATTGCTGACAGGTGCATCGGGTGCGGCCTCTGTTTCCTCTCGTGCTCACCCCGGGCAATTGAGTTCAGGGATGCACGCACGCAGGTCAAGCAGATACTGAAGTCAGGGCGCCGGACAGCAGCCCTGATAGCACCCAGCATAGCCTCGGAGTTTGATGACATAACCGATTACCGCAAGTTTGTGGGTATGATCCGCAGCCTGGGGTTCACCTATGTGCATGAGGTATCCTTCGGTGTTGACCTGGTTGCCTATGCCTACAAGAAGCTCTTCGAGGAGTCGAGCGGCAAGTATTACATTACATCCAACTGCCCCTCGATTGTAGAGATGGTTGAGAAGTACCATCCTCACCTTGTTGCAAACCTTGCTCCTCTGGTCTCTCCCATGGTGGCCACGGCCATGGTAACCCGCGATCTCCACGGGGATGATGTGGCAAACGTATTCATAGGTCCATGCATTGACATTAAGGCCGAGGCAACCCTCTACCAGGAAAAGAACCTCGTGGAGGCTGTCCTGACCTTCATTGAGATCAGGCAGCTCTTTGAAGAGTATGAGATACAGGAGAAGACCGTGAAGATGGCTGAATTTGATCCTCCCTACGGCAACTGGGGAGCGCTTTACCCCTACCCTGCCGGCATACTTCAGGCTGCAGGAATCAAGCGTGATCTTGTCTCCAGTCAGGTGATAACAGCATCTGGTTCCGAGGATGTCAGGGAGGCCATCAGCGATTTCGATCATCATATTGACACAATCAGGCACCATTTCAACCTCTTCTTCTGTCCGGGATGCATGCTCGGGCCGGGAATGATAAGGCATGATGAGCGGTTCAGGCGCAGGTCACTGGTCAAGCAGTATGCCGAGAAGAGGGTTGAGACGCTCGACAAGGAGCAGTGGAAAAAGGATATGGACCGTTGGTCGAGGCTTGACCTGACCCGCAGTTTCAGGGCCAATGATCAGCGAATCCCGGAGCCGTCACAGGATGCCATCATGGAGGTAATGAAGATCATCGGGAAGGATAGCCGTGCCGAAGAGCTCAACTGCAACGCCTGCGGCTACGGCTCATGCCGGGAGTTTGCTTCAACCGTGGCCAAGGGTCTGGCTGTACCCGAAATGTGCCACACCTACAACCTCCGCAATAAGCAGGAGTACATTGAGACCCTCAGGCAGACAAACAAAAAGCTCTCTGAGACCAAGAAAGCCCTGAAGGAGTCGGAGGAGCAGGCCATGCGTGAAAAGGATGCGGCACAGGATGCATCCGACACCATGAACAGCATGCTCAACAAACTGCCCAACGGGGTGGTAATTGTAGATAATGAGTTGAAAATCCTGCAGTCAAATGCCCGTTTCCTGGAGATAATCGGTGAGGATGCAAAAGCGATCGCCGAGATCATACCCGGACTCCGCGGTGCCGACCTCAAGACCCTGCTTCCGTTCAATGTCTACAATATCTTCTCATTCGTTCTGCGCGAAAACGAATCGGTCGTAAGCCGCGACGTTCAGCTTGAAGACCGGATGTTCAACATATCCATCTTCCCCATCAGGCAGAACAGGATAGCCGGGGCAGTGATACGTGACCTCTTCTCTCCTGAAGTGCAGCGTGAGGAGGTTATAACGAGGGTATCCGACGTTATCGACAAAAACCTGGAGATGGTTCAGAAGATAGGGTTCCTGCTGGGTGAAGGGGCATCCGATACTGAGAAGATGCTCAACTCAATTGTAGAATCATTCCGACAGAAGAAGAATGTACCCGGAAAGTAGCGCCACCGCAGTCATGGAGAGGCAGTTCTTCATTGAGGTCAACAGCCAGCAGCGCAACCACCACGGAGAGCGTATCTGCGGAGATGTGTTCCTGTCAGAGAACGTGCGCGAGGAGAACCGTATCATCACGGTGTTGTCTGATGGCATGGGACACGGGGTAAAGGCCAATATTCTGGCCACTCTCACCTCAACCATGTCGCTGAACTTCACCCGTGAGCATAAGGAACCTGACCGTATTGCGGAGATTATCATGAACACCCTCCCGGTTTGCTCTGAAAGGAAGATCAGCTATGCCACCTTTTCAATTGTTGATATTGAAAGTGACGGCCGGGCAAACATACTTGAATATGACAATCCCCGCTGTATCATCCTGAGAGGGAGCCAGCCATTTGAACCCGACTGGAGGGATGTGGTGCTTGACAAGGGACGGAATGCCGGGAAGCGTCTGCATAAGTGCACCTTCTACCCTGCCAAGGAAGACCGTATAATCCTGCTCTCCGACGGCGTTGCACAGAGCGGCATGGGATCTGCCGCATGGCCGCTGGGCTGGGAACGTGACAACGTACAGCAGTATGCCGCCTCACTGGTTGCCAGTGAACCCTCCATCTCAGCCTCCACCCTGGCGGCCAAGATTGTAAACATGGCCTACAAGCATGACAACTACGAGGCAAAAGACGACATCTCATGCGCAATACTCTATTTCAGGGAGCCCCGCAAGCTGCTAATTTGCACCGGTCCTCCGTATGATGAGGAAAAGGATAGGGAACTGGCTGAAAAAGTGACCGGATACAAGGGGAAAGTGATACTGTGCGGAGGAACCACGGCCGATATTGTAGCCCGGGAACTGAACCGAAAGATAGTTGACGAACTGATATTCGAAGACCCGGACCTGCCGCCTGAAAGCTTCATGGAGGGGGTTGACCTGGTGACAGAGGGTATCCTGACCCTGCAGAAGGTAAATGAACTTGTCAAGGGTTACAAAAACAGCGTCAAGCTGGGCAAGGGGCCAGCAGACAAAATAGTAAAACTGATAATGGAAAGCGACGAGATCAACTTCCTTGTCGGTACCCGGATAAATGTGGCCCACCAGGACCCGACACTGCCGGTTGACCTCGAAATAAGGCGAACGGTGGTAAAGCGTATTGCCCGCATCCTCGAGGATAAGTGGCTGAAGCAGGTCTCCATTGATTACATCTGAGGCAGCAGGCAGCAGAATCACAGTCCCCTGGCGTATTCCTTCGCCACCCTGAAAAGGAATGACATCACCTCAGGCAGGGAGAGATTCCGGGGTAACCGGCGGAATACTTTCACACCTTCAATCTCATCAGTGTCAGTCAATTCGCCAAGAGTCCCGATATCAGCATAGAACAATCTTCCGTACTGTCTTCCCCGGCCCGCACCAACTGAATAGTAGGTGACCGGCTCCAGTGTGAAGTCAAGTGCACCTGTCTCCTCTGTAAGTTCCCTCACTGCAGCCTCAACGCTGCCCTCTCCCTCTCCGGGATGACCGGCCGGCAGCTCATAACCACCCCTCCTTCGATGCTTCACAAAAAGCCATCCGTCACTGTAACGGGCCGCAATAACAACATATGAAAGAGGCTGCTCAATGCCTCCTGTAATTGCCAGTTCAACAGTTACCATTAAACAAAAGTAAATCAAAAAGAGAATTCTGTACCGGATTATCTCTTAAATATTACTTTTGTCACAAAGTCAAAGAATGTTGTTTTATCTCATACTGCTGATAGCTGACCTGTTTCTCTGGTTTCTGCTGCTCAGGGAGCTCAGGGGGGAGAAAGGAATCCTCAGATTTGTGGTACTCCTTGTCAAAGCATCGGTATCGGTGCTATTCATTATCCTTTTCCTGAGGATAGTGCTTTACCGGGGTGAGTTTGCCGATCCTGCCAATGCATTCAGGCAGATACAGATGGGGACAATAGCCTTTCTCCTGGTAACGGCCTCAGGGTTATGCATTGTAGTGACACTTCTGGGCCGGTTTATGGCTTATTTCAGGAAGAGAAAGAGCAGGTGGATAAGCCGGCTTAACCTGATCATCTTCCTGCTCGCGGTATTTGCCGTTGCAGACGGGTATTTTCGCCAGAGACTTGAAATCCGTTTTGTAAGGGAGGAGGTAAAAGTGCAGGGACTTGATCCGGCGCTCAACGGCCTGAAGATAGCTCTGGTCTCCGACCTTCACCTCTCTTCCTGGCATGGAAGCTATGAGCGGCTTGACAGGGCCATGCAGGCTGTAGGCGATGAAAAGGCTGACCTCGTGCTGAACACAGGTGACTTTATAACTTTCGGCTGGCAGGAGTTCGGCAGATGTGACACTATTCTTCTGAAGGCTGCCGGGGAGGCAGGGTCATTTGCCGTACCGGGCAATCATGATGACGGGTCCTATTATCCGGGATACGATGAGAACTACGGAATCCTCTGCCGGGAAAGGCTGAAAAGTAAGATCGAAGCATCAGGATACACTCTCCTTATCGACAGTGCCGTGATCATCAATCACCGGGGTGCTGATATTGCCATCGCAGGAGTGAATACTCTTGGTCACCGCCTGGATATGAATTACGGTGATTTTGAGAAGGTGCTCGCACCCCTCCCGGACTCTGTCCTGACCGTACTCCTCCTCCATGATCCTGAGGGATGGCTGCTTTCATCAGTATCGGGCCGTTTGCCCCATCTGACTGTTGGAGGCCACACGCACGGCCTGCAGATCGGATTGCCCGGAGGAATCTGGTCACCTTCATCACTGGTTCACGAAAGGTGGAAGGGTCTGTACGAGTTCAAAGGCAGGCATCTGTATGTCACCTCCGGCCTGGGGACAATGGGCATGGCGGCAAGGTTCTTCATGCCACCGGAAATTGTGATCCTTACTTTAACAACCTATTGATCATTTTTATACCTTTACTCTTTCTTACAGTACTGTTTAGTTTATGAGACTTAAGCCTGTAATCGTATTAGCCGCCCTGATGGCGGCCATACCAGTTTATTCACAGAAGGAAGCCCTGAAAGCCATAACCCTTATGGACTCGGAGGTTCATATGAAATATCTGTCCTCAGATGAACTTGAAGGGAGGAGGACAGGTAGCGACGGTAACGACGCAGCAGCCGAATATATAAGGGAGGAGGCACTGAGGCTTGGTCTTGCTCCGCTTCCGGGCAATGATGATCTGTTCCAGTCTCTGGAGTATTTGAAGGTCTCTCTTGTGCCCGGTGAATCAGTGCTTTCTTTGAGTGACAGCTCTTCCTGCCCGCTTGGATCACTCGGGATAATACCCCTGATGCCTCCGTCTGACACTGTCAGCCTGACTGGCGAGGTAGTATTTGCCGGATACGGTTACATGAACAGCTCGGAAAAGTACAACGACTTTGCCGGGGTGAGCGTCAAGGACAAAATTGTCATTGTCATGACCAGGATCCCGGAGATAAAAGGAAGCGGTATACCGGAGGCCGGTTCAGGCATCAGCGAGATGACCGAGGCACGGAAGCTGCCCATGATTATGCTTCAGCAGGCGAAAGCTGTTCTTTTCGTGGCTGATCCTGCTCTCGGGTCTGACATCTCCTCTGACCTGCTCTCCATGGGCTCATCTTACCAGCTTGTTCCACTCTTCAGGAAACAGGTATTCAGCTTCAACATAAACGCCTATGCCATCACTACCGAAACTGCCGACATGATGCTGAGCAGGTCCGGAACAACACTCAGGAAGCTTCAGGACAGCATAGCATCAGCCCGCAGGCCGGCATCATTCACCATTCCCGACCTCAGGGCAAATGTCAGAATCAATGTGATTAAAGACACTGTAACCAGCAACAACATAATAGGTTATTTTGAAGGTTCAGATTCCGACCTGAAAAATGAAGCGGTGATCTTCACGGCTCACTATGATCATGTCGGGAAGGACCCTGCCGGTAACATCTACAACGGTGCCAATGACAATGCTTCGGGCAGCGTCGGATTGCTCAACATTGCAGCAGCCTTTGCCGCACTGGAGAAGAAACCTGCCAGGAGTGCAATCTTCCTGTGGACAACCGGTGAGGAAGAAGGGCTTCACGGCTCTACCTATTACACAGAAAACCCGCTCTTTCCCCTTGACAGGACTGTTGCTGCAATAAACTTTGACATGATAGGAAGATCAAGGCGCGATACAGACAAAGGTGCATCACTCAACGGCGAAATAGATATCACCGGTCAGGACACAATCAAGGTGATCCACGGTACTGATTGTCCTGAACTGGTAACACTTGCCACACGGGCATGCAAGGAATCGGGTGTTTACCCGATGGACGAAGGCAAGGGAACACATTTCTCCGGGTCTGACCACTATCCTTTCTACCGGAAGAAGGTCCCGGCGCTTTTCTTCTTTACAGGACTGCACAGGGATTACCACAAGCAGACGGATGACTATGAGTTCATCGATTTCTCCAAGCTGCTCAAGGTATCAAAGGCCGGATTCCTGACAGGCTACCGGGTTGCTTCCCATCCAAATTTCCCCACCAGGGCAGCGGAACAATAAACCGGTTTCAGCAGCATGCGTAGGAGAACTCTCTCCCTCTCAACCGGGGAGGTTGAGGTTGACATAATAAGGTCAGCAAGGAGGACCGTGGCGCTTTACGTGAGGCCGGGCGGGACATTGCTGATCAGGGCACCGTGGTATGTGCCTGTCAGGATGTTGATGAACTTTGCCGCAGAAAAATCACGGTGGATCGAGCGCCAGGTTAACCGCCTCAAGAATGTAACTCCGCCGGGAGAACCGCTGGCGGTCAGCCATGGCACCACGGTACCGTTTATGGGCAGGGAGCTGACCGTTACAGTAAGAGGGGGGGGCCGCCGCACCGCCTCACATACTGAAGGAAATCTCATTCTGACGACTCCGGGGAGCAGCAGTACCCCCGGGGAGCTTGTCCGGATGACAGAAGGGTGGTATCTCCGGGAGGCAAAGGCATACCTGGCAAGTCGTACCCGGCAGCTTGCCGCAGAGCATTCAAAGTTGCTGCCCTCACCCGCAGCGATAAATGTCCGCAAAATGAAACGGAGGTGGGGCACATGTCACAACAGCGGGGCAATCTGGCTCAACAGGGAACTGATAAAGAAGGACCCCTTGCTGATTGACTACGTCATAATCCACGAGTTATGCCATCTTGTCCACCACAATCATGGCAGGGAATATTATGAACTGCTTGGCCGGATAATGCCTGATTACAGGGAACGGCGGAAAAGGTTGCAGCAATAGATCATTATGCAATGTTGGTATAAACCGCCTGGATGTCATCGTCATCCTCAAGACGGTCAACCAGTTTCTCCACATCAGCCATCTGATCCTCACTGAGGTTTACCGGGTTGAGCGGAATGCGCTTGAGAGAAGCCTTCCTGACCTCTATGCCCTTATCCTCAAGAGCCCTGGAGAGCGCCCCGAAGGTTGAGAAATCGCCATAAACATACCAGATATCATCATACTCCTCGAGCGATTCAAGTCCCGCTTCAATCAATTCAAGTTCAAGGTCATCCCTTGAGATGTTTTCAGGGGGTTCAAACTCAAACACAGCCTTTCGTGAGAACATGAATTCAAGGGAGCCGGTAGGTACAACCGTTCCGCCGTTTTTATTGAAGCACGCCCTAACGTTGGCAACGGTGCGGGTGTTGTTGTCAGTTGCAGCTTCAACCATAACGAGCACTCCGTGAGGACCTTTACCCTCATACGTTAGTTCGGCATAATCGGCAGTATCCTTCCCTGATGCTCGTTCAATTGCTGCCTTTATATTATCCTTCGGCATGTTCTGTGCCTTGGCGTTAAGGATGGCCGTACGAAGCCGGGGATTCATTTCCGGGTCAGTCCCCCCTTCTCTTGCAGCCATTGTTATTGCCTTTGCAAGCTTTGGAAAAAGCTTTGACATCTTGTCCCATCTGGCTTCCTTCGAGGCCCTGCGATATTCAAATGCGCGTCCCATATATATAAAGGTAAGTTTTGTTTCCCGGCATCTCCGTCACCTGGATTTGGTGACTCATGCAGGGGCGGGGCAAAATTACAACTTGGATCGGAGAATCTGTTTCCGGAAGATGAAAAAACCACACATTAAAGAAAAAAGAGATAATTCACCTCCTGGTCATCTGCAGTTCAGTATGAACCATCAGCGAGTCTTTGAGAAGAAAGCCGGGAAGGGAGGGACCCTGGCAGGGTGATGCGGTTATCATGCAAAGAACAGGTAAGCCACGAAGATGGCAGCGATGCTGCCGACAATATCGGCAAACAATCCGCAGATGACTGCATACCTTGAATTCTTCACTCCCACCGAACCGAAGTAAACGGCGAGTACATAAAATACAGTGTCCGTAGATCCCTGGAGACAGCATGCCAGCCGGCCCACGAATGAGTCTGCGCCATGAATTGTCATGGCGTCAATCATCATACCCCTGGATCCGCTGCCGCTCAGCGGTTTCATGAGAGCCGTGGGGAGCGCCTCGGTAAATGAGGTGTCAAGCCCCGTCCATGCAACCACAGCCGTAATGCCGTCAACAAGCATATCCATTGCCCCTGAGGCCCTGAATACACCAATGGCCACAAGTATGGCAACCAGGTAAGGAATGATTGTGATTGCGGTTTTGAACCCGTCCTTTGCCCCCTCAATGAATGCCTCGTAGACATTGATCTTTTTCACCATTGCCATAACGATAAAGGTGATTATTATGCCGAAGAGGATGAAGTTGGCTGCGAAAGTCGATATAGTGTTTATCTGCTCCTGGGGGAGGGTACTGAAATACCATACAATGCCTGCAATGATAGCGGTCAGTCCGCCAAGGTAAGCAAGGACAACCCGGTTGAGGAGGTTGATCTTCTGTACTACTGCCACGCTTATCAGACCGGCAAGTGTGGCAATATATGTCGAAATAAGGATAGGAATGAATACATCGGCAGGATTTGCGGCACCCAGCTGGGCCCTGTAAACCATGATCGTAACAGGAATCAGGCAGAGACCAGACGCGTTCAGGACCAGGAACATTATCATCGGATCGGAAGCAACCTCCTTGTCCGGGTTGTGTTCCTGCATCTCCTTCATTGCCTTGAGGCCCATGGGGGTGGCCGCGTTATCGAGGCCAAGCATGTTGGCAGCCACGTTGAGCATCATGGGGCCGTGGGCAGGACTGTTGGAGGGCAGATGAGGGAATAGTCTCCTGAAGAAGGGTCCTATTGCCCTCGAAAGGAGCCTGACAGCACCACCTTTCTCCCCCACGCGCATCAGTCCCATCCAGAGGGTAAGGACGCCAGTCAGCCCGAGTGAAATCTCAAAACCGGTTCTGGCGCTTGTGAATGTTGACTCAACTATCCGGTTGAATACCGAGGTGTCACCGTTGAAGATAAGCTGTGTCAGGGCAAAGATGAACCCTATCAGAAAAAATGCGATCCAGATATAGTTGAGTGCCATCCGGTAATAGTCTCAGATTCTAAAAATAGGGAAAATTTTCATTTGAGCCGGGCAGTTGACAAATTCAGAGTTCATCAACTTCGACTATTTCAAACGGGACCTGCAGGATGGCCTTGAAGTCCCTCCCGGCATCACGCATGTTATCGTCGCCGTTCTCGCAATACCATCTGATAAGCACGTCACTGTCAGCTAGGTAGATCCTTTCAAAACGTCTGAAAAGCGCGTGTATCCTGTTTGAAGAACTGGTATTGAAAAACTCGAACCTCACATTGAGAATGGTTCTTTCGGCAGGCTTGCCGCCATACTTTTCCACATATTGAAGCAGCGGACTATAGAAGCTGTTTGAGTTCTCGGGTATTGACTTGCCACGCATTTCAAACAATCCGCGCTCAGGATCAAAATTTACCGACGGGGTTTTGGAGGTCTCCTTGATGTCTATTTTTTCCATATATGTGAACCGGCAGCAGAGTATAAATTTATGGATTTCCTCCAATATAGACAAATCCCCCGCCTATGTTGAAAAATTCCGGGGAAATTAACACCTGTTTATGCTACATTTGGGGAAACAGCTATTCATCATCAATATTTTTTGCAGAATGATCAGCATGGCCAGGCAACGTATACAATTGTTTATCAGCGCTGTAATCTTACTTGCCCTTAATGCTACCGCCCTTGCCGGTGACGTGACGGTTACCGGTACCGTATCAGACCGCGAAGGATCTCCCATAATGAATGCCGGAGTCTCTTTCTTTCTGAACTCCAGGGAGTTCAGGGTATCAACAGGTACTGACGGAAGATACTCGGTCAAGATAACTGGATCTTACAGCGATGTGGCAGGCGATTTCGTGGCGGGCACTCCATATCCCAATCCATTCGACAACAGCGTAAATATTCCATTTATTATCAACACTTCCGGAGATGTGATGCTCACCATTTACAACCTGGCCGGGGAGAAGGTAAGGATAATGGTTTTCCCGGATGTAACGGCGGGGAGTTACAATGTTGTATGGGACGGCTGCGGGCAGAATAATGCTCCGATGAGTGCCGGGCTGTACATCTATGCCATCGCCTTCAGGGGAAGGTCTTACAGCGGCAGGCTGGTCAAGGCTTCCTCAGAGGGATCGATCTCCTCCGGAAGCGGGCTGGAACCGGTGATGCTTCCGCCCGGTGAACCCCTTACTGAGCCTTCGCTTCGTTTTCCGGTAACCGCAGAGGTATCAGCCCGGGGCTTTTATCCCGTCAGGCTCACTGACATTACCCTTGCTGCTGACACGATAATTGACTTCGTGCTTACGGCAAGCAACCCGATGCCCTTTACCGTGGCCGGAAATTATATTGCCAGGTTCATCGAAAATGATTATGAACCGATGATACTAAAGGGTGTCAATCTCGGTTCATCACCGCCGGGGTACTTTCCGGGCGAGATTGCATATGCAATCACCGCTGAGACTTATGAGAGATGGATCAGACGGATGGCAGAAGCAGGATTCAACACCGTCAGGGTATACACCCTCCATCCCCCTGTCTTCTATGAAAAGCTGGCCGAGTACAACCAGCGTCATCCCGGAAGGCCCCTTCTGCTCTTCCAGGGTATTTGGCTCGAGGAGGTGGAGGACGGCACGGATCCCTTAAGTTATGATCTCATAAGGCGCCGGCAGGCCTTCAGTTCGGAGATAGCAGAAGTGATAGACTGTATCCACGGGAACGCCGACATTGCCTTCAGGTACGGCAAATCCTACGGTATCTACAAAACCGATGTCTCACAATGGACAGCAGGTTATATCATTGGCCGGGAGGTGGCTCCCCAGGAGATAGATACTACCAATAAGTTCCACCCCGGAAGCATTTCCTATTCCGGTACCCGATTCAGCATCACCGGCCGGAGTGCCTCGGAGGCTTTCGTTACCGAGATGCTCGACAGGGTGGTTGTATTTGAGGAAAACGAGTATTCATCCAGCAGGCCTGTAAGCTTTTCAAGCTGGCCAACCCTTGACCCGCTGGAGCACCCCACCGAGATCTACACCGACGAAGATGTAGCGTCATTTGATATCACCAGGATAACCCGCAACGGAGGTCCGGGGCTGTTTGCAAGCTATCATGCCTATCCGTATTATCCGAACTTCATCAGCCAGGAGCCTTCATACCTGTTATACAGTGACAGCCAGGGACCCAACAGTTACCTTGGCTATCTCACCGCAATGAAGAATCATTATTCGGATATGCCGCTGGTGATAGCCGAGTTCGGCGTACCCTCCAGCTGGGGCAGCGCCCACCAGTCTTACAGCTCCATGCACCATGGAGGATACTCTGAAATACAACAGGGTGAAAAGAACATGCGGATGATGAATAACATGCTGGACGCCGGGTGTGCCGGAGGGTTTATGTTTGCGTGGATGGATGAATGGTTCAAGCGGACATGGATAGTACTCTACCAGGAGGCTTACGGCATCAGTTCGGGCGGGGAGACAATCCCTACCCGGCAGCTCTGGCACAATGAGACATCACCGGAGCAGTGCTTCGGCCTGCTCGCATTCGAACAGAAAGAGAGGCCTGATTTCGTTCCTTACATCACGGATCAGCCTGCAGGGCCATTGAGCTCGGTCAGGGCCACACATGACGAAGGATTCCTCTATCTTGACATAAACACTGCAGCCGATCTCGTTCCGACAGATGAATTCATGGTGGCATTCGACACCTACCGGGGCAATACAGGAGAGTCAACCCTGCCCGGAGGCATTACCGCAGGCAACAGGGCAGAGTTTTTGCTTACATTCACCCTTGAGGATGACACGGCACTGCATCACGTGACAGAGGCATATGATATGAACGGCCTTACAGTGCGGTTCAATCTCACTGAACCGGAGCAGCAGTTCAGGAGCACAAACACTGACGGTGCCCCCTGGAAGGTGATGAGATGGACCAATGACGGATTTGAATTCACCTACCATGACATCGGGATGGTTCCCGTTGAACATGCCACGGGATTCACGGAAGGGAACAGGGCAGCTGTTGCCTGGAACGGCAGAAAGATAACAATCAGGCTTCCATGGACCATGCTCCATTTCTTTGACCCCACACAGATGACGGTAAATGACGGAGCTGTATCATATGACGGAGGGTATAACTTCGAGATAATCACAACACCGTCTGACGGTATTGCAGTCTCAGTATGGCACAGGGGGGTGGTCACCAACACAATGAACAGGTACAGCTGGCCAAAGTGGCTTGTCGTTCCGCCGACTGAGGAGCGCGAAAAGGCATCACTTCATATCATTGAGGAGGGACTGTCATCCATCCCGGATTTTGTGGAGTAACTGGTATAGTCCTCAGACGGCAGTACCTGTCTTCTTTTTATTCTGGAATCCGCTTCTTTCGGCTTTGCCCCATCCCTTCTTACCACGCAGGGACTCAAGGTTACCCCTTACGGCGAAGTAGGTATGAACCGGATAGAAGAACGGTTCGAGCATCGCTGTGCCGATAAGCCTCAGAACATCCCGTTTTCTCCTGTATTTGTGGAATGTGATCTCCTCAAACAGTACGGCCCAGGTTGTCAGGCTCACCGCAAAGCTGTACACGAACAGGAAGAGGAGCAGGAAGAATGGCCAGTTAAGGGCGCCCGAAACAGCCAGGTAGATCGAATAAACAATACCAAGGAAAGCTATTAGAGGAGCAGCCCATTCAAATAAGAGCCAGTAAGGATAACCGAGCAATCCCAGCCTTCCGTAACGGGTATTCAGCATCATCTTCCGGTGTGACCAGAGTGATTCTATCAGGCCCCTTGTCCACCTCGTACGCTGCTTACGCATTGATTTCAGGTCAGAAGGCACCTCTGTCCAGCAGAGAGGGTCAGGGATATAGGTGACTTCGTACTTTTGTTTATGTTCAGCCATGTAGCGCCGCATTCTCAGCACCAGTTCCATATCCTCGCCCACGGTCTTGACATTATAGCCGCCGGCCCTGATGACCGTCTCGCGGTCAAACATACCCATGGCGCCTGAGATAAGCATAAGTCCGTCGAGGTGGCTCCATGCCATGCGGCCAAGCAGAAATGCACGCGTGTAGTCAAGAACCTGGAGTCTGGGCAGGAATTTCTTCGGAAGGTTTATCTGCCTGATATGGCCTCGTTCAATGTCACATGAGTTGACAATGCGGATCACTCCGCCAGTGCCGATGACCTTCTTTTCCTTCTCCTCAAGGAATGGTTTGACCAGTTTGAGAATTGAATCGGGCTCAATAATCGAATCGGCATCAATTGTAACGATAAGGTTGCTGCGGCTGATATTGATTCCGGCATTGAGTGAATCAGCCTTGCCGCCGTTGTTTTTATCAATTACCGTGAGCCTGTTGTATGCGGGATCCTTTGACCTGTAAACTCCCCTGATTCTCTCGCACGGGATGCGGTAGTCAAAGTAGTAGTTAACCCTGACCAGCTCATAGGCATCCCTTATCTTTTCAAATGTGCCGTCGGTTGAGCCGTCATTCACTATTATCACCTCAAAGTTGTTATAATAGAGCGAGAGCAGTGTCCTGACGTTGTCAATGATGGTTTTACCCTCATTGAATGCAGGTGCAATGATGGTGATCCTCGGGCTGAGGGGAGAGAGCACCAGTGAGTTGTAGTTTACATAACTGTTCTTGCGCAGGTACTTCCTCAGCGCCAGTGCTGAGTGTATGCCGAGCAGCAGGTATGACCCGAAGAGTACGAGGGTCAGGTAGAATATCAGATGTGCAAAGATAAATCCCATGGTATTCAGTATATCCTGCGGTCAAGCACGTGCCTGACTATGATGTTATAATTCTTGTACTCTGATTTCATCACCTTGACAAGGGCCTGCACTCCCACCTCTCCCATGTTCTCGATGGCCTTCACAGCCTCTATCTGAAGCTGCACATCATCCTCCTTGTCAAGCACCAGCTTGAGGAATCCCAGCATGGATGTTTCGGGCATTTTGCCCATTGATCTCACTATTTCCAGGCAGTTGTTGTACTCCTGGAACTTGTACATGCGCTTCATTGTATCCAGGGTTGTCCGCAAGTCAAGGTCACCCGCTACCTCAACTGCCAGCCTGCTCACACGGGCATCCCTGTGAAGCAGCACTTTCCTGATCTCGGGCTCGGCCTCCTTCTGCCTGAACTCCCTGATCATCCTGAGGGCAAACATCACCACCGTCGGGTTTTCGGAAGAAAGCCATCTCTGAAAATCAGGAACAGGCAGCTCATGCTGAATGATAAGGTCATGAAGCGTTATCTGCTCCCACAGGGAGAAGGGTCTCCTCAGCTGTGACAGAAAATCGAAATGGTCATTTTCGCTGAGCCTCACCAGTGCAATCTGCGCTTCCATTCTCAGTATCTCATTCCTGGAGTTGAGGACCTTGTACATCTCATCATTGCCCTCCCTGATACCCATGAAGGCCAGCTCGCGAAAACCCTTGATTTTTTTGTGCCACCTACGGCTGCGGGCCCTTGCCAGTGAGTCACTGTCAAGCTCAAGATCCATGTAGAGCTTCATAAGCTTGTCACGTGAATCACCTTTAAGGTTAACGCTGACGTCAATCATCTGATCTATAAGCACCTGCCTGCGGTAGTTATCCGATGCTATTTTCCTGAACGGTTCTGCACTGCTGCTACCGAACAGGTAATCGATTATCAGTGACTGGTACTGCTCAAGAAGATATTGTCTCAGTTTCGCCTCCCTTTCCATCCTGCGCCTGTTGAGCAGGATGACGAGGAGAAGTATCAGCATAGTGGCAAAGGATGCCAGTATGGCAAAAATCAATGCATTTACCAGGGCAACAGATTTGCCGAAGTAATTATAGCGGTTAAGCCAGGGGCTGTCTCCCCGGAGAAAAAAGAGGTTCCTTATCCCTGGTTTTGCGGTTTGTGTTCCTGCAGGTTCTTCTTCATCCGGAGCAGTCACCTGCTGTCCCCCCTGCATATCCGATGCAGGGATGACTTCAGTGTCAGGTACGGAAGCTGGTCTGTCAGCTGAAGCCAGGGTGATTGTATCCTGCCCATTCACTGTTGATGTGACTGGCGGCACCACGTTTTCAGTCTTTACTGCAGGCTCAGGAACTGACTTCCCGGACTCATTGTCAGGCGGAGTGCTACTTCCCATTTCACCCTGGAATTGCACCGGTATGTAAAGGCATGGCGCCCCGCCTCTCAGTGCACTGTTTATGAATACCTTGAACAGGCCACCATCCTCTATGACATCAACAGGGAGACCTGACAATTCAGAAATCTTCCTGCCCAGCGCCTCTGCATTGGCACGTCTGCCGAATGCACCCATCTGGATGGCATAGTGCCCGTTTGCCAGTGAAACGAGTCCGCCGACGGTAAGCTCTGAAGGGAATGTTGAAAGGACAGGGACTGCAGATTCCGTTTCCGGGGAGCGCATGGAATCAGTCCGGCTTTCTTCAGTAGTATTGGAAGCCTGCAGGGTGACAGTGCTTGCAGCCAGAGCCATCAATATGGTCAGCGTCATTCTCATTCAGGTCGTCCGATACCTCTTATTATTCCGACATTCCCTTCAAACCGGTTGCGGGATGAGGTTGCATTGTATTTCTCGTAAGAATAGCCTGCACCGATTCTTACTGACCACCATGTATTGATCTGGTTGAACCAGGTGAGCCTGGCAGAAGATGCCTTCTGTCGTTCAAGGTCTGTCAGTATATCATACGGTTCATCGGGAGCTGTACCGGTACCCACTGTAAGCTGAAGATAATCGGTTGTGCCGAGGTATCTCCTTGCAGTAAGGAAGAATGATGTTGTTACTCCAATCTCCTTGAAATGGAAATAGGCTCTTCCCGAGAACCAGTACCGGCTTAAGTATTTCTCCAGGGAGAATGTGCCGATGAAGATGCTATTATCAAAATAGTAATAGTTGACGCCCGCAGAGACAGCCAGTCCTGCAGGGAGTGTCTGCCACAGTTCAAGGGCTGCCCTGTGCCGGGGGAACCACGGACCATCGCTGAATGCATAGGCAACATAGGCATAATTTCTTGGAGTAAGCTCGGGCCATGCTTCGGCGGCAAACTGGAAATCATTGCCGGTGGTGTCCGAAGGAGGACCTGTATTCAGGTGTCCGTAGTTAACCGATGCAACTGCAGTACCCCATGAGAACCGATGTCCTGCTCCCAGGCTGAAGACCTGCCATAACCGTTCATAAGGCTCATTGTAAGCATCAAACGAATAGCCTGCCCTAATATCTGTCGGAGCCGTGACCTGCTGTGACCTGTCGCGGGACCATCGCCTGATATCGGTAATTGCCTCCAGGGCATCGCTGTTGTCAGGGTCAGACACCAGGAGGGTGTCAATCACTGCTGCACCCTCGTCATACTTCCCCTGCCAGGCCAGGATACGGCCAAGGAGCACACGTGCATCGCCGAACTCAGGGTATTCCCTCACCAGCTGAAGGGCGGCCGGCTCCGCTTCCTCATACCTGCCGTCAAACGCCAGCGAACGGATCCTTGAGTACTCCTCCTCGGGGTTAGTTATGGTCTGTGAGAATAACGATCCTGCTGTCATGACAAACATGACCGTCAGCAAAAGAAATCTTATAGGTATCTTATAATCCATCGTCTAAACAACTGCCAGTGCGGCCCTGATTTTCCTGAGAAGATCATCCGGGTCAAAAGGTTTGGTTATATAACCGCTGACCTTCATTTCACCCGCCTGGCGCTGCATCTGAGGATCGCTGAAGGCCGACACTACCAGTACCGGGGTCTGCCTTTTCAGCTCCGTGCGAAGGAACCTTACCACCTCCAGGCCGCTGTGATAGGGGATGTGAATGTCAATAATCACCAGGTCAAAATCAGTCTTTTTTAGTATTTCAATGGCCCTGTTTCCGTCACCAACAGTCACTGGATCATATCCCTCCCGTTCAATGACAACAGACATTGCCCTGGCAGCCAACTGATTATCTTCACAGATAAGTATTTTCATCCCTTGTCAATTCCTTTAGCCCAGATGCTTTTAATATAACGCTGATAACAGATCCGATTTGTGTCCGAGGGTCAAAAATGGCTCTTTTTGCGGCTCCTGCAAAATATTGAAGGCCTCAATTTGACATTTGTTGATAATTCGTTGATAACCCGCTGCCGGGGCATGACTAAAAAAAATCACAGTTGCCTGATTCGGATATTCCTGAATCTGACAATCGTGCCATGTCCCAGAAACCCTATATGTCCGCTCTTGTTCTTCAGTCCCGGGTGTTCCCTGCCGTCCAGGGTACCGTTAGCGATGGCACCCGCTATGTCACCTTCGACTATGACAGCACCGTTAAGAACCACTTTTATTTTTGTTCCCTCCGCAGTCACCTCTTCGTAATTCCATTCACCCACCGGCCTGAGGAACCCCCTCCTGGCCGGTATTACACCGTAAACAGAACCGTGATACTGGTATGGTGCAAGGTCTGAATATATCGATGCTGTGTTATCAAGAATCTGTATCTCCATCCCCGCGTATGCGGCATCACCTTCAGGCGGGGTCCGGATCCCGAGTCCGTTATTTGCCCCGGGGGTAAGCTGAAACTCGAACCGGAAGATGAAATCAGAGTACTCCTTCGCGGTGTAGAGATTTCCGCCTCCGCTGTTACCGGGTCTGATGACAATCGTACCATCTTCAACTGCATATGAAACCTTGTCGCCGATCCACCCATCGAGGTTCCTGCCGTTGAACAGTGAGATGAAACCTGCCTCCTTCTCCTTCTCTGTCAGGTTATACTCAGCCGTATTGATCTCCCTGATGTATAAATCCCTGAAGACAAGGTCAGTTCCATGGGCCTGAAGCTCTACGCTCCCCTTCCTGAATACCGGAAGCGACCTGTCCCAGTAGTTTTCCAGGATGACATCGTCAGTTACCAGGTCTCCGTTGAGCCAGACAGTTACCTTATCTCCCATCATCAGTATCCTGAAGGTATTCCATTCCCCCACCGGATTATCAGCAACTTTAAGTGGAACTGACGGGTTCTCCTGGTTGTTGTACAGACCTCCCGACCCCACTTGTGCTCCTGCGTCAGTCCGTGATGTATCCCAGATCTGCACCTGTGGTGTCCCGCGGAGGTAAATGCCGCTGTCTCCTCCCCTGGTTATCTTCCAGTCGACATACATCTCAAAATCACCATATTCCTTGATGCTGCACAGGTTATCACCCTCTCCGCTGAACCAGATCATGCCATCCCTCACGCTCCAGTTTTCAAGCATCTTCCGGTCAGCCTCCTTCTGCCTGGCAGCCAGTTCCTTTGGTTTCATGGCAGCCCTGGTCAGCGGGGTACCCACCAGCCCCTTCCAGCCGGTAAGGTCAGTGCCGTTGAACATTGATCCGAACAATTCATCGTCGGGCAGGTTGAGTGATTGAATTGCTTCTTTTGCCGCTGTCCTCACCTCCTCCGAAGGGTCAGAAAGGTAAGGGGTGACAAAAAATTCCGCCTGCCGCATTTCAAGGGAGCCGGCCAGGGCAACCATTCCCGCCCTGGCGCCGGGATCTGCGGCATACGGTGCCATATCCTTAATCATCAGAAGCTTTCGTTCGGGATTCAGTCTGGCAGCAGAAACCATTCTCATGTATGCATCGAAGGCCGGCATACCGAAGGTCTTGTTCCCTGAAGCGGTTATCGCGCGCAATATCCCGGCTGATGAGATGTCTTTCCAGTGGGTCAGAACATCAAAACAGACATCCCGTGTAATGGCGTCGCCGTTTTCAAACTCTGTTGCAACCCGTTTCAGCGCCTCCTCACCTCCGGTAGCTGACAGCAGAGGGATCAGCTTCAACCTGTCACGGCTCTTGTCCATGGCTTCAAGAATCAGTGCCGATCTTGCTGAAGGGTCATTATGTTGCATTGCAGCGGCAAGAACTGCACGCTGCAGTTCAGTCACCTCTGCCTTCTCGCCGGTTGTCTCAAGAAGCCCAATGATCTGAGGCTGGTCATTATAGGAGGCCAGTGCTGCAAGTGAGGTAATGGCGGCCGCCCTGATACCATAATCAGGTGATGAGGTATACGGGAAAACATCCCTGAAGTATTTCTTGTCGCCAGACCATGCCATCAGCCTGACAAGAGTTACTGTTGACAGCCCTTTTGATGCCGGCAGTACGGCAGCTACCTTACGCATGCCTGTACTGTCAAGTATGGCAGTCAGTGCCTCTGAGGCGATACGGTGTCCCTGCTCCCGGTCATATTTCAGTATCCATGAAAGGATCGGCTCAACAGCTCCCGGTCCCTGCAGGCGGGCCAGGGCGGAGACGGCCGCAGAAGATACTTCCGGGGAGGGGTCATCAAGTGCCTTCATCATCAAAGGCACCGCCAGCTGATCTCCTCTTTCGCCAAGCATGTAAAGTATCCCGGACTTTGCAGGGGGCGAGACCTTTGAATATCTTTTTATCCATTTCATGGTAGCCTCGCTGCCGGATATCCCTGAAGCCAGACGCAACACACCTCCCCTGATGGCCACATCCGGGTCAGCCGCAGCATCCAGCAGCATGCCCAGGGCACCGCTCCCCTTGACAGCAGTGATAACGCTCATTGCAGCAAGTCTCTGACTGGCAGTCTCAGGTGTCATGCTTGCATCAATCACCTGTCTTGCTATTCGTTCCATTTTCTTTACCTCACCTGCGAGTCCGATTTTTTTTGCATACAGCAGGAGAGCCTGAACAGCACCTGTCTGTTCCCAACGGTAGGAGGCAGCGGCAGCAGCACTTGCAAGAAAATCGTTAGCTTCAGGGATACCGGTGGATGCAATGGCATACAGAGCGGCTGATTTTTCTGAAACACTTCCCCTGGCATACCATTGCTTAAAGATCTCAGTCGATTTCCCGGGATGAGTCTCTGCCAGGGCCACCATAGCCTGGGCAGCACACGGACAATCATCGTCCTTCAGGGCAGAATAAAGAAGGTCGGCAGCAGCTTCGGTTCCAACCGACTGCAGTACGATAACGGCATCATCACATATATCTGCAGAGTTGACATAGTCAGCCAGTTCTTTGACGGCCAGCTCCGATCCAATGAGGTTTAGCTGTCTCATAAAAAATGATTTCACCTCCCTGTCAGGGGCCCTTTTCATAAAATGAATACACTGTTCCTCCCATTGACGTTTCCTGGTCTCATCAGTGTCAGCCGAGAGGTGGGCAGTCAGAGCCGAAATTGCATACCGGGCCCTTACATCGTCACCTGTGCCTGCAGGAACCACCTGTCCGCAGATCATTGCCCAACCTTCTTCTCCCAGTGAATACATTTCCTCCATCAGGCGGGAGGCAAGCTCAAGATTGTCAGCCGGCATTCCTGCCAGCAGGTCGGCCACCTTTGTTCCCGGAGTTCTCAAATCCTGGGCGGAAAGAGAAGTGGTGACAAGCAGCAATGCCGCAACTGTCAAAAGATTTATGAGTCTGTTCATGATATACTGTATCTCCGTTATTACATATGCCATTCACCTCTCATAGGCTGTTCTATGAGTGCATTGGCGGCGTCATCTCCGATGAAGAGCTGCCTGACGGGGTCAAATTTCAGGTTCCTTCCCAGCCGGAGGGCCACAACGCCCATGTTTACTATGGTGCATGACCGGTGGCCATTCTCCTCGTTAAGGGCGAACTGCTTCCTTGTCCTGACAGACTCGGAAAAGATTGTTACCTGTGGCTCCGGATCCGGAAGCCTGCTTACAAGTTCAGGGAGGTTCGGGATATCAGAAAGGAAACCCTTGTATATTTTTCCGTGAGGGCCTTCTATATAGGCTGCATCCTTATCGCGGTTTTCACCGTCAAGGATTATCTGGCAGCCGTCATCGTATGTATAGGTAATCCTTCGCCATGATCCGACTGCGTCATAGTGTTGCTGCGGGGCGTCAACCTCCACGGAAACGGGGCTGGTGTGGTCCTTGTCAAGAAGGTACTGCACGGGGTCAATATAGTGCTGCCCCATGTCGCCGAGGCCTCCCCCGTCATAATCCCAGTATCCCCGGAAGTTCTCATGAACCCTGAGTTTGTTGTATGGTCTGTATGGTGCCGGCCCCAGCCACATGTCATAATCGAGGCCGCCGGGAACCGGTTCGGGCTGAAGGTCAGTTTTTCCGCTCCAGTAGAATTTCCAGTCATAGCCGGTAATACCGCTGATGGTCACCTTCAGCGGCCATCCGAGTATACCGCTGGCGACAATCTTTTTCAACGGTTTCACTGTAGTACCCAGGCCGTAGAATTGCCCGGTAAATCGAAACCATGTATTCAGCCTGAACATCCTCCCGTTTGCCTTGACTGCCTCAACCAGGCTTTTCCCTTCTCCGATGGTGCGGGTCATTGGTTTTTCACACCAGATATCCTTTCCGGCACCGGCGGCCAAGCTTGCTATCACGCCATGCCAGTGAGGCGGAGTGGCAATATGGACTATGTCTATATCAGGCCTCGATATCAGTTCCCGGAAATCGCGGTAACCCTTAACCCCGCTGCCAGCCCTGTCAAGGGCCCTCTGCAGGTGTGATGCATCGACATCACAAACGGCAAGGAGGCGCGTGTTTTCATAATTGAAATGCCCCAGTCCCATTCCCCCGACACCGACGATACCCTTTGTCAGCTGGTCACTCGGGGGCAGGTAACCCCTGCCGCCAAGCACATGCCTTGGTATAATTGTAAGTGCGGCACCGGCAACAGCCCCGCGCCTGATAAAATCTCTTCTCTTCAATGAATTTTCTGACATTTTCGGGTCTTTTTATTATTCTTCCGGCACCCTGTACTCTTTTCTCAGGGCAGCCAGTTTCTTCCTGAGGAGCCGTTCCACCTTCTCATAGGCAGGATCGTCAATCAGGTTATGCATTTCATGAGGGTCTGCCTGGAGGTCAAAGAGTTCCCACGCATCGATCTCATCATAGAAATGGATCAGTTTATACCTGTCGGTGCGAACGCCGTAGTGCTTTCTCACCGCGTGCTCAGCAGGATACTCGTAATAATGGTAATAAAGGGCATCACGCCAGTTTCCAGGTTTATGTCCCCTAAGGAGCGGGACCAGGGAGACTCCCTGCATCTCAGCCGGGGGTTCCACACCGGCAAGCTCGAGGAAAGTGGGTGCGAAGTCAATATTCTGAACCATCTCCGTTATGTCACCGTGTGCGGAGAGCGGTTCAGGCAGACGCATCAGCAATGGCGTTCGGAACGACTCCTCGTACATGAATCGCTTGTCGAACCAGCCGTGTTCTCCGAGATAAAAGCCCTGGTCAGAAGTATAGATCACAAGGGTATTCTTCATCAGCCCGGCTGATTCGAGGTAATCCAGGAGCCTGCCGGTGTTCCGGTCAACCGATTCAATCGTCCGCAGATAGTCTGTAAGGTACCTGTTCAGTTTGTACAGAGCCAGGGAGTCACCCTCGGGCCTGTGAGCGAGGAAAGCACTGCTGATGCTGTCATACTCTTTCATCCATGCCTTTCTCTGTTCCGGAGTCATGCGATGGTTGAGATACCAGAGGTAGTCCTTTTCGGTCCGGGAAAGGGAGTCACCGTCGGCGCCGGTGATCTTGAGGTCAGATGACAACCGCATGTCCTTTATGACACTCATCTCCTGGAGGGCGGCCGCCTGCCTCCCCTCATAGGTATCAAAGTAGGTGGACGGTACCGGGAATTCGGCACCGTCAAACAGATCAAAGTCAAGGGTATCAGGCATCCAGTTGCGGTGGGGAGCCTTGTGATGCACCAGGAGGCAGAACGGTCTGGCAGTATCTCTCTTCTGCAGCCACTCTATGGCCTTGTCCGTAATGATTGTGGTGGCATAGCCTGTCTGACGGTAGGTGCGGCCCGCCTCTATGAAATCAGGATTATAGTAGCTCCCCTGACCCGGCAGAATGCTCCAGTAGTCAAATCCTGTCGGTTCACTCTTCAGGTGCCATTTGCCTATAATTGCAGTCTGATATCCGGCCTGCTGAAGCAATTTTGGAAAGGTAACCTGTGAGCTGTCAAACCTGGCCCTGTTGTCAGTATGGCCGTTGGCATGGCTGTGCTTTCCGGTCAGGAGCGCCGCCCTGCTTGGAGCACATATTGAATTGCACACAAAGCTGTTGCGGAAGATAATTCCCTCATCAGCAATACGGTCAAGGTTGGGTGTACTGTTGATTTCACTTCCGTAGGCTCCGACCGCCTGGTAGGCATGGTCATCCGTCATGATGTAGATGATGTTCGGCCGCAACGGCTCCTGCCTGGTGCATGACCAGAGGAGAAGCAGCATGAAAACGGGAATGATTCGCTTCATGATTTCACTTTTTTAATTATTTACAAAGAACAGGGCAGTGGGGCAGTTGCCTGTCAGCCCCATGAATCAGATGTTGACAATCTTCTTTCTGATAATGATCCACGACACAACAAGCAGGTAAGCAGCACAGAGCAGCAACACCCCCATACCAGGCACCACCCCCATTGCATCGCTTACAAGGCCCATGAGGGGTGGTATCAGTGCGCCTCCTGAAATGGCCATCATCATAAGGCCGGAGATCTCATTGCTCCTCTCAGGGTATCTCTGTACCGTAAGTGAGAAGACAAGAGGAAAGATATTTGCCACTCCGAGGCCGATGAGGAATACAAGTATCCAGGCTGCACCCTTCGACACAGGGATGATCATGATCAGCAGGATAGTAACGATTGACAGGATTGCACTGTAGAGAAAACCCCTTGTGGAGGAGAGTTTTGTAAGGATAAGCGCTCCCGCGAATGTGCCCAGCATACGTCCGAAGAAATAGACGCTGCGTCCGGATTGTGCGGTTACCTCCTCAAAGCCAAACCTTGCTGCAAGGTATTTACCCGAGAAATAGTTGAACCCCACATCAATCCCGACGACAAGGAATATTGAAAGCACCATCATCAGGATGTATGAATTGCCCAGCAACCTGAAGGCTGAAGCCATTGAGGCCTTGGTTTCCGTTGCGGCGCTCTCCTCTATTTTTACAGTTCCCAGCCAGAGAACACTGAGGAATGAAATTATGCCGTAAACCAGGAAAAGAAGCTTCCAGTCGCCGAAGCGGCTTGCGAGCATAGCTGCCAGCGGGGCTGCCAGCATTGAGCCTATGGCTTTGATGAACTGTGAAAAGCTGAGGAAACTTGAGGCTCTGCGCCCAGGCACCACATCCACCAGGAGTGGGTTTGCTGAGACCTGCACAATGGTATTCCCTATTCCCAGCAGGGCGAAGCCTGCAATCACAGTCACAAAGTTATAGAAGAAATAGGGTATGAAAAGCCCCACCCCGGTAATGATCATACCGATGTTCAGCATCTTCCTTTTGCCTACCCGGGCCTGTATGATTCCAACGGGTACGGAAAGGATGAAGAACCAGACGAAGGCAGCGAATGGTATAAGTCCCAGGATGAAGTCACTTAGTCCCAGGTCACCTGCAACCCTGTCCTTGCCGATTCCCACCAGGTCTACAAAACTCATCACAAAGAAGGAGAGGAGCACCGGCGTCACCAGTCTCATCTCGATTTTTTTCTCATTCATATTATTAAGGTTGTTCAGTCTTACATCAGGGGGAGGGCAGGCTGCACAGCCTTCCAGAATCCATCATTAAGGAGATATGCACTTCCCAGGAGTGCAGCATCCTCCTTCAGTTCGGAGATTGTTGTCTGCACATTGCAGTTCTCTCTCCGGAGAGCCTCTTCCATGGCCGGGCCGAACAGGTTCCATGCGTAGGATACATTCCCTCCGATGACCAGGATCTCGGCACCGAATCTGTTCAGCCAGGGAGCGAGTAAACCTCCCAGGGAAGTGCCAAATTCATTGAATATTTCAAGTACTTCGGGTGCCCTGCCGGCCATGATGGCCACCTCCCTGACGCCTGCAGCCTCCTGTCCGGTCACTTCACGGTAGCGTGCAGTGAACCAACGGGTTGAAAAATAATCGTCAGCTATGCCTTTGCCAAAGGGAAGGTGATAAACGCATCCCATCTTTGGTACCCTGTCGCCTTCAACAACAGGAATACGGTCTTCCAGGAATGCTGATCCGAAGCCGGTACCAAGGGTGATAGCCATTATCCTTCTGAAGCCTGCAGCCTTACCGGCCCATGCCTCACCCACCGCAAATGAGCTGGCATCATTCATGAATCTCACCCTGCAGTCACAAGGAAGTCCCAGCCGGGAGCTGACAGCCTTACCCACATTGACACCGTAAAGTTTTTCATATTTATCAACTCCCCTGATAAGGCATATGCCATTGGCATAATCAAATGGGCCTGGCATGGCAAATCCGATTCCCCTCAGGTTGAAGATCTGAATTCCCTTCATAACCTGCCTCAGCGTGTCACTCCATATAGTAAGGATCTCATCTGCCTCTGCCTTGTTGTCAACAGGGCTTTCGGCACGCGATCCGCTGATGATACGATGTGCCGCCATGTCAACGGCTACTGCTGTAATGTGGCTGCCGCCAATGTCAACGCCAATGGCTGTGTTCTGAATTGCTGAGTTCATAGTATGTCTGATCAGGGTTCTGTTTAAGGCAATGAAAATATCTATTTTCCCAAAGAGTGCAAAGGGAATGTTGTATAATATTCCGAAAAAATAGGAGCTGTCCCTGAAATATCATAAATTCGTAGTACTAATAAGATCTTTCAGAAAACTCACAATCTAATCACATTCTGTCATGCCAAAAGCCACTAAAGAGGATGCGCTCCTTTACCACAGTCGCGGACGGAAGGGCAAGGTGGAGGTCATTCCCACGAAGCCTTACTGTACCCAGTTTGATTTAAGTCTGGCCTACACACCAGGTGTGGCCCATCCATGCCTTGAGATCGAAAAAAATCCTGATGATGCCTATAATTATACGGCCAAGGGAAACCTTGTGGCAGTGATCTCCAACGGTACCGCCGTTTTGGGCCTGGGAGACATAGGCGCTCTTGCCGGGAAGCCGGTAATGGAGGGTAAGGGACTTCTTTTCAAGGTTTTTGCCGATGTTGATGTCTTTGACATTGAAGTAGATGAAAAGGATCCTGAAAAGCTGATAGAGATATGTGCAAAGCTTGCCCCGACATTTGGCGGCATCAACCTGGAGGATATCAAGGCGCCTGAATGCTTTGAAGTTGAGACAAGGCTGAAGGAGATGCTTGACATCCCGGTGTTTCATGATGACCAGCATGGCACAGCCATCATTTCGGCGGCCGGATTGCTCAATGCAGTTGAGATCAACGGCAAGAAGCTGCCTGACCTTAAGGTGGTGGTCTGCGGCGCAGGCGCTGCCGCCAACTCATGCACCAGGCTCTATGTGGCCCTGGGCGTGAAGAAAGAAAATATCATAATGGTTGACAGCAAGGGGGTGATCAATAAAAAGAGGACTGACCTCAATAAATACAAGATGGAGTGGGTCACCGACCGTGACATAAACACTCTTGCCGAGGCGGTGAAGGGATCCGATCTCTTCCTCGGTCTCTCGGTGGCAAACATGCTAACAAGGGAAATGCTGAGCACCATGGCTCCTGATCCGATTGTGTTTGCCATGGCAAACCCCGACCCCGAAATAAGCTTTGAGGATGCAATGGCCACCCGTGATGACCTGATTTTCGCAACGGGAAGGTCTGACTATCCCAACCAGATCAATAACGTGCTTGGGTTTCCTTTCATTTTCAGGGGAGCACTGGACGTGAGGGCCAGAACCATAAACGAGGAGATGAAACTGGGTGCGACAAGGGCACTGGCAGAGCTCGCAAAGGAGAAGGTTCCTGAATCGGTTCTCAAAGCATACAACCTGGAAAGCCTTGAATTCGGAAGGGAATACATCATCCCCAAGCCACTGGATCCGAGGCTGATATCCAGGGTAGCGCCGGCGGTGGCCAGGGCAGCCATTGAGACCGGGGTAGCACGCCTCCTGATTGAAGACTGGGATAACTATGCACTGTCACTTGATAAACGAACATCAGAGCATATCAGCCGCATAGCTAAAATATGCTGCCTTTAGGGATCAGAGGTGCTGCTCTCTGCATCAGGTTCCATCCGGAACTCTCTTAATGGAGTTATCGGCAAATGCGGGCACAAAATCGGAAAGGGCCGGAAACCAAAGTAACCCGGCCCTTTCACCTACCCTCCTGTTAAACAACCAGCCAGCTGTGCCAAACTCTGAAAAAACACAGCTTTATCCTTGCACCTTCACACCCAGCTTTGTCTCGTACATTGTCAGTATCAGCGACGAGATCTGCTCCAGCGTGAAGCTGCTCCTGTTAAGCGTTACATCAAAGAGAAAATCAATGCTCTGCGGCTTTTTGTCAAGGAAATCGACAATAAGCCTGTTTCTTTTTTCGTCAGTCTGGATAACATACTCCTCAGCCTTCTCAATGATCATCCCTTTCTTTTTCATCACATTCTGGACCCTCCAGTAAATGGGAGCCACAAGCCTTACATGCAGCGCATTGGCCATATCATGGGTGATTGAGACCCCTCCCCTTCCAATAATCACTGCATAACCGTCACGGGCAATTGAGGTAACCACCTCCTTAATGGCCTTCTTCACCGAACTGTCAGTGACAAAAGAGCCTGAGAAAGCCATTATCATCTGTGAAATGTCAGTCATTCCAAGACCCTGGTAATAGGTCTCAACACGGTTGGTGTCAGTCTTCAGCTCATGGGCTGCGTGGTAGATGATGTCCTTGTCAACCCATTTCCACCTGTTGGTATTATACCTCATATTCAACTGAGCCACCAGCTCGGCAGCCACCTCCCTGCCATCACAACCGGTAAGTCTTGATATCGTGATCACCGGGCCTGTCTGATCGGCAGGCCTGCCAAGCATCTCAGCCCTGTAGCGGGTGTCGAAATAGTCAAATATCTTCTTCACGGCCAAGGCTTTAGCTGCTGCACTTAATTTTCCGGATCAACGGAAAGGGGCAGCTGTTAAATCTTACAAAATATAGTAAAAATTTAACGGAAAAACAACTAAAAACCATTAAAAATGGCTTTCGGAAGAGAAATATACTTAAACGCACTACTGGCCTTCAGATGCGTCACATCCCTTGGTGTTCCGTCCTACGGATGATCTCGTTCTGCAGGTCTTCACCAAGGTCATTGAAGTAATCACTGTAACCTGCTACACGTACAATGAGGTCACGGTACATTTCAGGGTTTTTCTGAGCATCGCGAAGCGTGGCGGCATTGACAACGTTGAACTGTATATGATGGCCGTCAAGGCTGAAGTAGCTGCGTATGAGGGCAGTAAGCTTCTGATAGCTCCCTTCGTCCTCAAAGAACTCGGGTGAGAACTTCTGGTTGAGCAGTGTACCGCCTGTTCTGAGGTGGTCAATCTTTGATGCCGACTTGATCACGGCTGTGGGACCCTGGCGGTCTACCCCCTGGAACGGAGATATGCCTTCGGAGAGCGGAACATATGCCTTACGGCCGTCAGGCGTTGCGCCGGTCACATTTCCAAAATAGACGTGTGAGGTTGTAGGGAGCATATTGATACGGTGAGTGCCTCCCCGCGGGGTTGGTCTGCCGCTGACGGCATCATGGAAGAATTCAAACACTGCCACGGCCTGGGCATCCGCGTAATCATCATCATTCCCGTACTTCGGGGTGTTGTAGATCATGTCATACTGCATCTGCTCCTGCCCCTCAAAGTTGTTTTTCAGTGCTGTAAGGAGTTCATTCCAGGTGAACCGTTTCCGGTCATAAACATTGAACCTTACGGAGGTGAGGATGTCGGTAATGCTTCCGAGGCCCACACCCTGTATATATGTGGTGTTGTATCTTGCCCCCCCGGCATTGTAATCCTTACCGTTGGCAATACAGTCTTCAAGCAGCAGCGACAGGAACGGTACCGGGAGATGGAGTGCGAAGGTCTTCTCGATCACATTGTTACCTCTCACCTTGACATCGGCGAAGTAACTGATCTGTTCCCTGTAGGCGAGCATGAAATCATCAAACGTGGTGAAAGAGGCGGGGTCCCCTGTTTTCGGGCCTACCTGTACACCTGTGCGCGGATCGAAGCCGTTGTAGAGGGTCACCTCCAGTATCTTCACCAGGTTGAAGTATCCGGTCAGCCAGTAGCATTCGGTGCCGAAGGCGCCCGTCTCAACGCAACCAGAGGCTCCGCCGTTGCGTGCATCAACTATGCTTTTGCCCTGCCTGAGCAGTTCCTGTATTATGGCTTCAGTGTTGAATACCGACGGCTGGCCGAATCCTGTCCTGATTATATCCAGCGCCTTATGCACAAATGAGTCAGGATTTTTACGGCTGACCTGCACCATTGAACTGGGCTGCAGTATCCGCATCTCCCTGATTACATCAAGGAGGATATATGACATCGGGTTAACGGCATCGGTGCCGTCAGGCTTCACGCCGCCGAGGTTTATCAGGCAGAAATCAGTGTAGGTATTGCTTTCCTGCGCTGTGACTCCCATCTTCGGAGGTGACGGGTGATTATTGAATTTGACCCAGAAGCATCCGAGGAGTTCATATGCATCCTCCGGTGTAAGGGCGCCATTCCTGACTTCCCTGCTGTATACGGGCCACAGGTGCTGGTCGAGCCTTCCGGGGTTAAATGAGTCCCATGGATTCAGTTCGGTGACTACGCCGAGATGTATGAACCAGTAGTGCTGCAGCATCTCATGGAATGATTCCGGTGCATGAGCCGGAACGCGGCGGCATACGGCAGCCATTTTCACAAGCTCGCTCCTCCTTCCGGCATCCTTCTCCTCCAGGGCCAGTGATTCCAGCTTCTCTGCATGCCGGCCGGCATACATGATAATGGCATCACAGGCTATATCCATTGCCTTCAGTTCTTCACTCCTCTCATAGGCATGCGGGTCATTCCGGAAATCCAGGGCGGCGGCAGCATCGGCAATTTCCCTTTTAAGATCCTGAAAACCTGTATGAAACATCTTGTATCCCAGAACGGTGTGCCCCGGGGCTCGCTGTTCCTGGAACTCGGTAAAGATCCCTGCCCTGTAGGCGGCAAGCCACTCCGGGGTCATCCGTTCCATGATGCGGTCTCGGTTGCTCCGTCCCTTCCAGTAAGGAATAATCTCTTCGCTGTAAATCTTCTTAACCTCATCGCTGACCCTGAAATAGACCTTCTCGCGGCTGTCGAGTATTTCAAGATCCTGAAGGGAGTGAAGGCTTATCTCCGGGTAGGTAGGAGTAGCTTTGGGAGCAGGGCCTCTTTCACCAACAATGAGTTCACCTTCATTGATGCATATAGCCTTGTTACTCAGCAGGTATTCAAAGGCCCGGGCCCTCAGGACTGGAGCCGACAACCCCTGGGCTTCGCGGCCGGAATAGAACCTTGTTATCAGCTGGGCACGCTCGGCCGTGATGGTCTCTGTTGCGTTGAGGCTTTGTTCCCTAAGCTTCAAAACTCTGTCTGTCATTTTCATATAAATGTCTCCTTCTTTTTTGCTTTTAATCTCATCCGCCCTTCTTAACATGAATTCCGAGCGGTTTCAGAATTTCAATATAATCATCCAGGTGGCCGTTTGATATCTGGTTGTAGGATACCATCCTGTCTCCCATTCCGAAACGGCGGTACTTGGAGCTGCCGGTCTTGTGATAGGGCAGCAGGTTAATCTCTTTTATATGTCCGTTGTCACGGCTCCCGATGAAGCCTGCCAACTGCTGCATGTATGATGCATCAGCAGATACTCCCGGGATTACCGGGATTCGTATCATCACATCCCTACCTTCCGCCAGGAGCATGTCAAGGTTCGAGATGATAAGTTCATTGCTCACTCCGGTGAATTTTTTATGAATCTCAGGATCAGTGTGCTTGATGTCGTACAAAAAGAGGTCAGTGAAAGGGATGACCGACTGAAGTATCTCCCTCCGCACATATCCCGAAGTGTCTACCACGGTGTGGAATCCGGACTGTTTCAGTAATGACAGTGTTTCGCGGAGGAACACCGGCTGCATAAGGGGCTCACCGCCGGAGAAAGTGACACCTCCGCCCGAGTGCTCCATGAATACCCGGTCTGTTTCAACCTTAGCCAGAATCTCCTCCGGGGTATACTCATGACCCACCTGCTCCATTGACCTGAATTCCTTATCTCCTACCCTGTCAATCCTCTCAACCATGCGGATCGCTTTCTCCTTCCCCTCCGGATTGTGACACCACCAGCAGTCGAGCGGACAACCTTTCATGAAGACTGTGACCCTGATGCCGGGGCCGTCATGAACTGCATACTTTTTTATACTGAATATCAAGCCTTTCATAGTAAATGAACTGTTGGTCAGGAAAAATAACCGGGGAAGCAGGATTTACCTGTCCTGCATGAAAGGCTACCGGGCGTAGAACATGAGGCAATGATAGAGCCTTCTGCCGAGGCGGTTCATCATAAACCTGTGTTCCAGACTGTTCATACCCTGAATTTGCAACACAAAGATAAAAAAGGTATATGAGATAACCAAACGGCTGTCCGGACCTGTAGGAAAAAATATTTTTTAGATCTTATAATGCTGATAATATGACGATTATAAAATTTTCCCCATGCTTAACAAAAGTTTAACAAAAAAAACATGCAACAGAAAGGGGGGTTGCCGGTCTTTATATCGGAAAGAGGATGGAAAAGGACAGTTCCGCTTTTTTCAAAGGACAGTTAAGTGTTAAACAAAAACGGGTAGTCATGAAAAGAATTATGTTTGTTTTACTGGTATTTGCCGCATTCTCAGCCCTTTCGTTCGGCAAAGTCATTGCAAGGGGTGATTCAAACACCTCCTTTGGCACCTACACCATTGAGTTGAGTGATCAGCCGGTGATGCTGGCAGGTGAGGAAATGAAATGTTACCTCATCAGTTATGAGAAGTCACCTTTACAGGTAAAGGTACTCGTTGACAAGGAAAAAAGATGCAAGAATTATGTGGTTATCTCCGACGAGCTTTCAGTGATGTATACCTGTGACGGTAAATTCTTCGGGGTCAACAAGGTTGACGGCAAGTACAAGGAGAGTGGCCTCTCCACCTGCGATGAAAAACTTGACAGGAGTGATTATTTCCATCAGAAGGTCATTGCCCAGGGCCAGACCCAGGATTTTGATGCAACGGTACTTATTGCATCCTATTTCCCGGAACTCATAAAGGAGTAGACCGGGGAGAAAGATTTTTTCCTTCCTTAATCAGGCCGTCCGGCCTGTCTACGATCAGGTTTAGGTTGATAAGAAGGCGCTTGCATAAGTGCCTTCTTTCTTTTTATATCCTTGACAATTATCAATTTTGTAATCACAAACCGGATTATCTTTGAGCCTTCAATGCCGGCTCCCTTTCCGGTGAACGGCAGGTAACAAATATGGCTATGAAGAAGAAGATAAAATTCAGTCTCATGTTCCGTGACATGTGGCAGTCCTCCGGCAAGTATCAGCCAAGGGTTGAGCAGCTTACAGCCGTGGCTCCGCATATAGTGGAGATGGGGTGCTTTGACCGTATCGAGACAAACGGCGGCGCCTTTGAGCAGGTTCAGCTTCTTTACGGTGAGAATCCGAACACCGCGGTCAGGGAATGGGTTAAACCATTTAACCGTGCAGGCATACAGACTCATATGCTGGAGAGGGCCCTGAACGGGATAAGGATGTATCCTGTTCCCGCTGACGTAAGGCGTCTGATGTTCAGGGTCAAGAAGGCACAGGGGGTGGATATCGCCCGTTCCTTCTGCGGACTGAATGACCACCGTAACCTGGAACTTTCAGTGAAGTACGCACGTGAGGCAGGGATGATATCGCAGGCAGCACTTTCAATAACGCACTCGCCGGTGCATACCGTTGATTATTATATGGGAGTGGTTGACCGCGTAGTGGAGTACGGTGCAGATGAGATATGCCTTAAGGATATGGCTGGTGTGGGACGGCCGGCCTCCCTTGGCGAACTGGTCCGGAGGATCAAGAAGAAATATCCCGGGATAATTGTGCAGTATCACGGCCACAGCGGCCCCGGAATGTCGGTGGCATCAATGCTTGAAGTGGCCCGGGCAGGCGCCGACTACCTCGACGTGGCCATGGAACCGCTCAGCTGGGGGATGGTGCACCCTGACCTGATTGCCGTCCACGCAGTGATGAAGGATGCCGGGTTTGACGTGCCGGAAATAAATATGGACGCCTACATGAAGGTCAGGTCACTGACACAGGAATTCATTGATGATTTCCTCGGTTACTTCATTGATCAGCGCAACAGGCAGATGACCTCGCTGCTGATCGGGTCAGGGCTGCCAGGCGGAATGATGGGAAGCATGATGGCTGACCTGAAGGGGGTACACCAGGGGATCAATGCTGCCCTGAAAGCAAAAAATAAACCTGATATGACTGAAGATGAGCTTGTTGTCTCACTCTTCAGGGAGGTGGAGCATATCTGGCCCATGATGGGTTATCCTCCACTGGTAACTCCTTTCAGCCAGTATGTCAAGAATGTGGCCCTCATGAATATAGTCTCCCTGGTAAACGGAAAGGAACGGTTTGCAATGATTGACCCCAATACCTGGGACATGCTCCTGGGAAAGGCAGGCACATTGCCCGGCCCTCTCGCACAGGAACTGATTGACCTTGCACACAGGGAGGGTAAGGAGTTCTACGAGGGTAACCCTCAGGATAACTATCCTGATGCACTTGACGGCTATCGCAGGGAGATGGAGGAGAACGGCTGGCAGACCGGGCCAGATGAGGAAGAGCTCTTTGAGCTGGCCATGCATGACAGGCAGTACCGCGATTTCAAATCAGGTGTGGCAAAAAAACGGTTCCTGAAGGAGATTGAGGAAAAAGAGGCAGAAATGTCATCAGGAACACCTGCAAAGGTGACTCCGAGAAAACTGCTTACCTCACCGGAAGAGGGAATTGCGCTGCTCTACTCAGGTGCCACCTCAACCTTCTGGCCTGATGAGGAACTGCTCAACGTGGGTGATGAAGTAAAGAAGGGTGAGATACTGATGTACCTGATGATAGGAAAAACATTCAGGGAAATCCTTGCTGACCGTGACGGAACCGTCAGGCATATACTTGTAAAAAGCGGCGATAAGATACGCAAGGGTGATCCCCTGATAGAATATAGCTGATAAGTTGCAGCCTCTCATGCTGCAAAACAGACGAATTGAGAGCTGTCTCTTTGTAAATTAATCCATTAATACATATTTTAGCCACTCAAATCCAAAACAGAACCGATATGAAAAAATTCCTGATTATGCTTTTGATTGCATCGCTCGGGGTTATCTCCTGCAAGAAGGAGAGCTGCGAGAATCCGTTTTACTGCGACTGGGATACTCCATTCGAGGTACCACCGTTTGACCAGATAAAATTCGAGCATTTCAAGCCGGCTTTCCTGAAAGGGATGGAAGAAGAGATGGCTGAAGTCAATGCCATCATAAACAACACCGAAGAGGCCACCTTTGACAACACCATCAGGGCACTCCAGTTCACCGGCAAGCTGCTTGAGAAAGTGCAGCGCGCATGGGGTCCGCTGTCAGGCGCCAATACCAATGATTCAATCCAGGCGCTGTCGAGGGAAATGTCACCTCTCTTCTCAAAACACCAGGATGACATCTCACTCAATGAGAAACTTTTTGAAAGAGTTAAATCGGTTTATGAGAACCGTGACAAGTTCAACCTCACTCCCGAGGAGAGCAAGCTGCTTGAAGACCAGTACCTGGGATTCATCCGCAACGGAATCGGCCTCTCACCGGAAGACAAGGAAAAGCTTCGCAAGCTCAACAGTGAGCTCTCATTGCTGGGAGTAAAATTCGGTGAGAATCTTCTGGCCGAAACCAACGGTTTTACGCTGGTAATCGACAATGAGGCTGATCTCTCAGGACTTCCGGAAGGTCTGAGGGCACAGGCTGCCGATGCCGCAAAGGCAAAGGGTATGGAAGGGAAGTGGCTTTTCACCCTTCAGGCTCCCAGCTATTTCCCCTTCATGACCTATGCTGACAACAGGGCGCTCAGGGAAAAGATGTTCAGGGGATACATGATGCGCGGCAACAACGGAAACGAGCGTGACAACAACCAGATCCTGGGTGACATAATCAGGCTTCGTGTTGAAAAAGCCAGGCTTCTCGGTTACGAGAGTCATGCTGACTATGTGCTGGAGCGCAACATGGCCAAGGAACCTGAAACAGTGCTGAACTTCCTTGCGCAGATATGGGATGCCGCACTTCCGGTTGCAAAGGCTGAAGCGGCAGCGCAGCAGGAACTGATTGACAGGGAAGGCGGCAAGTTCAAACTCGAGCCGTGGGACTGGTTCTACTATACCGAGAAGATACGCAAGGAGAAGTATGACCTGAGTGATGAGGAGACGAAACCTTATTTCTCAGCCAAGAACGTCACTGACGGGATGTTTTATGTAGCCAACAGACTTTACGGGCTGGAGTTCAGCGAGCGTAATGACATTCCTCTATATCATCCTGATGTAAAGACGTTTGAGGTGAAGCGCGATAATAAGCATGTAGGTATACTGATGATAGATTACCATCCCAGGGCATCCAAGCGCGGCGGTGCATGGTGCAGCGCCATGAGGCCACAGAGACTTGACGAAAAGGGCAAATTCGTAACACCGCTGGTAAGCATGGTCACCAACTTCACTCCTCCCTCAGGCGATACACCCTCACTCCTTACCCCGGATGAAGCCAGCACCCTCTTCCATGAATTCGGTCATGCCCTTCATAGCCTCCTCTCAAATACTGAGTATACCAGCGGAGTCTCACGCGATTTCGTGGAGCTTCCTTCGCAGGTTATGGAGCACTGGGTTTTTGAACCGGAAGTGCTGAAGGTATATGCAAAACACTACCAGACAGGAGAAGTCATTCCTGATGTACTCATTGAAAAGATTGAGAAGGCTGGCAAGTTCAACCAGGGCTTTACCACGGTAGAATACCTTGCAGCCTCATCGCTCGACATGGAGTACCACTCCCTTACAGAACCCGTTGAGCTCAATATCGGTGAGTTTGAAAAGAAAGCCATGGAAAAGTACGGGCTCATCAGCGAGATCATTCCCCGCTACAGGTCAACTTACTTTGGTCATATCATAGGCGGATATTCGGCCGGTTATTACAGCTACATCTGGTGTGAGCAGCTTGATGCCGATGCATTCAAGGCCTTCAAGGAGACTGGAGACATCTTCAACAGGGAGGTGGCAGCCCGTTTTGAGAAGGAGATCCTTGCCCGAAAGGGATCAAAGGATGAACTCGAGATGTGGGTGGCATTCAGGGGCCGTGAGCCGGGTATTGAGGCTCTGCTTGAAAACAGGGGCTTTATCAACCAGTAGCCGATGTATTACAGGATGGGTGTGCCGGGCAGGATATCCCTCATCCTGCTCCTTATTGCCCTCTTTCCGGGAAATGCCTCCGGCATCTCTGAAAGGGTTGAGAAGGGTGTGCTTGATCTCAGGCATCTGGAGCAGGGAGATGAATTCACCGTCAGGATGAACGGTGAGTGGGAATTCTACTTCGGCACATTCATCTATGGTACCCCGGGGGAAATATGCGATACCCTGCCTCCGGCTCACTACGGGAAAGTTCCTGGATACTGGAGCGATTACACTGTTGACGGGCAGCATCTGCCCCGTTTCGGTTACGGCACTTACAGGACATTGATACTGCTCCCATCGGGATACCGTGACAGGATGGGTTTTGACATGCCTGTCTTTGACACTTCCTATGAAATAAGCATAAACGGTGTCACAATGGCCAGGAACGGTACCCCGGCCAGGAGCAGGGCTGAATCAATCCCGGCATACGAACCGCTCTTCTTCAGTTTTGTACCTAAGAGTGACACCCTGGAACTGCTGATCAGGGTCTCAAATTATGAGCACCGGAGGGGAGGTTTCTGGATGCCGATGAAGGCAGGCACCTTCCATTCCATACAGACCAACTTTACCAACCAGTGGTTTATATCCATCGCAGCATCCGGGATGCTCTTTGCATCATTCCTCTTCTTCTTCATATTTTACATGCTCGACAGGAGGGACAGGAAGCTTCTGATGTTTTCAATACTGGTTCTTAGTCTTGCCCTTCGCCCCTTCCTTTCAGCTCCCTACCTTGCCGCCATAATAGATATAAGGGAATGGCATCTCATCATCAGAGGCGAATATATTATCCTCTGGTGCATGATTACTTCCGGTGCATGGCTGGCATACCTGATTTACCCCACCATGTGGTTCAGGAGAGTTGCTTTTGCGGTGGACGTATTGTTTGTTGCCGGTATTGCTTCTGTTGTGTTTCTGCCGGTTCATCTATTCACCTGGCTGGTGTGGGTGATCCAGCCCGTTGCCATGGTGTTGATTCTTTATGCGGTAGGCATGAGCCTGAGAGGGGCAATAAAAGGGAGCAGGACAGATATGCTTTACCTGGTGGCATTCCTGGCAATTATCATCGGGGTGGTTGCTGACATTCTTCTCTCCAATGCCATGGAAGAGAACCAGCATCTCTATATCCTCTCCTTCCTCATGCTGGTATTCGTTCTGATACAGGCAACACTGCTTATTCGTGACTGGGTCAGTCGAGGCAAGGAGCGGGAGAAGCTGGCGGTGCAGCTTGAGGAGCTGAACCGCAACCTGGAAAGCAGGGTTAAGGAAAGGACCAGGGAACTTATGGAGAGAACCGAGGAACTTAATGCCCGGAATGAGCAGATTGCACTCCAGAATAAAAAGCTTTCTGAAACCATCAGCCTGAAAAACAAGGTCTTTTCAGTCATATCACATGACCTCCGCAGCCCGGTGGTCAATATACTCTATACACTCTACATGCTCAAGGAGGAGGAGTTCCGCGACAAAACGGAATCACTCGCTGATTCATGCATACAGTATTCGCAGCAGCTTATAAGCCTCCTTGAAAACATGCTTGTATGGGGCAAGGGGCAGGAAGACATGATCAGATATGCACCAGCAGAAAATGACCTTGCTGAAATCATCCTTACAAACATAAGTATCCTGAAAGATGGTGCAGACAGGAAAAATATCTCCATCAACTTCACACAGGTGGGAAGATCCAGGGGGTGGTTTGACCGTGACCTGGTGGACATCGTCATACGGAACCTGCTGTCAAATGCCATCAAGTACACGAACCACGGGGGAAGGGTTACAATCCATGTCAGGGAAAAGGAGGAATCATCTGACTGGGTGACCATCAGGATTTGTGACAACGGTGTGGGCATTTCTCCCGAGCGTCAGAAGAGACTCTTCTCGGGACAGGAGATTGAATCCACCCCGGGCACCGATTCGGAAAAGGGAACGGGAATCGGCCTCAGGCTTGTTCATGAACTTGTCACACTGAGCAAAGGGACTATTGCCGTTGAAAGCACTCCGGGCGAAGGAAGCTGCTTCACCGTGATCCTTCCCGGTCCTGAACAGGCTGGCAGGCTCAGGTAGCCGGAACCGGCTGAAATGTTCATTCTCCTGAGGGCAGCTTCATCCCTGACAGATATGTCAGGCACCGGTGAGTTTAGAGAGCCCCTTCAGGTCAAGAAGCCTTATCTCCCTCCGGTTGACAGAAATCAGCCCGTCCTGCTCCATCTCTCCTATCGCCCTTGCCAGTGATGGCCGGGCCACACCAAAGTATTCTGAGAGTTCCTGCTGGGAACGGTCAACCCGTACCTTTCCCGAAGAAGCACCCGGAAGAGATGAGAGATAATGGGCAAATTTGCCCTTGATTGTATGGAAAGAATGAAACCTCAGCCGGCCTGAAAGGAACTGTGCCTTGTTGCATATAAAGGTCAGGTAATTGGAGAGGAGCCTTTTGTCGCCCGCCATCAGTGTCAGGTAATCATGCTTGTTGATGATAAGAAGCTCCGAATCTATGTTGGCAATGACATTAACCGGGTATTTTGCCCCTCCGCCGAAAAGCACTGCAGCTGCCAGCGCATGAGGCGGATTTATGTCCTCTATCTTCATTGTGCGCCCTGACAGGTCCGTCATTTCTCCCCTTACACTTCCTGACAGCACTATCATCAGTGAAGAAATTTCCTCTCCGGCCAGGGCAGCGACTGACCCTGTATGAAAATATCTTACCCTGTAATTTACCGAATCAAGCAGTTTTTCTATCTCAGGATCACTGAGTCCTCCGAAAAGAGGAGAGTTTTTCAGAACCGGAAACCTCATTCACTTTATTGTTTTGCGTTTTTTAAGTCTTGTTTTACTTGCAGGGTGAAACCTCTACAAAGTTTTCTGATCATTTTCCTTCCCGGGTTAAGGTCAAGTTAAACTTCATAAAAATAAAAATAAATCGTATATTGTAACATATGTTACAGACCATCTTCTGCCCGGATGGTAAATTTGCATTGTAAACAGGGAAAAGGACAATGCAGAGAGACATAATAAAGATAGATGAGGAGAAGTGCAATGGCTGCGGGCTGTGTGTGCCCAACTGCCATGAGGGTGCTCTACAGGTGATAGACGGTAAGGTCAGGCTGGTATCAGAGCTTATGTGTGACGGGCTTGGTGCCTGCATCGGTTACTGCCCGGAAGGGGCGATCACAATTGAGAAGCGTGAGGCAGAGCCTTATGATGAGATTGCCGTGATCAGTGAAATGGTAACAAAGGGCGCCAACACAGTAATTGCGCACCTGAAGCACCTTAAGGACCACCATGAGTACGGTTACCTGGAAGAGGGTACCACCTGGCTTGAGGTTCACAGCGGCGAGCTGGCTTTTGACCTGGCGGATGTTCTGACTGCCGTGAATGGCAGCAACAATCCGGTTAAGAAAGGTGAGCCGGGCAATAAACACCAGCATCACAATCAGAACCAGGGCCATAGCCAGGGTCATCAGCATCAGCATCAGCATCAGCATCAGCATCACGGTGGCGGTTGTCCTGGAAGCGCAGAGAGAGTTATAGCTCCTGCACCTCTCTTTACAGCTTCAGGTTCTGAAGCTCCCTCACAGCTGACTCACTGGCCCGTGCAGATGCATCTTATCAACCCAAACTCTCCGGTTTACAGGGGTGCGGACCTCCTTCTGGCCGCAGATTGCGTGGCATTTTCCCTGGGCTCATTCCACAGCCGCTTCCTCAAGGGTAAAGCACTGGCAATAGCATGCCCCAAGCTTGACCATGGTACCGAAACCTATGTTGACAAGCTCACAATCATGATTGACACCGCAAGAGTAAATACCATTACAATAATGATGATGGAGGTGCCATGCTGCGGAGGGTTGATACAGATGGTCCGTGCCGCAATGGCAAGGGCTTCACGGAAGGTGCCCGTCAAGACCATAATCGTAAGCATTGACGGGAAGATATTACAGGAAGAATGGATCTGATACACATTATCAAACTATAGTACAAACGAAAAAAATTAAAGACATGAGTATGTTTTGTTACCAGTGCCAGGAGACGGCAAAAGGAACCGGATGTGTCATAAGGGGCGTATGCGGAAAGGATGAGGATGTAGCCAGGATGCAGGACATGCTGGTGTGGATTGCCAAGGGGATTTCAATCCTCGGAACCATAGCCAGGCAGAACCGCTATTCAAATGCGAAGGTTGACCGTTTTGTGCAGGAGGCTCTTTTTACCACCATTACAAACGCCAACTTCGACAATGCAAAGATCATCGCAAAAATCCATGAAGGCATAGCTCTCCGGGATAAATTTGCAGATGAGATCAGAACCCACGGTATAACCATCCCGGGGAACCTTCATGAAAGCGTTACCTGGAAGCCGGCAAATGAATCTGAGCTTGTGACAAAGGCAGCGACTGTAGGTGTTCTCTCTACTGAAAATGAGGATATCAGGTCACTGAGAGAGCTTACGGTCTACGGCGTGAAAGGGATGGCTGCATATGCCGAACATGCAGGCAACCTCGGTTTTAACAGTGACACCGTTGATGCCTTCATTCAGAGAGCTCTGGCCGCAACAACAGATAATTCCCTCAGTGCTGATGAACTGGTAGCCCTGGTCCTGGAGACAGGCAAGCACGGTGTTGAGGTAATGGCCCTTCTTGACAAGGCCAATACAACCACCTATGGCAACCCGGAGATGACCGAGGTCTTTATTGGTGTAAGAAACAATCCGGCCATCCTTATCAGCGGACATGACATGAAAGACATGGAAGAACTGCTGCGCCAGACCGAGGGAACGGGAGTAGATGTCTACACGCACAGTGAGATGCTCCCGGCCAACTACTACCCGGCATTCAAGAAGTACAGCCATTTTGTTGGCAATTACGGCAACTCATGGTGGAAACAGACAACCGAATTCGAGACCTTCAACGGACCAATACTCTTTACAACCAACTGTATCGTTCCCCTACGCGACAGCTACCGTGACCGGGTATATACTACCGGGTCGTCAGGCTACCCCGGGTGCCCCCATATTCCAGACCGTGAACCCGGCAAGGAGAAGGATTTCTCTGCCATCATTGAGCATGCCAGGAGATGCGCCCCCCCGGTGGCAATTGAAGAAGGAACAATCATCGGCGGATTTGCCCACAACCAGGTGGTTCAGCTGGCCGATAAGGTTGTGGAAGCTGTAAAAAGCGGTGCCATAAGAAAGTTCTTCGTCATGGGAGGCTGTGACGGAAGGGTAAAGAGCCGCAGCTACTACACCGAGTTCGCGGAGAAACTGCCGAAAGATACTGTAATCCTTACTGCTGGTTGCGCCAAGTATCGTTACAACAAGCTGAAGCTCGGAGACATAAACGGCATCCCGCGCATTCTCGATGCCGGCCAGTGCAATGACTCCTACTCACTGGCAGTAATAGCCCTGACACTGAAGGATATCTTCGGCAAGAACGATATAAATGAACTTCCCATTGCTTACAACATAGCATGGTATGAGCAGAAGGCCGTGATCGTGCTGCTGGCCCTTCTCTACCTGGGTGTGAAGAATATTCATCTCGGGCCGACACTCCCCGGGTTCCTTTCAGCCAACGTGGCCGGCGTGCTTGTGGAAAAGTTCGGGATAACAGGCGTTACTACGCCCGATGAGGATATGAAGATCCTGCTTAACTAGGAGAATATTTGATTTAGCGGTCTGCCATGTACCAGGTACTGGCGGTACCGGTACAGTGCAAAGATCGTCCCCTCACCGGGTGGCGATCTTTTGCTTTTTCCTGCCCGATGGAGTCGCCGCAAAATCAATATCCGGTTCCACAATAATGATGCTCCTGCGGCCGGAGCTGCCTCCCGTAAGTGTTTTGTTTCATATGATATTTGTGCACATTAAATAAATCAATGTGTAAAAATTACTAAATTGGTATTATCAATTTTAGAAGGGATAGTTCTTTACTTTTAATAATACTTAAGCAATGGACACGCGCGGAGGATTACCGGAAGCAGGTATTATAATCGGTCTTGATATCGGTTCAGTCTCCCTGAACTGTGTTGTTATGGACGAAGAACATAACATCCTTGAAGACTATTATGATTATGTCCATGGCAAGCCATTCAATGTTCTCCATGAGCGTCTCACCGCAATCCTTAAGGACCATCCAGCCGATACAATAAAGGGGGTTGCCCTGACGGGCACCGGCGGCAAACTAGCTGCCGGACACATAGGAGGTATCTTCGTCAATGAGATAATAGCCCAGGCCACTGCGGCCGGAAAACTCTTCCCAGATGCCCGCACAGTGATTGAGATAGGCGGAGAAGACTCCAAGCTGATTATCCTTGAAAGGCTGCCATCCGACGAATATCCCAGGCTGGTCGATTTTGAGATGAACAGCATATGTGCCGCCGGAACAGGGTCATTCCTCGACCAGCAGGCGAAGAGAATAGGTGTACCCATCGAGAAGGAGTTCGGTGAGATGGCCATGCGCTCCGTCAACCCGCCCCGCATAGCAGGACGATGCAGCGTCTTTGCCAAGAGCGACATGATACACCACCAGCAGCTGGCCACCCCGCTGCATGATATAGTGGCCGGCCTCTGCTTTGCCCTCGCAAGGAACTTCCGGAGCACGGTGGCGCGTAGCAAGGAGATAGTCAAACCCGTCATCTTCTCAGGTGGTGTCGCCGCAAACATCGGAATGGTAAGGGCATTCAGGGAGGTCCTTGACCTTACCGGCGATGAGCTGATTATACCTGAACATCATGCCTCAATGGGTGCCATCGGTGCCGTCATGTATGCCCATTCCAACGGGCTGCAAATGGGTAAGTTTCAGGGACTGTCCAGCCTGGAGAAGTACCTTGAAGACAACAGCTCGGTCTTCAGTAACCTGCCTAAGCTGAAGGAATCTGAAGCCACCTACAACAAAGAGGTGAGATTCAAAAAGAACGGCACTGAAAAGACCCCTGTATACCTGGGCATCGATGTAGGCTCACTCAGCACCAACGTCGTGCTGATAGACCCCGAACACAATGTGGTGGCCAGGAGATACCTGCCAACCGCCGGCAAGCCTCTTGAAGCCATACAGAGGGGAATGACGGAGATTTTCGCCGAGGTGGGAGAACATGTGGAGGTTATCGGGGCCGGGACTACCGGGTCAGGACGTTATCTTACCGGCGACTTTATCGGTGCCGATACCATCCGTAACGAGATAACCGCCCAGGCAACCGCCGCAATAGACTATGACCCTACCGTCGACACCATCTTCGAGATCGGTGGCCAGGATTCGAAGTACATAAGCATTGAGAACGGGGTGGTGGTCGACTTTGAGATGAACAAGGTCTGTGCTGCGGGCACGGGTTCATTCCTCGAGGAGCAGGCCGAGAAGCTGAATATAAAAATCGTGGATGAGTTCGGATGCATGGCTCTGAAGTCAGAGTCTCCCGTCAAACTCGGCGACCGGTGTACCGTCTTCATGGAGTCTGACCTTAACTCCTTCATGCAGAAGGGTGCCAGAAACGATAACCTCGTTGGCGGCCTGGCCTATTCCATCGTATACAACTACCTCCAGAAGGTGGTGGCTGACCGCAAGGTGGGTGACAAGATATTCTTCCAGGGAGGCGTGACCAACAACAAGGCCGTGGTGGCTGCCTTCGAACAGGTTGTCGGCAAGAAAATCATTATCCCTCCCCACTTCGATGTCACAGGCGCCATAGGGGCAGCCATACTTGCACAGAAGTCGATGGCTGAAGGACAGAAGACTACCTTCAAGGGCTTCGGCATAGCCAATGCCACCTACGAGATAAGCAGGTTCGTCTGCAATGCGTGTGTAAACCACTGCGAGATAAGCAGGGTGAAGATCGAAGGAGAAGACAAGCCGCTCTTCTACGGCGGCCGGTGCGAGAAGTACGAGACCGACGGACGGAAGAAGAAGACAGACCACATCCCCAACCTCTTCATCAAAAGAACGGAGATGCTCATGGGTGATTACCGCGAGAAGGCGCCTGACGGCAAGCCTACCGTGGGTATCCCCAGGGCGCTGATGGTCTATTATCAGCAGTTCCCGTTCTGGAGGACCTTTTTTGAAGAGCTGGGATTCAATGTGGTACTCTCCAGGGAGTCTGACAAGAAACTGATGACTCAGTCGATTGAGACCATGACATCCGAGACCTGCCTGCCCGTAGAGCTGATGCACGGACATGTCATTGACCTGATTGACAAGGACGTGGATTACGTCTTTCTCCCCTTCATTGTGAGCGGCAAATACAAGGAGGGAGATAAGACAACAAACTCCAACTGTCCCTGGATACAGTCATATCCCTTCATGGTCAGGGCGGCCCTGCGCGGCAAGGTGGATGAAACGAAGTTCCTCACTCCCACCCTCCACTTCAGGTATTTTGAGCGTGCCCTGGTGAAGGAGCTCACAGCATTCTTTGGCGACAGGTTCAGTCTGACCGGCGAAAGGATCAAAAAGGCCATCTACAAGGCTGACGGTGTTCAGGTATCATTTGAAAAGTCACTTGTGGCATACGGTCGTGAGGTGATGGCCAGCATCCCCGCCGGATTCCGGCCGGTGGTCATCCTGGGCCGGCCCTATAACGGATCTGACCCGCACCTGAACCTTAATCTCACCGAGAAGCTGCTGGCACAGGATGTCATGCCCATTCCGCTTGATATGCTTGATCTCTCACTGTCGCATATCTACAGCAACTACCGGAACATGTACTGGCCCAACGGGCAGAAGATGATTGCCGCAGCGCAGTATGTTGCCAAAACCGATGGTCTTTATGCAGTCTATATCAGCAACTTCAGGTGCGGTCCCGACTCATTCATCTGGCACTATGTCACCGAAGAGCTGAAGGGCAAGCCGTTCCTTCACCTGGAGGTTGACGAGCACTCTGCCGACGCCGGCATGGTGACCCGTATCGAGGCTTTCCTTGACAGCCTCAGGGGAGCCGAACAGAATGAGAAGAAAGAGTTTATCGTCATCCGGCCGCGTCCCAGCCCGTCCAAGCCTCCTGTTGACAGGACCCTCTATTTTCCCTACATGCATGACGGAGCCTATTTTGTGGCAGCCGCGGCACGCAGTATAGGCATACCCTCGGAGGTACTGCCAAAGCAAACTGCTGAGGATATTGAACTGGGGAGGAAGTACACCTCCTCAAAGGAGTGTTTCCCGATGATATGCACCACGGGGAGCTTCCTCAAAAAACTCATGGAACCGGGTAGCGATCCCTCGAAGATGAGCTTTTTCATGCCTGACCACAACGGCCCATGCCGTTTCGGGCAGTACAACCAGTTCCAGAGGATTCTCTTTGACAGGCTGGGTTACAGGGATGCAGAGCTGGTGACGCCTTCAAATGACACCTCCTACGCTGACCTGGCCGGAGACCAGAGTCAGAAGTTCAGGATCAACGCCTGGAAAGGCTTCGTCTCATTTGACTACATCAGGAAACTGTACCGTGAGATACGTCCCTACGAGCTGAACCCGGGCGAAACTGAAGCGGTGTACCAGGCAGCGATCAAAAAGGTTGAGAAATGCATTGAAAATAACAGCAGGGGTCTGCGAGGCATCCTTGTGGGCATAGCCAATGAGTTCATGGCTGTTAAGGTTGACAGAAGCCGCCGAAGGCCTGTGGTTGCAGTACTGGGAGAGATCTACATGCGTGATAACGCCGGGTGCAACGGCAACATCGCCAACAGGCTCGAGGCCCTGGGTGCGGAAGTTGTTATAGGGCCATTCTCTGAGTGGATCACCTATTCGACACACCGCTACGGACGCGACAGCAAGTGGAAGAATGACACCAGGGGCCTGATCAAATCGAAGATACAGGGTATCGGGCAGGAGGTGATAGTGGACTATCTCCTCCGTGGCATCAACAAATATACCGACACCACCAAGGATGTGTCACTCCATGAGATTCTTAAACTGAGCAACAGGTACGTGAGCGAGTTCTATGACGGTGACCCGCCGATAGCCATGGGTTCATCGGCTGCCCTTGCAGAGAGAGGTGTCTCCGGCATTGCCGCAATACTCCCGTTCACCTGCATGCCCGGAACACTGGTGGCTTCGGTGAGCGACTCATTTCGCAAGGACCACGAGAATATTCCCTTCCTCAATATACCTTATGACGGGCAGGATACAGTGTCGCTGGAGACCCGGCTGCAGGCCTTCATGTTCCAGGTCAGGGAGTATGCTGAGGCTCACCAACCAGTGTCATCTCATCAATGAGATAACCTGCGCCCGCAAACTTGTCTATAATAAACAGCACATACCTGATGTCAAGGCTGATGTTCCGGCTCTGCTTCGGGTTAAACATTATGTCTGATGCAACGCCCTCCCATGCGCGGTCAAAGTTGACCCCTATCAGGTGACCATCGGCGTTCAGAACGGGACTTCCCGAGTTGCCTCCTGTGGTGTGGTTGTTGGCAATGAAGCATACGGGAACTTCACCGTCAACGTTATATCTGCCGAAATCCTTCTTCAGATACAGCTCCCTGAGCCTGTCAGGAACGTCATAATCATATATCTCCGGATTGTCCTTTTCCATGACTCCCGTCAGCGTTGTCTGATGCTTGTGGTAGACCGCATCACGTGAATCATAGCCCATAACCCTGCCGTATGCCAGCCGGAGAGTTGAATTTGCATCGGGATAGAAGATCCTGTCGCTCTCCTTTTCCATCTGTGCCGCCATATAAAGCTTGTTCAGCTCTGCAAGCCTGGTGTCAGCGGCAACCATCTCTCCCCTTACCCGTGATTCAATGAGGTTTGCGGCAGATACTGCCATCCTGTAGAATGGATCCTTCTCCACCTTCTTCGGGTCAAACCTGGAGATGAGATCCTTCACCCTGTTTTCTTCGGCAAAGATCGATTTATCAAAGAGTTTTCCGGCCACGGAGCCGAAATCACCCCTGCAACCTGCAGCAAGCTCCCTGTAGGCTTCTGCCTGCCACCCGGGTTCAATATTCTTTCCATAAAGATCCATTACAGCCACAAAAAGCTGCTCGGAAACATGCCGGTCAAAGTTGCGGAAGTAATTGTCAGTATAATCACGCAGCCTTTGCAATTCCTTCTCCAGTCCCGGATCCTTCTTCTCTGCCATCTCAACGGCTCTTCTGAATGCGGCAGCCAACGAGGCCGGTTCAACACCGGCGGAACCGAATACCTCATTGGTGTAGGTGTTTACAAGGTAGTTATGGGTGTAGGTTTTATAAATATCCCTGTATTCATCGAGTATTTTTCCATATTTCTTCACCCGCTCAGGGTCAGCTGCAACCCACTCCATGAACTCCTTCTCGAAGGCTTCCTTCCGTGCCACGCCATTCATTTTATCAAGGCTCTGTATCTCCCCTATCCACTTCTTCCAGCCATTGGCCAGCCCGAACGATTTACCTGAATATTTAAGCCTGACGAGCTGGTCCTTTGCCATCTCCTGTTCCATTATGGAAATCTTTTTACCACGTATCTCAACCTGTTTCGGATAGATTACCTCCTTCAGCATGCGGATGTGATACGAAGGTGCGTATTGCTGTGTTCTCCCGGGATACCCGAAGACCATGGTGAAATCGCCCTCCTTCACGCCGGCAAGCGAGACGGGGAAATGATACGCCGGACGGTAAGGCACATTCTCCGCAGAGTATGCGGCAGGCTTGTTTTCCCTGTCAGCATATACCCTGAAAAGAGAGAAGTCACCTGTGTGCCTGGGCCACACCCAGTTATCAGTGTCGCCTCCGAACTTCCCTATGGCAGAAGGGGGAGCCCCTACCAGCCTGACATCACGGAAAACTTCATTAACAAGCAGGAAATACTGATTGCCAAGGAAGAAGGGCCTGACGGCCGATACATAATGAGTCCCCTTCACCGCATCGGCATTGATGGCAGTGATGTTTGCATTGATCAGTGCATCACGCTTCTCTTTGTCCATCTCTTCCGTCACACCGTTGAGAACCCTGTCAGTGACATCTTCCATATATTTCAGGATTGTAACCGAGAGACCGGGGTTTGAGAGCTCCTCCTTGTTTGAACCGGCCCAGAAACCGTCGGTGAGATAGTCATGATCAAGCGTGGAGTGATTCTGTATGTATCCGTAACCGCAGTGATGATTGGTGATTATCAGCCCTTTATCAGAGATGAATTCCCCGGTGCAACCGCCACCGAAGAGCACCACGGCATCCTTCATTGAAGCCCTGTTGATGCTGTAGATATCTTCGGCTGTCAGTTTGAAGCCGTTCTCCTGCATCAGTTTAATGTTGTACTTTTCAATCAGGACAGGGATCCACATCCCCTCGTCGGCTAGTGATACAGGCATTGCAAATGCCAGTAACAGCAGGGTTGTCAGAAATTGTTTTCTCATATCGGTCTTGTTTTGTTTTTCGTAAAGCGTATCAATTCGGTAAAAAGCTCACTTACAGGCAATCCCACCACATTGTAGTAAGACCCTTCAATGGTAGTGATGCCCCTGAGGCCGATCCATTCCTGGATGCCGTAAGCGCCTGCCTTGTCATGAGGACGGTAGTTCAGTACGTAGTATTCTATCTCGTCATCTCCGAGATGCCTGAAGTTCACCCCTGTGGTAACAGAGAATACCGTCCTGTCATCAGCAGATCTGAGGCAGATGCCGGTAATGACCTCATGCCTGCATCCTGAAAGCTGCCTCAGGAAACTCATTGCCTCGGCATCATCAGCAGGCTTGCCCAGATTTATACCATGGCACCAGACTATCGTATCAGCGGTAATCAGGACCTGCCCCGGAGCAAGCGGCTCATTCCATGAATCTGCCTTCCCTTCAGCAAGGAATTCAGCTATCTCCTTTCCCCGGAGGTGCGGGGGATAACTCTCATCAAACATGGTAACAGCCACCCTGAACCTGAACCCGGCCTCCTCCATGAGCTGCCGGCGTCTGGGTGAGGCCGATGCAAGAATGAGATCGATGTGCTCCAAACCGTCAGATAGCATCCTAGAGAATTTTGCCTGAAGAGATGATGGCACCTGCAACAAATGAATAGAGTATTCCCGCAAGCATGATCAGCTTCATCATCCTGCTGGCAAAGTGAAGGTGCCTCTTCTCATTGCTGCTTACCACCCTTGTTATCACTATGATAAAGGGGATGGTAAGAAGCAGGGATATATAGACAAGTGTGATTGTATCATTAAGATACCTGAACCATACGAAATAGAGCAGGGCAACGGTGGCAACAGACAGGAAGACGACAACCGTTCTGCATGCAAGAAGACCCGAAATGACCGGAAGAGTCTTTCTGCCGGTCTCCCTGTCTCCTTCGCAGTCTTCCATATCCTTGATTATTTCACGGATGAGAGTGGTCAGGAATGCAAACAGGGCAAAGCCTCCAACCCACCAGAAGAGTATTGCCACTCCGGGGAAATCTACTGCAGCCTGTGAATAGAAGGCGTAGACAGGTGCAGCGTCATAGACCACGACCACCATCGGCACCGCAGCCACAAGAAGGGCAACGATGATATTCCCGATCAGAAACTGCCTCTTGTAGGTTGCGGAATAGAAATAGAGAAGCCCTGAGATAAGGACAAAAAAGATTCCCAGCCATATGTAGCCAATCCGGGCAGATACGTAAGTGCCGCCTGTTACCCCCAGGATGTTTAATACATTGTGATACAGCATTGCCATACGCCGGGTGACGGTGTTACCGACAATGATCGTACCCTTGTTGATAAGGTCAGCTCGGATATCAAAATAGTCATTTATGACGTAACCGGCCGCAGTGATAAGGCACGTTGAGACTACCAGAATCAGAAAGTCAATCCAGCCAAGCCTGAATTCCATCACGGCTGATACCACCGGGTCACCAGCCAGGTACACCGGTATGGCGCCGAGCAGAGGCCTGATGACCGCGTATCTGATCAGTATCATAGTCAGTGCCACCACCACCAGGTTGGGCAGCCTGACCAGATCAAGCAGGTCTCTCAACCTCTCACCACGAGAATGCTTCATGATCCATCCAGTTTTTGTGTAGCCGGAGTGCCTGTTCTATAACATCGCGAACACATCCTTCACCCCCTTTTTTGTCGGAAATGTAAACCGCAATCTGTTTTATCTCACTGTCAGCATCTGCCGGGCAGGCAGGCAGGCCAACCATCTTCATGGCTTCATAATCAGGTATGTCATCCCCCATGTAAAGGACTTTTGCCGGGTCAACGTTCCATTTGGCCACAAGCTCCTTAAGGCTTTCCGTCTTGGTGCGTGAATTCAGATATATATCATTGACTCCCAATATTTTCAAACGCTTGATATACTCCTTCGAGTTGGCTCCTGAAATCACCCCCACATGGTATCCTTTTTTCACGGCAAGCTGTATTGCATACCCGTCCCTGAGGTTGACGGTACGCAACGGTATTCCCCAGACTGACAATGCGATAGTCTGTGTTGAAAGTACACCGTCGATGTCAAAGATGAAGGCCTTAACCCCCCGCAGCTCTTCCTTGAAGTTGGTCATTTTTTCGCTTTGCTGTAATGACCGGCTATCATTCTGCTTACCAGCCGGTAAAGTTTCCTGTATTGAGGTGAGAAAGATAACAAATCGATATGACTTTCAACAGTGCCGGCATCATGTCGCACGGCAGGTCCTGTCTGGGCAGCTTCGGGACCGGTTCTCAGTGCCTTTCTGACAGTCTCCTCCATCAGCGGACGTAAAAGCCGTGGGTCAATGCCCGCCGCGGAAGCAATCGACTCACCTGTTGTCATCATATAATTCGAGAAGTTGTTGGTAAAGACGGCTGCCACATGTAGCTGCTTCCTTGACTTTGAATCACATTCCCAGGCTCCGGCACCTATTGTTTCTCCCATCTGCTTCAGTATCCCCAGCGTCCGTTTGTCGGTAGCTTCAATGAAGAAGGGGACTTTTTTCAGGTCCGGCGGAAATCCTTTTGTGAATGTCTGCAAAGGATAGAAGACACCCGCGCCGGATTTACGGCCAAGCGCTTCCAGGGGGACGCTGCCTGCTGTATGGGCTATGACTGTACCTTCCGGGACAACCAGTGCGGATGCCACCTGTGCCACTGCCGAATCGGTTACTGAAATGATCACCACATCACATTTGCCGGGAAGAGTAAGATCATCCCTCCATTCCGCCCCTGTGGCAGATGCCAGCGCCTTTGCGTTAAGACCGTTACGTGAAGAAACTGATACTATCCTGTGGCCGCAGGCGGCAAGCCCGGTGGCAAGTGACTCCGCCACGTTACCCGCGCCGATAAAGTAATCATATGCAGCAACACCGGTAATCTGAGCCTGGTAAATCCTCATATAACTGTAACCATATGAGTTGCTGCTGTTCATGAGGTAATTGCACTCGTAAAAATATGGCCCTGAGACAAGTATCTCTTCACCCTGGCTGAACTTGGTCAGTTCACTGATCCATTCGGAGGGATTGCAGAAGTAGCAGTCTTGTTGACTGCATCATACGATATATAGACATGTACAGACTTAAGTGTGTCAAGTGCATCGCCGTCACACCCGCATTTGTGCTGTTTCTTGCAACTCCCCGTAAGTATTATCCCGGCTGCTACTATGAAAACCAGGGCTATGTTAGCCGCTATCCTCTTTCCTTTCATGGTCATGAGCTGTTTAGACAGTGCAAAATACGGTTTATTTTCGGTCTCTCCAAAAAAGAAAGCCAGTTGATTTCTCAACTGGCTAATCTTCAGTTTATTCATGAATCATGCCTGTGCTGTCGGCCCTCCGAAGGTGAAAGGCATAACAGGGCCGGAGCCCTTGACCTCGCGAATGGGACCGTGAACGGCCTCATACTTTGAGATGTTGTCACTGAGAGCAGCAACAAACCTCTTTGCATGCTCCGGAGTAAGAATAATCCTTGACTTTACTTTTGATTTCGGTACTCCAGGCATAATCCTTATGAAGTCAATGACAAACTCGGCGGGCGAGTGTGTTATTACCGCCAGGTTTGAATATATGCCCTCGGCGACATCTTCGGTGAGTTCGATATTAAACTGGCCCTGGTTCTTGTTTTCCGGCATGATATCATTCTTTTAGTTCTGTTCTACCTCACTGGCGGTCTGCTGTCCGGCATGTACAAGTGACTCATAGTCGTCAAGTGAGCCGACAATGATGTTGTTGTACTCCCTCAGACCGGTACCTGCAGGTATGAGATGCCCCACGATGACATTCTCCTTGAGACCTTCAAGGAAGTCTATCTTACCGAGTATGGCAGCCTCATTAAGCACCTTTGTTGTCTCCTGGAATGATGCAGCAGAGAAGAAGCTGTTCGTCTGGAGAGCTGCGCGGGTGATACCCTGCAGCACCTGCTGTGATGTAGCCGGTACGGCATCCCTGGCCTCAATCAGCTTGAGGTCACGGCGCTTCAGCAGCGAATTTTCATCCCTGAGTTTGCGGGCTGTGATAACCATGCCAGGCTTCAGTGTCTGGCTGTCTCCAGCCTCCAGGACAATCTTCTTGCCATATACCCAGTCGTTTTCATCCATGAACTCAAGTTTGTCAACAACCTGGCGTTCAAGGAACTTGGTGTCACCCGGGTCAATGATCTCAACCTTGCGCATCATCTGCCTGACGATGGTTTCAAAGTGCTTGTCATTGATCTTCACACCCTGGAGACGGTATACCTCCTGGATCTCATTGACAATATACTCCTGAACCTTTGTCGGGCCCTTGATGGCAAGAATGTCCGAAGGAGTGATGGCGCCGTCAGAGAGCGGCGTACCGGCCCTGACATAGTCATTCTCCTGTACAAGTATCTGTTTTGACAGGGGGACAAGATACTTCTTCATCTCTCCGGACTTGGAGGTGATGGTTATCTCCCTGTTCCCCCTCTTGATCTTGCCGTAGGTTACCTCACCGTCAATCTCTGTCACGATAGCCGGGTTCGACGGGTTACGGGCTTCGAAGAGTTCTGTTACGCGCGGCAGACCACCTGTGATGTCACCTGACTTGCCTACAGCCCTCGGGATCTTGACGATGGTGTCACCTGCATCCACCGTCTTGTTGAGATCGGTAACCAGGTGTGCTCCCACGGGAAGGTTATACGACTTGATCTCGACACCCTCCGGAGACATGATCTTGATGGTCGGGTTTTTGGTTTTGTCCCTGCTCTCGATGATCACCTTCTCCTTGAATCCGGTCTGCTCGTCTGACTCCTCACGGAAGGTGACCCCTTCAATGAGGTAGTCAAAAGCAACCTTACCTGCAACTTCTGAGATGATTACTGCGTTGAACGGATCCCATTCGCAGATGAGATCGCCCTTGTGTACCTCCTGGTTGGGCTTAATGTAAAGCCTGCTTCCGTAGGGTACGGTATGGGTTGTCAGGGCGATTCCGGTTGTCTTGTCAATGATACGGAGCTCGCCGAGGCGGCCGATCACTATATCCACGTTACCCTTTTCAGGATCCTTTTTCGTGACTGTTCTTACCTCCTCTATGACCGCGATACCGCCGTATCTTGCGACAAGGCTTGATTCAGTGGTGATATTGGATGCAGTACCACCCACGTGGAATGTACGAAGGGTAAGCTGGGTTCCGGGTTCACCGATACTCTGTGCTGCGATGACGCCCACCGCTTCTCCCTTCTGAACCATCCTTCCGGTGGCGAGGTTACGACCGTAACACTTGGCACAGACTCCCTTCTTTGATTCACAGGTAAGCACCGAACGTATTTCCACCTGTTCGATGGGTGAATCGTCAATGCGGTTTGCCACATCTTCGGTGATCTCCTCCCCTGCTGTAACAATAAGGTCTCCTGTGAGCGGGTTGTAGATATCATGGACAGTGGTACGTCCGAGGATCCTCTCGTAGAGCGATTCAACTATCTCTTCGTTGTTCTTGATTGCTGTAGCCACCAGGCCGCGCAACGTTCCGCAGTCCTCCTCGGTGATGATCACATCCTGCGACACGTCAACGAGACGGCGGGTAAGGTAACCTGCATCAGCGGTCTTGAGAGCCGTGTCGGCAAGACCCTTACGTGCACCGTGGGTTGAGATGAAGTACTCAAGAACCGACAGACCCTCCTTGAAGTTTGAAAGGATCGGGTTCTCAATGATTTCTGAACCTGTGGAGCCCGATTTCTGAGGCTTGGCCATAAGGCCCCTCATGCCGGAGAGCTGACGTATCTGTTCCTTCGAGCCCCTTGCACCGGAGTCAAGCATCATATAGACCGAGTTGAAGCCCTGCTTGTCATTTGACAGCTGCTTCATCAGGCTCTGGGTCAGGCGTGCGTTGACGTGGGTCCAGATGTCAATGATCTGGTTGTACCTTTCATTGTTGGTGATGAAGCCCATGCTGTAGTTGGAGAGCACCTCGTCAACCTGCTCATATCCCTCCTGCACGAACATCTCCTTCTCCCTGGGGATGATGACGTCGTCAAGGTTGAACGAAAGACCCCCGGTGAACGCCATGCGGAACCCGAGGTCCTTGATGGCATCGAGGAAGTCGGCGGTTTTTGCAGTGCCGGCCTTCTTGAGCACGGTGCCGATGATATCCCTCAATGATTTCTTTGTCAGAAGCTCATTGATATAACCAACTTCCGCGGGAACGAACTCATTGAAAAGGACGCGTCCTACCGTAGTCTCTATCAGGTGGTTAACCTTTTTACCGTCAACAACGTCGTCAACCTTTACCTTAATGATGGCATGGAGGTCCACCTTATTCTCGTTATAGGCTATCCGTACTTCCTCATGGGAATAGAATACTGAGCCTTCTCCCTTGACCTTTATGGATTCGGTGCTTTTGCGGGCCTTGGTGATATAGTAAAGCCCGAGGACCATGTCCTGTGAGGGGACAGTGATTGGCGCACCGTTGGCCGGGTTAAGGATGTTGTGCGATGCCAGCATCAGCATCTGTGCCTCCAGTATTGCCGAGTTGCCAAGGGGCAGGTGCACTGCCATCTGGTCACCGTCGAAGTCGGCGTTGAAAGCCGTACATACAAGCGGGTGCAGCTGAATCGCCTTGCCCTCAATGAGCTTCGGCTGGAAGGCCTGGATACCAAGCCTGTGAAGTGTCGGGGCACGGTTGAGCAGCACCGGGTGGCCCTTGAGAACGTTCTCAAGAATGTCCCATACCACCGGATCCTTGCGGTCTACAATCTTTTTTGCGCTCTTGACCGTCTTGACGATGCCGCGTTCAATGAGCTTGCGGATAACGAACGGCTTGTAAAGCTCGGCTGCCATATCCTTCGGGATACCGGTTTCGTGAAGCTTGAGCTCCGGACCGACGACGATAACCGAACGGGCCGAGTAGTCAACCCTCTTACCGAGAAGGTTCTGGCGGAATCGTCCCTGTTTTCCCTTAAGGCTGTCAGAGAGCGACTTGAGAGGCCTGTTGGCGTCAGTCTTGACGGCGTTGGCCTTGCGTGAGTTGTCAAACAGCGAGTCAACAGCTTCCTGGAGCATCCTCTTTTCGTTGCGGAGGATAACTTCAGGTGCCTTGATCTCTATGAGTCTCTTGAGACGGTTATTGCGGATGATCACCCTGCGGTAGAGGTCGTTGAGGTCGCTTGTGGCGAAACGGCCGCCATCGAGAGGAACCAGAGGCCTCAGTTCGGGCGGAATTACCGGGACGATCTTGACGATCATCCATTCGGGCCTGTTTACGTTCTTTGACTCCCTGAATGCTTCCACAACCTGCAGTCTCTTGAGAGCCTCGCTCTTGCGCTGCTGCGATGTCTCGGTATTGGCGCGGTGGCGAAGTGAATATGAAAGCTCATCAAGGTCGAGTTTTCCGAGGAGCTTGTAGAGAGCCTCCGCTCCCATCTCGGCAACAAACTTGTCAGGATGGTCATCATCAAGATACTGGTTCTCCTTCGGCAGGGTCTCCACTATCTCCATGTACTCTTCCTCTGAGAGGAAATCAAGGTACTTGACTCCGTCAACGGCTTTTACTCCCGGGTTGATGACCACATACCTTTCATAGTAAATGATACTGTCAAGCTTCTTCGTCGGCAGGCCGAGAAGATATCCTATCTTGTTGGGCAGTGACCTGAAATACCAGATATGGGCCACGGGCACCACCAGCGAGATGTGTCCCATCCGCTCACGCCTTACCTTCTTTTCCGTAACCTCAACGCCGCAGCGGTCGCAGACGATACCCTTGTAACGTATCCTCTTGTATTTTCCGCAATGGCATTCATAGTCCTTTACCGGTCCGAAGATCCTCTCGCAGAAGAGGCCGTCACGTTCAGGCTTGTAGGTACGGTAGTTAATTGTCTCAGGCTTCAGGACCTCACCGCTTGACTTGTCAAGAATCTCCTCCGGCGATGCCAGACCTATCGAGATTTTCGTATAGCTGGTCTTCTGTTTGTTATCCCTTCTGAATGACATATTGTGTTTTCGTTTTTTGTCTTGTGTGAATCCTCAGCTTAAATTACTCAAGGTTGATGCTCAGTCCCAGCCCGCGCAGTTCGTGCAGAAGCACGTTAAGCGATTCGGGTATTCCGGGCAGCGGCATTGGTTCGCCCTTGACAATAGCTTCGTAAGCCTTGGCCCTGCCGATCACGTCATCAGACTTGATGGTCAGAATCTCCTGAAGGATATGGGCAGCACCGAATGCCTCGAGTGCCCAGACCTCCATCTCACCAAACCTCTGGCCTCCGAACTGGGCCTTTCCTCCGAGAGGCTGCTGGGTGATGAGCGAATAGGGCCCTATTGAACGGGCATGCATCTTGTCATCAACCATATGACCCAGCTTCAGCATGTAGATCATGCCCACCGTGGCAGGCTGGTCAAACCGTTCACCTGTACCCCCGTCATAGAGGTAGGTTGTACCGTTGCGCGGTATACCTGCCTTTTCTGTGAGTCCGTTGATCTCCTCCTGCTTTGCACCGTCAAAAATGGGAGTTGAGAAAGTCATCCCCAGTTCTTTGCCGGCCCATCCGAGAACAGTTTCATATATCTGTCCGAGGTTCATTCGTGAAGGAACACCAAGCGGGTTAAGCACAATGTCAACAGGGGTTCCGTCAGCCAGGAAAGGCATGTCTTCAGCACGGACTATCTTGGCTACGATACCCTTGTTCCCGTGACGTCCGGCCATCTTGTCTCCCACCCTGATCTTGCGCTTCTTGGCAATATAGACCTTGGCAAGCCTGACAATACCTGCGGGCAGTTCATCACCGATGGTAATGTTGTACCTCTTGCGCTTGTAGACGCCGTCTATCTCCTTGTACTTGATGATATAGTTGTGAAGGAGCTGTTTGATGCTGTCATTTTTCTTCTTGTCAGTGGTCCACTTGTTGGGGTTGATGTTCAGGTAATCTATCTCCTGGAGCTGCTTCAGAGTGAATTTAGCCCCCTTGGGTATTATATCCACGTTGAGATAGTCCTTAACGCCCTGCGAGGTCTTGCCGTTGACAAGGATGAAGAGCTTGTCCACCAGCCTTGCCTTAATCTCGTCGGCTGCCCTGTTGAAGTCGGCATCGATCTTGTCAAGAAGGGGCTTCTCTGCGGTCTTGGCCTTGCGGTCCTTGATGGCGCGGGTGAAGAGTTTCTTGTCAATGACGACACCTTCAAGTGACGGCCCTGCCTTCAGTGAGGCATCCTTCACATCACCGGCCTTGTCGCCGAATATGGCCCGGAGGAGTTTTTCCTCGGGTGACGGATCAGATTCGCCTTTAGGGGTGATCTTGCCGATGAGTATGTCTCCCGGCCTGATCTGTGCCCCGATGCGGATAAGCCCGTTCTCATCAAGATTCTTCGTTGCCTCCTCGCTGACGTTGGGTATGTCGGAAGTAAGTTCCTCCATACCGCGCTTGGTGTCACGTACCTCAAGAAGGTACTCGTCGATATGGACGGAGGTGAAGATGTCTTCCTGCACAACCTTTTCGCTTATTACGATGGCATCCTCAAAGTTGTAACCCTTCCAGGGCATGAATGCCACCTTCAGGTTGCGGCCGAGTGCCAGTTCACCGTTCTTGGTGCCGTACCCTTCGGTAAGCACCTGTCCCCTGGAAACCTTCTCTCCCTTCCTTACGATGGGGATAAGGTTTATGGTGGTGTTCTGGTTGGTCTTGTGATACTTCGGAAGGGTATAGCGCCTGATGTCATCGTCAAAGCTGACGAATTTCTCTTCGTCGGTGCGGCTGTACCGGATGACAATTTCGTTTGCATCAACGTATTCAACCACCCCTTCACCTTCGGCTACTATGAGGATGCGGGAGTCATGGATCACCTGAGCCTCAAGGCCTGTTCCCACTATGGGAGCCTCAGGTCTTACGAGGGGAACTGCCTGGCGCATCATGTTTGATCCCATGAGTGCACGGTTGGCATCGTCATGCTCAAGGAACGGTATGAGCGATGCAGCTATTGATGCTATCTGGTTGGGAGCAACGTCCATCATCTGTACCTTGGAAATCTCCTCGTACGGATAGTCAGCCCCGAGCCTTGACTTGGCTCTCGGATTGACGAAGGCACCGTCATCCTTCACAGGTGCATTGGCCTGTGCCACGGTGAGGTACTCCTCATCCTCGGCGGTCAGCCATTTCACGTCTGCATTGCTGAGATTAACCTTTCCCTCCTTCACGTCACGGTAGGGGGTCTCGATGAAACCCAGCTCATTTATGCGGGCATATACGCACAGCGAGGAGATAAGACCGATGTTCGGTCCTTCAGGTGTTTCTATGGGACACAGGCGTCCGTAGTGGGTGTAATGCACGTCACGCACCTCGAATCCGGCGCGTTCGCGTGACAGACCGCCGGGGCCGAGGGCCGAGAGCCGGCGCTTGTGGGTTATCTCCGCAAGCGGGTTAGTCTGGTCCATGAACTGCGACAGCTGGTTTGTACCGAAGAATGAGTTGATGACGGATGAGAGGGTCTTCGAGTTGATCAGGTCAACAGGGGTGAAGACCTCATTGTCACGCACGTTCATACGCTCGCGGATGGTACGTGCCATACGGGCCAGACCCACGCTGAACTGAGCAGAGAGCTGTTCGCCGACGGTACGGACCCTCCTGTTGCTCAGGTGGTCAATATCGTCAACGTCTGTCTTTGAGTTGATAAGCTCGATGAGGTAACGGATGATGGCAATGATATCCTCCCTGGTGAGGATCTTGGTGCTCATGTCAATGCTGAGTTTGAGCTTGCGGTTGATACGGAAGCGTCCTACATCACCCAGGTCATACCTCTTGTCAGAGAAGAAGAGCTTCTCGATTATGTCACGTGCAGTGGCCTCATCCGGCGGCTCGGCGTTGCGGAGCTGGCGGTAGATGTAGAGCACAGCCTCCTTTTCGGAGTTGCAGGGGTCTTTCTGCAGCGTGTTATATATGATTGCAAAGTCAGAGAGGCTGACGTCATCGCGGTGAAGCAGGATTGACTTGGCCCCTGAATCGACTATCAGGTCAATATGTTCATTTTCAATGACTGTCTCCCTGTCGAGAACCACCTCGTTACGCTCAATGGAGACCACCTCGCCGGTATCCTCATCCACGAAGTCCTCCACCCAAGTGCGCAGCACCCTGGCGGCAAGCTTGCGGCCGACGAGCTTCTTGATGTTGACTTTTGAGACCTTATGTTCCTCAGCCAGGTTGAAGATTTCAAGGATATCCTTGTCGCTTTCAAACCCGATGGCCCTGAGAAGTGTTGTGACAGGGAGCTTTTTCTTCCTGTCGATGTAGGCGTACATCACGTTGTTGATGTCAGTGGCGAACTCTATCCACGAACCCTTGAAGGGGATGATCCTTGCGGAATAGAGTTTGGTGCCGTTGGCATGGATGCTCTGGCCGAAGAATACGCCGGGCGATCTGTGCAACTGTGAAACGACCACTCTTTCTGCACCGTTTATGACGAACGTTCCGCGCTCGGTCATATAGGGGATCACACCCAGGTATACATCCTGGATGACCGTATCGAAATCCTCGTGCTCGGGATCGGTGCAGTATAATTTCAGTTTTGCCTTGAGCGGAACGCTGAAGGTCAGCCCGCGCTCGATACACTCATCAATGGTGTAACGGGGAGGGTCAATTGAATAATCCAGGAACTCAAGCACGAAGTTGTTCCTGGTGTCGGTAATGGGGAAGTTCTCCATGAAGACCTGGTAAAGGCCCTCTTTCCTCCTGTTCTCGGGTGTTGTACCGAGTTGGAAAAACTCGGAAAAAGACTTTAACTGAATCTCAAGAAAGTCAGGGTATTCAAGCTGGTCTTTCTTGGATGCGAAACTTACTCGTTCGATATTTTTTGAGGACATTTATGGTAGGATTAAGTGAACTTATGAAAAATGACAAAAAGGCTTAGCTCCGCCTGGTGGCGGAACTAAACCTGTAAACCCGGTAATCAGGTATAACTTATTTAAGTTCAACTTCAGCTCCTGATTCTTCCAATGTTTTCTTAATGTTCTCTGCCTCTTCCTTTGATACGCCTTCTTTCACAGGGCCGGGAGCGGCGTCAACAACAGCTTTTGCTTCTTTCAGGCCAAGGCCGGTAAGGTCTTTCACCAGCTTGACGATCTGAAGTTTCTGGCCGCCTGCATTCTTGAGGATGACATCGAATGAGGTCTTCTCGGCTGCTGCCGGAGCACCGTCACCACCTGCTGCGGGAGCTGCAACTGCTACTGCTGCTGCTGCGGGTTCAATGCCGTACTCTTCTTTCAGTATTTTCGCAAGCTCATTAACCTCTTTCACGGTTAAGTTCACCAACTCTTCTGCAAATTTCTTAAGATCTGCCATTTTTATAGGAATTTTTAATTTGATTAACTAATTGATTATTCTTTTTTTGACAGTGTTTCCAGAACACCGTGGATTTTTGAACCGCCTGACTGCAGCGCGGAGATGACATTCTTCGCGGGTGACTGAAGGAGCATGATGATATCACCGATAAGTTCTTCTCTCGACTTGAGGGCCACGAGGGTTTCAAGGAGGTTTTCACCTGTGTATACGGATGATTCAACGAAGGCTCCCTTGATCAGGGGTTTAGGATGCGATTTACGGAACTCCTTAATCATTTTTGCAGGAGTATTTCCGTTATTCGAGAACATGACGGCAGTTGAGCCCTTAAGCACGGGGAAAAGTTCTCCGCATTCAAGCCCAGCCTGTTCCAGCGCTCTTTTGAGGAGGGTGTTTTTTACGACAACCAGTTTGATCTGGTTCTCAAAACACTTCCTTCTGAGATCACTGGTGTCAGCAGCGTTAAGCTGTGCAGTGTCAGTCAGGTAAAAGTGGCTGTATTCCTTCAGGGTAGCAGCCAGACTGTTAATGATATCGGCTTTTTCTTCTCTTCTCATAATCTCTCTGCATTTATGCTTTCAGTTAAACATCAAGGCTCTTTGGATCAACCTTCAGACCCGGGCTCATGGTGCTTGAGAGGAAGATACTTCTGACGTATGTTCCTTTAGCTGATGCGGGTTTGAGTTTGTTGATCGTGAAGAGGAATTCCCTTGCGTTTTCAACGATCTTATGAGGTTCAAAGGATACTTTTCCGATGGAAGCATGTACTATACCGGCTTTATCTACTTTAAAGTCGATTTTTCCCTGCTTGACCTCCTTGACAGCCTTACTGATCTCCATGGTCACCGTTCCGCTTTTGGGGTTCGGCATAAGACCACGGGGACCGAGTATTCGTCCCAGCTGACCTATCTTACCCATAACTGAGGGCATGGTAATGATTACATCCACGTCGGTCCAGCCGGCCTTGATCTTCTCCACCCACTCATCGAGACCCACATAATCAGCGCCTGCTTCCTTTGCTTCAGCCTCCTTGTCGGGGGTTACCAGGGCAAGAACCCTGACCGCCTTTCCAGTGCCGTTAGGAAGGGAGACAACGCCGCGAACCATCTGGTTCGATTTGCGCGGGTCAATCCCAAGCCTTACGTCAATATCAACAGAGGCATCAAACTTCGTAGTAGTGATATCTTTTACCAATGCTGCCGCTTCTGACAAAGTATAGAGTTTGCCATGCTCAACTTTCGTGAGGGCAAACTTCTGATTTTTGGTAAGCTTAGCCATTTCTATTCACTTAATTTATTGTTTACCGGGGAATGCACCTGTAACGGTGATGCCCATACTTCTGGCAGTTCCAGCCACCATCTTCATCGCGGAATCGAGGGTAAAGCAGTTTAAGTCCTGCATCTTATCCTCTGCAATAGCCTTCACCTGGTTCCATGTGATTGAGGCTACCTTGGCACGGTTAGGCTCTGCCGAGCCTTTCTTTGCCTTGGAGGCTTCTATCAGCTGGACGGCAACGGGAGGGGTCTTGGTGATAAAGTCAAATGACTTGTCAGAGTATACCGTTATGATTACCGGTATGACCTTCCCCGCCTTGTCCTGTGTCCGGGCGTTGAACTGTTTACAAAACTCCATGATATTCACACCCTTGGAACCCAGAGCGGGTCCTACGGGTGGAGATGGATTGGCTGCTCCGCCTTTAATCTGTAATTTGATTAATCCAGCAACTTCTTTTGCCATAATTAAAAATTTGCATTGTTTATAG
>JALONR010000078.1 GCA_025454815.1 Bacteroidales bacterium | reverse complement strand
CAGGCCGCCAGGCAGCTGATTGATGCTGCAGGAAAATAATGAGGAGGCGCTGCTGATGCACCTCCTCAAATCATTCAGCATTAATTCATTTCTCCGGGAAATGAATCCGTAACCGGTGTTCCGGTGATTCATAACAGTGTGAACTCCCGTCCTACTATTTTTTTCTTTACATAAAGGAGTTTCTTTTTGATGCCGGAAGGCTATTAAAAACTAAAATGTAAGAATGATCAATCCACTCTTTAATAATACTATCACTGATGTTGGCGGCCAGGTTTATTCCGTTCCAATGCTTTTTATTAAAGTGATAAGCCGGTGTTACATCAGGGTATCGCTCTCTTAATTCCAATGCTAACCCGGGTTCGCATTTAAGAGTTAATCCCCTGTTATCTTCAGAGAGGTCAAGTAAGGCAAACATTTTCCCGGCGACTTTAAATACCAATGCCGTATCATTGAATGGGAATTCTTCAGTCACCCCTTTCTTCGATATACAGTAATTCCTGATTTCTTCCTGATTCATTTCTTTTTCCCTTCATTTATATGGAGCAAATTGAGAAACTTCAACAAGAACACCTTTTAATCATATTAAAAAGGCATAATAATCTTAACTACCTGTCAACCGGGTATGGCTTATGCTGCGGCCATTTGCGCGGTTCTTCCGAGATCTTCTTCATAACCACTTCTACGGCCTTCATCAGCTGGGTGTCATACCCTTCGGAATATTTCTTCGAGTCAATGTCAACTATCATATCCGGAGTGACACCTTCATTCTCCACTACCCATTCTCCCTTTTCATTATAGATGCGGTAGTCGGGTGCAGTGATTGTTCCTCCGTCAATCAGCTCGATGAACATCGAAACACCCACCAGTCCGCCCCATGTACGGGTACCGATGATGGGTCCCATCCCGAACCAGCGGAACTCGTAGGGGAGTTCATCACCCCCTGATCCGGCATACCTGTTGGTTATCAATGCCATATGAGCGTCAACGGCAAGATGGGGTATCGGCTGGTCAGCTGACTGCCTGCGGGTCCAGAATGCATGGGGCTTTTTCTGCAGCCGCTGCAGGAATATCTCCGGATCAAGTCCGCCGCCGTTGAAACGGCCGTCAATGATCAGTCCTTCCTTCTTTGTCTGTGAGTAGAAGTACCTCGGGAAATCAGTTGCCGAGCCGTTCCAGGTGTCCGGCAGGTATATATAACCTATCTTGCCGTCTGAGGCTTTATCAACTGTCATGCGGTTTGATTCAAGCCAGGCCATGTACCGGAAGCTGTTTTCACTGCCTGCCGGAACAACGGTAACCTCCCGTGCGCCTGTGAACGATGGCGTTGAGTTCACCGTCAGCGTCACCTGTTTGCCTGCAAGACCGATAAAGTAACTGTAAACCTCCTTATCAGCTTTAACGTCTGTATTGTTAACCCTGAGAAGGTAATCACCCTCAGTTATGTCAACTCCCGGTTTTGCCAGAGGAGGATATGCTTCACGTGACCAGTCTTTCTCCCTGTAGATCTTCGAAAAGCGGTAGAGGTTATTCCGGCTGTCAATGGAGTAATCAGCCCCCAGCATTCCGACGTTCACCTGCTCGGCACGCCGTTTGGATTCGCCACCGTAAACATAAGTGTGCGAGGTATTGAGTTCGGCAATCATCTCTCCGATTATGAAGGTGAGGTCCTGCCGGCATGTGGCCCTGTCGGCCAGTTTTTCATATTTCGCCCTGATTGCAGGCCAGTCCTGACCGTGCATGCCGGGTTCATAGTAATAGTCGCGTTCCATGCGCCATGCCTCGTTGAAGATCTGTTTCCACTCGCTTACAGGATCATACCATACCTTCAGGTCTGTCAGCTTAAGCGGGACCGGGTTTCCTCCGTCAGCCGGCATCAGAGATAAGCCGCCTTCTTTCCTGAGTACAATGGTACTTCCGTCAGCGGAGAGCCTGTAGTCATCAATTCCTTCTGCAAGGGAAGTTGCCTTCGCAGATTTGAATGACCAGGAGGAAAGATTCATCGGACCATGGCCTGCCACCTCGAAACGGTTGAAATTCCCCTCGTCACTGTTGAGATAGAAGAGAGCCCTGTCATTCAGTGCAAGGCTTCTGTAATTGCCTTTTTCAAGCGGAAGGGCTTCCACCCTGTCGGTGATGCCGTCAAAGTCGATCCGTACTGCTGGTGCCGTCCCGGCCTGTGAGGTTGCCCCGGTAACCGGGGTGGCACTGACAGGCCTGCCAGGTCTGCCCGGCCTTGCCTGTCCTGAAGCCATGGCTGATCCCGATGCCCTCACTGACAGCACTGCTCCTGCTTCATCCGCACCCGGCATACCGGAAGGCTCCTCGTCACTCTTAAAGGGTATGAGTGATTTTCCGTCTTTTTTAAGAGTTACAGCGTATAACCCGGCTATCTTCTGATAAACCATCTCCCATTCGAGATCACAGTACGTGGGCTCAAATCTCCGGTTGGAAATAAAGACAATATGCTCACCATCAGGTGTAAACAACGGATTGAAATCGTGAAAGAGACCATTGCTGATGCAGTTGATGCTTTTCGTTTCAAGACCGTACACATAAAGCTGGTACATGTAAGCTTCATTCATTTTCGAATAAACAATGTACCTGCTGTCAGGTGACCATGAGTAGTCAAATATTGATTTGAGGTCAAGGGAGACATCCACATTCTCATATTCTTCCCTGTCCACTTTTGTAATTGCCTTTGTGGCAATGTCAATGAACCAGAGAGTAAGTGTCTGGTCTGTCCATGCAATCTTTTTGCTGTCAGGAGACCATTTGAGGGTATGGCGGTAACCTGCTCCCAGCGATGTCAGTTTTACAGCCTTATCCTTTCCGTCAGGTTTCACCACATACAGTTCATATTCACCTGAAGCGTCAGAGAAGTATGCTATCCATTTTCCGTCAGGAGACCATACGGCATCCTTGTCCCGGGCTCCGGATGAGTTGGTGAGGTTTCTGACCGGGCCCTCCTTTTCTGGGAGAGTGAATATATCTCCCCGTGCAATTACCAGGGCCCTGCTGCCTGATGGGGAGATGTCAGCCCGGGTGATATTCCTGCTGACATCCTTCATGTAGGGGCGCATCTCCTCCATGTCAGTAAGTATTTTTACCGGAACCATGGCGGACAAGCCTGAAGAGAGGTCAAGTTTCCAGATATTGCCACCCAGTTCATAGACTATCTGGTTTCCCCCGAAGTCGGGGTGCCGGATATCATATTCCCTGTGACTGGTGACCTGCTCAATCTTCCCGCTGCCGGGATCATATGACCAGATGTTCAGCACCCGGTCACGGTCAGAGCTGAAGTAAATTTTGTCACCTATCCACATCGGCCACCTGTCTGAGCCGTCATAGTTGCTGATATTGGTCTCCTGGTCTGTCTTCAGGTCATAGATATATATTTCCTGTGCCCGGCCACCCTTATAGCGTTTCCATGTGGCATTGTCCTGTGAGTCCTTGTTATAGACTATCCTGCTGCCGTCAGGAGAGAAGCTTCCGCGGGCAGCATCATACATTATCATCTCCTCAAGCCTGGTGCCATCAGGAGATATGAGGTACATCTTCACATAACGTGACGGGCTGTTGCGGCCCGAGGTGAACATGATCTTGTTCCTGGTTGCGCTCCAGCCCACCACCTCGTCCATCCCGGGATGAAACGTCAGCCTTTTTATTTCACCTCCGTTGATATTCATCACGTATACATCGGCATTGCCGTCATATTCCCCGGTGAAAGCCACCAGGCTTCCGTCAGGAGATATCTCCGGATATGTCTCCCGGCCGTCACTGAATGTCAGCCGGCATGCCGTTCCGCCTTCGGCGGGAACTTTCCAGAGGTCACCGCCGCTGGCGAAGACAATGATGTCACCCTGAATGTCAGGGTATTGCATAAAGGGATCCTGTGCACCTGCAGAGATTACAGGTGCTATTAACAGGCAAAGAACCAGCAGCCGGATACTGATACCTTTCCGGCCGGAATGGCAATGATACTTTTTCATCTGGAGTGATATTTAAAGTTTTAATTCTATCCTGTCACCACTATCCATGGTCTGACAGACCATTCGGTGATCAGACCGTTTTTGACATAGGGGTCACGTTTGACAAAGTCCTCGGCTATTTTCGGGGAATCGCCACGGAAGATCAGTACTGCACCGTCGGCAGGCTCTGCCAGGGCACCTGCCATAACAATGCGGCCGTCGTCATGATACTCATGAACCAGATCGAGGTGATCTCCGCGGAACGGAGAACGCTTCTCAATGTAGTTCTCAACTGTCTTGTAAAAAAGGATGTAGTACATACCGGAATTCTTTGTTTTTCACGAAACTGCTGGTTGCAGATCTTGTTTTACTGATTCTGTTTGACGACACAAGTTATGAATTTCAGCGGAAGTTGAACCGGGCCGGAATGGTAATTGACATTTACCGGACCTGAAATTCTTTTTAAAATAATCTGCCTGTGTAATTGCTGAAAAGTTACTTTTATGCACTGATCATGGTATCTGATCAGGGTATAACTGACAGGAACAGTATTAAACAATCAATTGTCATGCAGGTTAACGAGTTCAGAACTTACAGCTACCGGTGGGTAATGCTGGCTGTCTATATGCTGGCCATAGCAGTCAACCAGATCATGTGGATCACCTTTGCACCCATCACCATTGATGCCACCGTGTTTTACGGGGTTTCAGACCTTAAGATCGGAATCCTTTCAATGAGTTTTATGATTGTATACCTGGTGGTATCAATCCCGGCATCATGGATAATTGACACTTATGGTATCCGGGCAGGTGTCGGAACAGGTGTTATTCTCACCGGTGTGTTTGGCATGCTCCGTGGTCTTTTTGCAACGGACTATAATCTTCTGCTTGTTTTCCAGATCGGTATAGCTGTCGGCCAGCCGTTTCTCCTTAATTCAATCACGAAAGTGGCTTCAAGGTGGTTTCCCGTCAGTGAGAGAGCCACGGCTTCAGGGCTGGGAACGCTGGCTATGTATTTCGGGATACTCCTCGGGATGAGCCTTACCCCGTTCCTGGTCAACTACAGAGGCATTGACGGAATGCTTTATATGTATGGAACCATATCCCTGGTCACTGCAATAGTCTTTTTTATTTTTGCAAAAGAGCGACCAGCAACCCCGCCATGCCGCCCCGACCAGGAAGAGCGGGCTCTGGCTATCGAAGGGATGAGGCTTCTTTTCCGGAACAGGGATTTCCTGTGGCTGATGGTCATCTTTTTTATCGGTCTGGGGGTGTTCAATTCCGTGACTACATGGATAGAGAATATCCTTAGCCCGCGAGGTTTTTCTGCCGAACAGGCTGGCATCACCGGTGGTTTGATGATACTGGGAGGTGTGGCAGGCGCCATCATTATGCCTTTCCTGTCAGATCGTTACAGGAGGCGGATCCCCTTTATCAGTATCGCTCTAGCCGGAGCCACCCTGAGCCTTGCCATGGTAACCTTTACTGAAAATTACTCCCTGCTTCTTATCTCTGCCGGAGCTTTCGGATTTTTCCTGCTCAGCTCCGGCCCGATAGGTTTCCAGTACGGAGCAGAGGTGACTTTTCCCGTGTCAGAAGGAACGTCAAACGGGTTTCTCCTCCTGATGGGACAGGTATCAGGCATTGCATTCATATTCAGCATGGATTGGTTCAAGTCACCGGCAACAGGGTCAATGACAATACCCTTATCCGTGCTGAGCGTCCTTATGCTGATCAGCTTCCTCCTTTCCTCAAGGCTCAATGAATCTGCCTTCCTGACCAATAACACAAAGGGTGACGGGCGATGAAGAATTCGTGTAAATGGCTGTGTAGTTCCACCACGCTGGTCCTGATTTTCTTTCTGATCAGTCTCTGTGCCCTGAAGGGACAGGGAAATGGTATTTCAGAACCCGGCACTGAAGAATCCGGGGGAATTGAATGGCAAGTTGCAGGTGATGCTACAATTCCCACGGGAAGCAAGTGCAGTGAAGATACCTGTGAGATACAGTTAACTGCCCTTAAGGATATGGCAGGTGCCCGTGTCTGGTGGTCCGCATGGCTGGCCGGTTACAGTGCTGCCACAGCCGGCCAGGCAATAGTCTTTTTCTCATCAGATGACAGGACCCTGCGCCAGGATATGGCCCTTGGTGCTGCCACAACCTTCCTGGGAGCCATGAATCAGCTGATTACCCCTATTGAACCAAAGCCGCGTGATTACCCCGCTTACCGTGAGTATGTTTCCGGTGAAATGCCTCTGTCATCAGATCAGGCTGCAGAACTCCTTAGAAAACTGGCAGCATGGGAAAAGGAGGGGAGGTCATGGAAGACACATGCTCTTGCAGGAGCAGTCAATCTTGGAAGCGGACTCATCACATGGCTCGGGTTCAGGAGAACCATTTGGGCCGGGGTTGCCAATTTTGCACTCAATACTGCTGTGACGGAGGCCCAGATCTGGACCCAGCCCATGAAAGCTGTAAGGGACTATGAAAGATTCACCCGGGGTGCCGGTCAGGGAACTGAATCCTTAACATCCCGCAGGGTAGGTGAGTGGAGCTGGAGCATTCATACGGGCGGATTTTATGTCAGGTACGTTTTCTGACAGGCTGTTTTGATACACGGATCATCGATGAAAACCCCGATGAAAAGTGAAAGGAAAAATAACGGTAAGATGTCAATCAGGATTAATACCATCTTCCGGTCACTCCGGCACCGAAACTACCGGTTGTTCTTCAGCGGGCAGAGCATCTCCCTGATAGGTACCTGGATGCAGAGGATTGCGCTGCCATGGGCTGTCTACAGGATGACAGGCTCGGAAGTGCTCCTGGGAGTGGTGGGATTTGCCAGTTCAATACCTTCATTTGTCCTTGCCCCTTTCGCGGGGGTGCTTATAGACCGCTGGAGCCGTTACCGTGTAATGCTTGTTACTCAAATCATTTCAATGATCCAGGCTTCCGTTCTCGCCTGGTTAAGCCTCTCCGGGGCACTCGAAATATGGCATATCATCCTTTTGAGTGTGGTTCTGGGCATCATAAATACCTTTGACATGCCTGCCCGTCACTCCTTTGTGATAAACATGGTGAACGGCAAGGAGGATATTGGCAATGCCATAGCCCTCAACTCGATGATGTTCAACGGAGCAAGGCTCATAGGTCCTTCTGTGGCAGGGATAGTCCTTGCGACAGCGGGTGAAGGGACCTGCTTTCTTATAAATGCTATAAGCTATCTCTTTGTGATTGCCTCCCTCATGATGATGAATGTGCCGTTGATCCGGGAAAGGAAAGAGCGCACACCCATGTTAAGGGAGCTGAAGGAGGGACTCGATTACACTTTTGGTTTCCCTCCGATAAAACATATCATTCTTCTTCTGGGTCTGGTGAGTTTCATGGGGGCCTCCTACCAGGTGCTGATGCCGGTATATGCAAAGGAAGTGTTGCTTGGAGACTCCCACACCTATGGGTTCCTGATGGGCGGAGCCGGAGCAGGTGCACTCCTGGGGGCAATCTTCCTTGCTTCGCGCGATACGGTGCTCAGGCTGGGATGCCTGATCCCGGCGGCAACGGCATTGTTGTCGGCTGGACTGATAGCCATGTCATTTAGCTCATCGTTTTTTATTTCGATGTTCCTGATCTTTTTTACCGGCCTCGGGATGATGACCCAGACGGCTGCCAGCAACACAATACTGCAGACAATAACCGATGAGGACAAGCGCGGGCGGGTCATGAGTTTCTATACGATGGCTCTAATGGGGACAGTGCCATTCGGGAGTCTTCTGGCAGGCTGGATGGCAAAGTGGATAGGCACCCCCTGGACCATCTTCTTCGGAGGGGCAGCCTGCCTGGCAGGGGCGCTGTTCTTTTACAGGCGGCTGCCGGAACTGAGGCGCCTGGTCAGACCTGTCTATGTGAGTATGGGGATCCTGCCCGAGGTGGCGGTGGGTATCCGAAGCGCAAATGAACCGGGGACGGGTACCTGATGCCCCGGCCCCGGGCCATAAACCTGATCCTGTGATCCCGGTGCCGGAGCCCCGGCCGGCTGTACCTCACAAACCTGCCTGAAGAA
>JALONR010000077.1 GCA_025454815.1 Bacteroidales bacterium | reverse complement strand
CTGGGCCTGGGTGTTGATCCGGGTCACCTGAAGCTGATAGTACCGCTGAGGAAGAATCATGAGGAGAACAAAGCCATTATCCGAAGCGAGCTGAATCATTTAGGCCTTTCGGTCATACTGGCAAGGCGTGAATGCATCCAGACCGCATCGCGCACCAAAAAAGCCGAAGCGGCTTCCAGAAACAAACAAGGAGAATAGTATGAAATGTGACATAATACTTGCAGGTGTGGGAGGCCAGGGTATTCTATCCATCGCCGCCACAATTGGGCTGGCAGCCGTTGAGCAAAACCTTTATCTCAAACAGGCCGAAGTGCATGGCATGAGCCAGCGGGGAGGCGATGTCCAGTCGCATCTCAGGCTCTCGGACAGGGAGATATTTTCAGATCTTATTCCGCACGGAGGTGCTGATCTGATCATCAGCGTGGAGCCTATGGAGGCACTTCGTTACCTTCCCTGGCTGTCAGACGGAGGGTGGCTGGTTACCAATTCAGTTCCGTTTGTGAATATACCTGAATATCCTGAAGTTGCTGACGTCCTTGCAGAGCTGGGGAAAGCCGGTAACACCATTGTGCTTGATGCTGACGGCATAGCCCGAGATCTCGGTTCAGCGAGGTCAGGCAACATGGTCATCCTTGGTGCGGCATCATCATTCATCTCCATGCCTTTCAGCTCCCTGGAGAATGCGGTGCGGAAGATGTTCAGCCGCAAGGGAGAAGAGGTAGTGGATATAAACCTCAGGGCGTTGCGTGCCGGAAGGGATGCAGCAGCTGCCAGGTAGACCCATGAAGATTTGACGCGACAACAGGCCCCGGCATTTTGCCGGAGCCTGTCAGCGAGACACGCGTCACTCCTCATCCTGCCCCTCATTCATAACGCTCCGTTGATTTTCGTTCCTTCAGCGGCACTTTACTTTCCACGCCCCCTGGTGCCCCGGTGCACTGATGACTCTGTACTGTCAGGTATGCCGGCGGATTCTGCACCGGGATCCACTGCCTGCTCCTCCCCGGGTCCGTCTCCTATCAACTCCCTTGTCCTGCTGCCGGAACCGAGCATAACAAGGTCAGATGCGACAATCTCAGTGATATTTTTCTGATTGCCGTTCTTGTCAGTATAGGCGCGGTAGCTTATCCGCCCTTCTATACAGACCTCCTTGCCCTTGCTGAGGAACTTTGAGGAGAGGTCTGCAAGACCATTCCAGGCAACAATGCTGTGCCATGTGGTCTCCTCAATCCTGGTCCCCTCACCATTTCTGAAACTCTCGTTGGTTGCCAGGTTGAAGTGAGCAACCTTCTTTCCGCTCTCCAGCGTTCTGATCTCCGGATCCTGCCCCAGGCGTCCGATCAGCTGTACCCTGTTTCTTAAAGCATTCATGACATTGTGGTTTTAAGTTTTTAATGCTGTTAACGATACAAAGTTGCACCGCCTTTCACGGCTGATCCGGTTAATAAACATTTCTATTCAGTTAGCAGTCGTTTATATCCGTTTGTAAACGGTTTACAGAATAGTAATCAGAATGATATGCGTTTTTATGAGATTATTTCAGACTTATTTTTATTAACTTTATGGAAACATTACTGCTGTGGAAAGAGTATGTCTTGACTGCGGAGCCAGGCTCCTTGGCCGGTCTGATAAGAAATTCTGTTCCGACCAGTGCCGCAACAACTACAATAACCGTCTTAATCGCGATCAGAACAATTACGTCCGGAATGTGCATGCACAGCTGAGGCGTAACAGGAAAATACTTGCAGACCTTTTTGAGGTAGGTCACCACAGGATTCACAGGGATGCCCTTTTTGCCCAGGGGTATAATTTCACCTTTTTTACTCACATGGTGGAGACAAAGGAAAGGTTGCGCTGGTCATACTGTTTTGAATATGGCTTCAGAGAGTCAGGAGACGGCTATCTGGAACTGACCAGGAGCAATGCATACCTGGAGCTTTTAGTTGAAGAGGAGGATAGCTGAGTACCCCGGGGAATTTTAAAACCAACCATTCGAATCAGCACGAAATGGAAAACAAAATCAGCTATCTTTGGTTTTTCAGATATGGAAATGAAAAGAACAGCCCTTGTTTTGTTTGCCACATTTATGGCATTTGCTGCCTTCTCACAGGAGAAGCAGGTTTATGAGCACAATTACCTGGTAAAGGTGGGTGATACTGCACCCGACTTCACAATGACAGATACCGATGGGAAAAGCATAAAGCTCTCCGACCTCCGCGGCAGTGTGGTGATGCTTCAGTTCACTGCCAGCTGGTGCAGCGTGTGTCGCAAGGAGATGCCCTTTATCGAGGAGGAGATATGGATTCCGGGAAAAAAGCATGGTTTGCTGGTTATAGGTGTTGACCGTGATGAACCTGTTGAGACTGTCAGGAAATTTGCTGCTGACATGAAAATAACATATCCGCTGGTTCTTGATCCTGGTGCAGAGATATTCGGGTTATTCGCGGAGAAGCAGGCAGGTGTCACGCGCAATGTGATCATTGACCGGGATGGCAAGATTATCTTCCTTACCCGTCTTTTTGAGCGGGAGGAGTTTGATGCCATGAAGGAGGTGATTTTTGCCGAATTGGCAAAAAAGTAAAAAAAATCGTCCCTTTCTTTCGCCGCAGTGCAACCTTTCGGCAGTTTCCTTCGTTTATCAGAACAACAACAACTACTGTTCTATAAACCAAAACCGAGAGAAATGAAAAAGTTAATTGTTATTACGCTTGCACTGTTTCTTGCCGCACCCTTGTTTTCACAGGTTCAATTCGGTCTCAAGGCGGGAGTAAGCACTGATTTCACTTTCACCAATCTTGACCTTTCTCAGGCCAGCGTTGATGTCATTCTGCAGAATGCCAAAAGTGCTGAGTGGGGATTCCAGGGTGGCGCCTTCATGAGGGTTTCGTTTTCAGGTCTTTACCTGCAACCCGAGTTCCTGCTTGCAACGGCTGCTAATTCTCTTACCTATGAAGGTGTTATTGACGGGGAGCCAGTTGATGAACTTCTTGAACAGAAATTCACGAAGCTGAATATTCCTGTTTTACTGGGCGTCAAACTTGGTCCGGTACGGCTGAACGCTGGTCCGGCAGCCTCAATTCTGCTTTCCAAGCCCTCGGACATGACAGAAATAGCAACTTATAAAACTGCTACATTCGGTTACCAGGCGGGTATCGGACTTGATCTCTTTAAAAAGCTTACAGTTGATGTACGGTACGAAGGGAACCTTAATCAGTTCGGAGATGGCATCACCATAGGTGGCGAAACCTTTGAATTTGATGACAGGACAGGTGCTCTGCTGGTGCAGGTAGGGCTGATATTCTGATTTGTCCAGCATATAAAAGAGCTCTTCCGCTGTTTGCCGGAAGAGTTCTTTTTTTATTTTTACGGTAGGGATGAATGATGAGCAAGAATGATTCTGGCCGGAACGACAATATCACTTCTTTTGAACCTGCTGGCAGTTATTTACCTGTTATCGGTCTTTGCCATTTGTCTCATGATAGTCTTTGAGAACAGGAATCCGCTGAAAACTCTTTCATGGCTGCTGGTTATCCTTTTTGTTCCCGTTGTGGGTGTCATTATTTATTTCTTTTTCGGCAGAAACTACCGTAAGCAAAAGATTTACACCCGCAAGAGTATGGCTGACAGCGCAAGGATGGCTGACCATGCTGACCGTCAGGTTATGCTTCTTTCCACAGTTCTTGCCGGTGAGAGTGAGGCAGTAAGATCGAAGGGGCATCTTATCCACCTCATGCTGAAGAACAACAGGTCACTTCTCACACTTGACAACAGGATTGATCTCCTTGTCAACGGGCGGCAGATCTTTCCGGCGATGCTTGACGCCATAGCATCGGCAAGCCATTTTATTCATCTTGAGTTTTACCGGATTGAGCCTGACACGCTGGGGATGGAATTCAGTGAACTGATGATGCGCAAGGCGAAGGAAGGGGTAAAGGTCAGAGTTATCTATGATGATGTGGGGAGCTGGAACATCCGGAAGCGGTATATCAGAATGATGCGTGATGCCGGGGTACAGATATTTCCGTTCATGCCGGTCAGGTTCCCCAGCTTTTCAAGCAAGATCAATTACCGCAACCACAGGAAGATACTGGTGGTTGACGGAAAGGTGGGCTTTGTGGGAGGGCTGAACATCGCTGACAAATACCTTCACGGACTCCCGATTCTGGGACAATGGATCGATACGCACCTGAGGGTAGAGGGTGAATCAGTGGCGGCACTTGACCGGGTGTTCATATCCGACTGGGATTTTGTGAGCGGTGAGGAGTTGCCTCCCGACGGTTCCCTTGAGCATGTGGTGAGCACAGGAAACAGGTGTCTTGTGCAGGTTGCTTCAAGCGGCCCTGATACTGACTGGGCTACAATAATGCAGGTATACTTCTCCGCCATCGCCACGGCCAGATCGTCGATTTATCTTACCTCACCCTATTTCAGTCCGGATGAAAGCCTCCTCACCGCGCTTAAAACCGCAGCACTAAGCGGTGTGGATGTGAGAATGATTTTTCCGGAGTATTCAGATTCCATAATAGCAAACTGGAATACCCGCTCCTACATCGCGGAGCTGCTTGAGGCGGGAGTGCGGATTTTTCTGTATCGCAACGGATTCATTCATTCCAAATACCTGCTTGTCGACAACATCTTTTCTTCCGTAGGTTCACCCAATGTGGATGTCCGCAGCTTCGACCTTGATTTTGAGATTACCGCCCTGATATATGATGAGGATTTTGCACTTCGCCTCGGCGTGCTTTTCGCTGAGGATCTCAAGAACTGTTCAGAGGTCACATTGCAGGATTGGACTAAACGAAGCAGGGGGGAAAGGTACCGGGAGTCACTGGCACGTATATTCGGTCCTCTCTATTAACTTCGCATCCTATGAAAAAAATAATACTGACTGTTTTCTATCTCCTCCTTGCAGCGGGGCTTGCAATAATTCTTCTTCTTTGGACAATTGTGCTCAGGAGTAATGTTAAAGCCAGTGAACCGGTAAGAATATATGTGCCCACAGGGTCTGACTTCGGCACTCTGAATGACACGCTTATGAGTGCTGATTTCTTGCGCAGCCACAGAAGCTTTGTTATTACCTCCAGGCTCAAATCATTCGGGAAGACAGTAAAACCGGGATCATATGTGATTGAACCCGGAATGAGCAATAACAGCATTGTCAATATTCTCCGTTCTGGCAGACAGACCCCGGTCAATGTCACCTTCAACAATATACGGACTCTTGGTGAACTGGCAGGAAGGGTAGGAGGACAGATTGAAGCTGATTCCGCAACCCTTGCGCTGTTTTTTGGTGACGAGACCAATTATTCTGCCGACGGATTCGACAGCAGAACTCTCATCGGGGTCTTCATACCTGACACATACCAGCTTTATTGGTCGGTTGATGCGCGTGGCTTTTACCGGCGCATGCTGAAGGAGTACCGCGATTACTGGAATGATGAGCGACTGGCGATGGCGCGATCGGCCGGGCTCACACCTGCCGAGGTTTCCGCACTGGCTTCAATTGTTGATGAGGAGGCTTCCAGGGAAGAAGAGAAACCGCGCATAGCCGGTGTTTACATTAACCGGCTTCGACTTGGCATGCCGCTCCAGGCTGATCCGACAGTGAAGTTTGCGGTCAATGATTTTTCTATCCGGCGCATCCTGAACAGGCACCTGGAGGTTGATTCGCCTTACAACACATATAAGTATGCAGGACTTCCGCCAGGTCCGATACGATGCCCTTCCCGTTCCGGGCTTGAAGCGGTGCTTAAGTCAGAGGATCATGATTACCTCTATTTCGTTGCGAAGCCTGACGGTTCAGGTTATCATCACTTCTCGCGCACCCTGGCTGAGCACAACAGGTATGCCTCAGCCTACAGGCGTGAACTGAACCGGCGAAGAATATACCAGTAGGCTTTCTTCAGGCAGGCATTGTGTTTAAGAAGCCCGGAATCCTCAGGGAATTTCCTTGTGTATTATTTTTCCGGGTTATAGGTGTCAATGGCCTCGATTATTCTCCTGGCATTTGTCTCATTGTCTGCCACTTCCTTCAGCAGGAGGTTACGGTCAGTCCTCATCTCCGCCGTGAACTCCTCTTTCATGAGCTTATCCGTCAGGTCAATCCATTCTTCTGGTTTTACTGCGGTATGGCAAAGCTGTCCCAGACCGCTGCCTGATACCACGGCCGGTGATGTCACCACATGACGGCCTGAGCACAATGCATTGATCAGCTTAAGCTTCATACCTGTCGGCTGGTAGGCATTGAGGAGGCACACCTGGGCATTTGCTATAAGTTCATTCATTTGATTAACAGGAGGGTTGGGGATCATTTTCACATGCCGGAGACCTGCAGCTGCATCCGTAAGCTCTGCCGATGGCCGCTTGCCGGCAAGCACAGTCCTGTATTTCCAGTGGGGAGCCACCTCCCTGAGGAGATAAAGTGCTGCGGCATTGTTTTCTGCTGTGGAAAAATCTCCGTGAAGTAGAACATAATCGCCTCTTCCGTTACCTGTGCTGCAACCGTCACCCGGATGAAATGGCCCTACAAAGAGGGCTTTACCATACCTTGAGCTGAAATACTCGGTGTCACCGGGTGATATGGTAAGCAGCCATGATGCTCCCGAAAGTACAGGCTCATACCTTTCGAGTTTCCCCGCCTCGGTCCTGTAATAGAGTTTCCTTAACGGATTCGTCTCATTTAGTGCAAGATGACGGTAATATGTATGTTCAATGTTATGGGTCCTGACCATGGTAATCCTTCCTTCAAATGCCGGATGGCCAAGAAAGTGGGTGGTATGCAGCCCCTCGAAAATCAGAGGATGAGTGTCTGCAAGGAGGTTTTTAAGGAGTAGGTCATTTTTTCGCGACAGAACTATAAAAGGTTCCCTGCTGAAGAGATTAAAGAGATTGAGCTCCCGCCTGTAGTAATGCACCCTGAGACATTCGCGCTCCAGCGTGCGTGACCGCCCCCGGCCATAACTGTAACAGTGAAGTATGACCCCGACTCCTAACTTCCTGAGGGCAGAAATCTTATAGAAAACATCCATTATACCTCCGTAGTCAGGAGGATACGGAACATTGAAACTGACGATATGTACTATCCTTTTAGAGGCAGAACTATCCATGAGATGAAAAACCAGTTCACAAACATAGCTAAAATAAATTCTTTTGTATCTTTCATTCCCTTTGATAAACAAGATTTAGCATAGGATCATCCGCAACTGTGACGATGAAAGCTGTGATAGCCGTAATAAGTGACCTGTCAACTGACATGAGAGTCCGGAAACTGGCACTGGTTATGGCAGAGGAGGGGCTCACTGTAACAGTAATCGGACGCTCTTCCCCGGTTCAGCTGAAGGCATCCCTTCCGGGGGTGTCGATGGAAAGAATCAGGGTTCCGTTCAGACGGGGTCCGGCAATGTATATAGTATTCAACATTCTCCTTTTCTTCCGGCTGCTTTCCAGGCGCTCTGAAATCTGTGTGGCATCAGATCTTGATACACTTGTCCCCTGCTGGATTGTCTCACGGATTTTTCGACAAACCCTGGTATATGATTCCCATGAGTATTTTACCGGACAGTATGGACTTCAACAGAGGCGGTTCAGGCACTTTCTCTGGAAGCAGGTTGAGAGGTTCATTGTGCCGAAGATTCGTCATATGATTACTGTAAGCGATTCAATAGCTGATCTTTACAGGAAGGAATACGGGGTTGACCCTATTGTGGTCAGAAACATGTCACCGGAGGTAAGCCATCTTATGCCGCATGACAGGAGAGCTCTTGGAGCCGGCGCGGATGAGCTCCTTGTGGTTTTTCAGGGAGCCGGAATCAACGGTGGCAGGGGAGCCGAGGAGCTTATCAGTGCAATGCCACTGACTGATCGAGTCAGACTGGTCATTATCGGGACAGGAGACATCATTGAATCAGTATACGATGTGCTGCGACGCCGGAGTTTCAATGGATACAGACACCTGTATCAACCAGCGGTACAGCCTTCCCAACAAGGTTTTTGACTATATTGCGGCGGGTCTGCCGGTACTGGTCTCTCCGTTGCCTGAAGTGGCAGCACTTGTTGAGAGATACGGTTGTGGCATTGTGCTGACCGGGGTGACACCGGATGAAATTGCCGGGCAGCTTCAGAAGCTTGCGGACGACCGCCCCCTGCTTCTCTCACTCAGACGGAATGCTGAGGAGGCCCGGAGGGAACTGACATGGGAAAAGGAAAAGATCAAAGAACAAGAATTGATCAGGAGTGTTATTAAGTCAAATTCAAAGTAATGACAAAAGCTTTTCTGAAGAAATACCTGCCGGAGATCACAGGCACACTGCTGGGAGCCATCGGTGGTTACCTGTACTGGAAATATGTGGGATGCCTTTCGGGTACATGTGCCATAAAATCAAACTGGTACCTGATGGTGCCATGGGGTGCGGTTCTCGGATACCTGGCAGGCTCGCTGGCAGGAGATTTCATCAGGAAAAAAAGGAAGCCGGCTGAACCCGGGGAAAACTGATCC
>JALONR010000041.1 GCA_025454815.1 Bacteroidales bacterium | reverse complement strand
CCGGCGCCGGCAATGATAACCTTAATACCCCTGCCAGCTGCGCCGCGGGCAAACTTCTCAACCTCATCCGGCGTGCGGTGCGCCGAGAGGGCGTTGATCTCAAAGGGGATGTCAACACTGTCAAGAAACTCAGCGGCCTTCTCCATGACCTTCAGGTCGGAGACGCTGCCCATGATGATGCTTACTGCCGTGATAGATTATTCCGGGAGCAAAATTAAGCTTAAATTTATAATTTAGCGGCATCAATCACCTCAACCATGAATGAGATAAAACTACTCGACAGGGAGTTTTCGGTTTATCTTACCGAAGATGAGATACAGGGCCGTGTTACAGCACTGGCGGAGAAAATCAATGAAGACCTGAAAGGGGAGGATGTACTCTTCTTCGGCATCCTGAACGGTGTGTTCAGCACCGGGAAGATCAAGGAGCTGATCGGCTGGAACGAAGACATCACTGGAAAAACAGTAGTCGTGATCGAGGATATAGTTGACACCGGCGCCACACTGGAGAGGGTGATTGGCGAGCTGAAACTCAGAAAGGCAGCCGAGGTCAAGATATGTACCCTGCTCTTCAAACCTGAAGCCTATACAAAAGATATCCCGATTGATTACATCGGTTTTGAGATCCCCAATAACTTCGTGGTGGGATATGGCCTTGACTATGATGGATATGGCCGCAACCTGAAGGCAATTTACAAACTAACAAAATAGTTCAATAATGATAAATATTCTTATGTTCGGCCCTCCAGGATCAGGGAAGGGAACACAATCGGTAACTCTTGCCGGTAAGTACAATCTGTTGCATCTCTCAACCGGTGATATGCTCAGGGCAGAACTTGCTGCCGGTACCCCGCTCGGAAAAAAGATGGAGGCAATTATGGCTGCCGGAGAGCTGGTCCCTGATGATGTGGTGATAGCCATGATTGCACAGAAGATCGATGCCACAACAGGTAAGGCAGGCTTTATTTTTGACGGTTTCCCCCGCACCGTGGAACAGGCTGAGGCTCTGCAGAAGATGCTGGAAGAGAGGGGCATGAAGATTGACCTGATGCTGGTTCTGGAGGTGAATGATACCGAACTGATGGACCGGATGAAGAAAAGAGCCCTTGTGTCAGGCAGGGCCGATGATGCAGATGAGGCCATTATCAACAACCGGATTGCAGTATACCGCGCCAAGACAGAGCCTGTAATAGAGTTCGGCAGAAAGGCAGGAGTTTCCAGGAGCGTTGACGGAGTGGGTTCAATCGGCGATATCTTTGGACGGCTCTGTGCACAGATAGAAGCAATTCTTTAGCTGATGGCTGAGACAAACTTCGTTGATTACGTAAAGATCTTCTGCCGCTCGGGCAAGGGTGGCGCAGGATCAGCACACCTCAGGCACGAGAAATCCAAGCCCAAGGGAGGGCCAGACGGAGGCGACGGCGGAAGGGGCGGCGACGTAATCCTGCGGGGTAACTCTCAACTGTGGACACTCCTGCATCTCAAGTACACAAAACATTTGTTCGCCGGTCACGGCGGATCGGGCTCCTCAAACCAGAAAAGCGGAGCGGCAGGGGAGGACATTATTATTGAAGTCCCCCTTGGTACCGTTGCCAGGACGGAGGAGACCGGAGAACTCCTCTTTGAGATAACCGGTGACGGCGAACAGAAGATTCTGCTCAAGGGAGGCCGCGGAGGTCTGGGTAACACCCACTTCAAGTCGGCAACATTCCAGACTCCCCGCTTCGCCCAGCCTTCGCCCAGCCGGGCGAACCCAGCCTCGAGGGGTGGTTCATCCTTGAACTGAAAGTGCTGGCTGACGTCGGGCTCGTTGGATTTCCCAATGCCGGAAAATCAACCCTGCTGTCAGTGGTAAGTGCTGCAAAGCCCAGGATTGACAATTACCCGTTTACCACCCTGACACCCAACCTGGGGATTGTGAGCTATCGCGATGACAAGTCGTTTGTAATGGCTGACATACCCGGCATCATTGAGGGTGCAGCTGAAGGGAAGGGGCTGGGACACAGGTTTCTGAGGCACATAGAACGTAATTCAGTGCTGCTTTTCATGATACCTGCCGACACGGGTGACATAGAAAAGGAGTACAGGATCCTCCTGGATGAACTCAGGAAGTACAATCCCGAGCTTCTTGACAAACGGAGAGTGATGGCAATTTCAAAGTGTGACCTCCTCGATGAAGAGCTCACCGATGCAATGAGACCGCTTCTTCCGGGAGATATCCCTGTGGTGTTCATCTCGGCAGTCAGCGGCTCAGGTATCAGCGTCCTGAAAGACATGCTCTGGAGAGCAATAAACAGCTGACCATGATTGAGCTTGACCGTAACATATTCCTTTTCCTGAATTCACTTCATACCCCTTTTCTTGACAGGGTGATGTGGATTCTGAGTATGCGTACGGTCTGGATACCGCTCTACCTGGCAATCATATGGCTTCTGTTCCGCAAATATGGAAAGCGGGTATGGATACCTCTTTCACTTGTTCCGGTACTGGTTCTGATTGATGACCAGGGATCAACCCTTCTCAAGAACCTGACTGAACGGCCCAGGCCCTGCCGTGAACCTGACCTGGCAGGAATGGTTCATACTGTTAACGGTTACTGTGCCGGAATGTACGGGTTTGTCTCCGGCCATGCCTCAAACAGCTTCGGGATTGCCACTTTTTCATCAATTTTGCTCAGGAAGAGATGGATCACATGGACTCTGTTCATCTGGGCTTTTCTTGTATCATATTCAAGGATTTATCTGGGGGTTCACTACCCGGGTGACATTCTCGGAGGAGCACTTCTGGGCCTGATGGCAGGAGCCGGAGTGGCATGGACGGCTGTTAAACTTGATAAAAACATTAAAAAATGAACATACTAAAGTCACTCTGGGTCTGGCTTTCGAGCATCACATTCGTCCTGCTTGCATTCCCTGTTGCGCTCCTGCTGTGGCTTCTGGCCCTCGCCTTTGACCGGCGTCGACTTATGAACAACAGGTGGATGGTCATCCAGGGGATAGTTCTGACGAAGATGAGCCCCTTCTGGAAGGTGATAGTTGACGGCCGTGAGAAACTTGACCAGAAACAGGCTTACATCATTATCCCGAATCATCAGTCGCTTCTCGACATCGTCTTTTTCAACATGCTGCGTCACCGCCTCAGGTGGGTCTCCAAAATAGAAATATTCCGGGTGCCGCTGGTAGGGTGGGAGATGAAGATGGTCAAATACATCGAACTGATCAGGGGCAACAAGGCAAGCGTGGTCAAAATGATGGAGAAGTGCGTGGAGTCGTTGCAGGATGGAATCTCTGTTGTAATATTTCCGGAGGGCACACGGTCACTTACCGGCACCATAGGAAAGTTCAAGACAGGTGCATTCCAGCTTGCGGTGAAGACGGACAAGCCGCTGCTACCGGTGCTTATTGACGGCACGGGTGAAATATTGCCGAAGAAAGGCGGCATCATCTTCAGGAGCCGCCGTATAGTCAGGATCAGGGTGCTTGACCCGATTTTCCCCGGCCAATTCGGAACCGGTGATCCCGATGAGCTGGCCTCACGCGTACAGGCCATGATGGTCACCGCCATGGACCAGCTCCGCAGTGAGGGGTAATCCGCCGAAGGCATTAAGGCAATACAGGCAGGCTCTCCGGGTAATCATTGTCAGCACTACTGCCTTCCCGACCCGCCAGCCGGGGGGTGCGGAATAAATTTGCCTGTTGCCTTCTGCCTGCCTCTGAAAGAGCATAATTCACCGGGGTTGTTGATAAATCGGGAGAATTCGCCTTGCCTAATTCTTTATATTTGCCCCAAAATTTGGGATAATGGACGGCAATTACTCTGAGGAGAACATTAAAACCCTTGAGTGGAAGGAGCATATCAGGCTGCGTCCCGGTATGTACATCGGCAAGCTGGGTGACGGCTCGTCCCTCGATGATGGCATTTATGTCCTGCTGAAGGAGGTAATGGATAATGCGGTTGACGAATACATGATGGGTTTCGGCCGGAGGATTGACGTCGGCATTGTCGGTCCGGAAGTAAGAGTCCGGGACTATGGGCGCGGCATACCTCTCGGAAAGGTGCTCGATGTCTCCTCAAGAATGAATACCGGGGCCAAGTATGACTCCAAGGCATTCAAAAAATCAGTCGGTTTGAACGGCGTTGGTATCAAAGCTGTCAATGCCCTTTCCTCATCGTTCATTATCAAATCGTTTCGTGACAAACAGGTCAAGGAGATCGAATTCAGGTCAGGTGAGCTCGTAAGGGATGAACCGCTCAAAAAATCACCGGAGGAGAACGGCACCGAGGTGATATTCGTCCCTGATGAGGCGATGTTCGGCAACTTCCACTATATCTCCGAATATGTCGAGAGCATGATGAAAAATTACTCATACCTCAATGCAGGTATGATCATCAACCTCAACGGCAACAAGATAGTCTCACGCAATGGTCTGGTTGACCTCCTCAATGACAACATGAACCGCGAGGGGCTCTATCCCATCATACACCTTAAGGGTGAAGATATTGAGGTTGCCATTACCCACGGCATGCAGTACGGTGAGGACTATTACAGCTTTGTCAATGGTCAGCATACCTCGCAGGGAGGTACCCACCTCATTGCTTTCCGCGAAGCGATAACCCGCACCGTAAAGGAGTTCTTCAAAAAGGACTTTGACGCATCTGACATCAGATCCTCAATCATTGCTGCCATCTCGGTCAAGATTGAGGAACCGATCTTTGAGTCACAGACAAAGACCAAGCTTGGCTCCAAGGATATGGGACCGAACGGCCCCTCCGTGAGAAACTACGTGGTTGATTTCATCCGCAAGAATCTCGATGACTACCTCCACAAGAACGGAGAGACCGCCCGGATCATGCTGAAAAAGATACAGGAGTCGGAGAAGGAGCGGAAGGCCATCAGCTCAATCCAGAAACTGGCGCGTGAACGGGCAAAGAAAGTCAGCCTTCATAACCGCAAGTTGCGCGATTGCCGCATTCACTACAACTCGAACGATGAGAGACGGCTCGAATCCACACTCTTTATAACGGAAGGAGATTCAGCAAGCGGATCAATCACCAAGTCACGCAATGTGGAGACACAGGCTGTCTTCAGCCTCAGGGGCAAACCGCTGAACAGCTACGGACTTACCAAAAAGATAGTTTACGAGAACGAGGAGTTCAACCTCTTGCAGGCAGCCCTGAACATAGAAGAGTCACTTGATGACCTCCGCTACAATTACGTTGTGATAGCCACCGATGCCGATGTTGACGGTATGCATATCAGGCTGCTGCTCCTTACATTTTTCCTGCAGTTCTTCCCTGACCTGGTGCGCAAGGGACATGTATATATACTTCAGACACCCCTCTTCAGGGTCCGCAACAAAAAACAGACCCGCTATTGTTACAGTGACGAGGAGAGGATGAAGGCCATCAGGGACCTGGGGCCTGACCCTGAGATAACACGGTTCAAGGGACTGGGTGAAATATCTCCCGATGAATTCATACACTTCATTGGAAAGGATATGCGCCTGGAACCCGTGATTATGAAGAAATCAGACCCCTATACCCAATTCCTTGAGTTTTATATGGGCAAGAATACGCCTGAACGTCAGGACTTTATTATTGACAACCTGCGTGTGGAGGAGGAGATCCCCGAGGCAGCCCAGGCGTGAGTGAAGGTTTCAGCAAATTATGAAAGAGAGTGATCCTTTTGAACTGATCCCCGGCGATGAAGGCGGGGAGAAGGAAGAAGTCAAACAGGGCAATGTGCCGGAAGCCCTGCATACCGTTACGGCATTGTCTGGCATGTATCAGGACTGGTTCCTTGATTATGCCTCATATGTAATACTTGAGCGGGCCGTACCTCATATCTCTGACGGGCTGAAGCCGGTACAGCGCCGTATCCTCTATTCCATGAAACGGATGGATGACGGGCGCTTCAACAAGGTTGCCAATATCATTGGCCACACAATGCAGTTCCACCCCCATGGCGACGCTTCGATAGGTGAGGCACTGGTGCAGCTCGGCCAGAAGGAATTGCTGGTGGAGTCACAGGGAAACTGGGGCAACATTCTTACCGGTGACGGCGCTGCGGCACCGAGGTATATTGAGGCAAGGTTGTCGAAGTTCGCCGTTGAGGTGGCCTTCAACAACAAGACCACAGAGTGGATGAGTTCCTATGACGGACGCAACCGGGAACCAGTAACCCTGCCGGTGAAGTTCCCGTTGCTGCTCGCACTGGGTGTGGAGGGCATCGCAGTAGGGCTCTCATCGAAGATACTCCCTCATAATTTCAACGAACTGATTGACGCAACAATAAGCTATCTGCAGGGCAAGCCCTTCGAACTCTACCCCGATTTCCCCACTGCCGGGATGATTGATGTGTCAAAGTACAATGACGGCGCCAGGGGAGGGGTGGTGAAGGTAAGGGCAAAAATCGAAAAGGTTGACAGAAAGGGCCTTGTGATAACCGAACTTCCCTTCGGCCGCAATACCACTTCGCTCATTGAGTCAATAGTAAAGGCCAATGACAGGGGCAAGATCAAGATCAAAAAGATAGATGACAATACTGCCGGCGGCGTGGAGATAGTGATTCAGCTGCAGAGTGGCGTCTCACCTGACAAGACCATAGACGCACTCTATGCATTCACTGACTGTGAGCTTTCAATATCGCCAAATGCCTGCGTCATAACCGACGAGAACAAACCTGCATTCCTTGGAGTAAGTGACATCCTGAGGCACTCCGCTGACCTGACCGTGAAGCTTCTCACCAGGGAGCTTGAGATACGCAGGGCCGAACTCGACGAGGACTGGCACTTCTCATCACTTGAAAAGATCTTCATTGAAAAGCGCATCTACCGTGATATCGAGGAGTGCGAAACCTGGGAGGCTGTCATCAGTGCCATTGACAAAGGACTTAAACCCTATAAAAAGCTTTTCAGGCGGGAAATCACCCGTGATGACATTATCAAACTGACGGAGATCAAGATCAAGCGTATCTCAAAGTATGATTCATCGCGTGCAGATGAGCATATCAAAGGGCTGGAGGCTGAGCTGGAAGAGGTTGCGAACCACCTGGCAAACATTATCCCGTACGCCATCAATTATTACCGCCAGATAAAGAAGAAATACGGCAAGGCTAAGGACCGCCGCACCGAGATAAGGAACTTCGAAACCATCGAGGCCACGAAGGTGGTGGCTGCAAACGCCAAGCTCTATGTAAACCGGCAGGAGGGCTTTATCGGCACCGGACTCCGGAAGGATGAATATGTATGTGACTGTTCAGATATTGATGATATAATCGTCATAAGGAAGGATGGTTCATACCTCATCACCAGGGTTACCGAGAAGCAGTTTGTCGGTAAAGATGTGATCCATGCCCAGGTCTTCCTCAGAAATGATAACCGTACGATTTACAATGTTGCCTACCAGGACGGCCGTGACGGGCCGTATTATGTCAAGCGCTGTGCTCTCACCGGCCTGACGCGCGACAAGGAGTACAACCTCGGCAAAGGCACATCAGGAACCAGGATCCTCTATCTGAGTGCCAATCCCAACGGTGAGGCAGAGGTGATAAGGATATTTCATAAACCCAAGGCCAGGCTCAAGAAGCTGACATTTGATTTTGACTTCGGCGAGCTGGCTATCAAGGGGCGCGGCTCCATGGGTAATATCCTGACAAAAAATCCGGTTCATAAGATCACCCTTAAGGAGAAGGGACTCTCCACCCTCGGAGGGAGAAAACTCTGGTTTGATGATGCGGTGATGAGGCTGAACGCTGATGGCCGCGGTAAGTTCCTGGGTGAGTTTGCTTCCGATGAGATGCTGCTGGTGGTCACTCGGGGCGGATGGTACCGTACCTCCGGTACTGACCTCTCACTCCACTTTGAGGATGACCTTCTGCTGCTCGAGAAATACAGGGAGTCTAAGGTATTTTCTGCCGTTTACTGGGACCAGGAACAGGAATTTTACTATGTCAAACGTTTCGCCTTTGAGGAGTCAGACCGTTTGCAGTGTTTCATCTCTGACAGTGAGGGGTCAAGGCTGGTGAGCCTCACGGAGGTTGAGTATCCCAGGTTTGAGATAAAATTCGGTGGTAAAAACGAGGGCCGCAAGCAGGAGATCATAGAGGTGGCTGAGTTCATAGGCGTGAAGAGCTTCCGTGCAAAGGGAAGAAGGCTTTCGAACTACAGTGTTGCCGATATACGTGAACTGGAGCCGGTTGTCAGGAGCGAGGCCGCCCTGGTAATTACACAGGAGGAAAACGGTGATGCGGAGGATAGCGCCTCCCAGACCCACCTTCCGGAAGACCCTGCCCAGATGAAACTTGATCTGTAGGTACCGGTGAATATTTACCTCATAGGTTTTATGGGAAGCGGCAAAAGTTCTGCCGGGAAGAGAATAGCCGCTCTCCTTCGCTGGAAATTTGCCGATACCGACAAACTTGTCGAAAAGAGTGAGGGGATGACAATTCCGGAGATTTTTTCATCAGCAGGAGAAGAAAGATTTCGTAATGCAGAGAGCCTGGCGTTAAAAGAGGTGTCTGGCAGAACAAGAACCGTGGTAGCCTGCGGAGGTGGCACACCCTGCTCCGCAGAGAACATCGCAGTAATGAAGTCAACAGGCGTGATGGTCTACCTCAGGCTGCCGGTAGAAACTCTCGTATCAAGACTGAATCATTCCGGAAACCGGAGGCCGCTGCTCATGGAAGCCCGTGATACCGAGCTTCATGCCAGGGTGCAGGAATTGCTGGAATTGCGAAGCAGGTGGTATGAACAGGCTGACCTCGTGATAGACAGCGACAACGTTCCGGAAGAAGAAATGACGGTACAGATAGCCGCCCTTGTCAGATCAAAAGGTGCCTACTTGTGAGTTCAGTTTTTATTTCCTATCTTGTTTAAGTAAGTCTGTATCCAGTCATATCATGGCACAACCTCTGCAGGCGACGAAAGCCGGTTTCAGGTGGATCTTCCGGTCAGCATTGTTGCTGAAGGTAATCACTGCCGCTGCAGTCATCACACTGGTAACAGACCTGACCCTGTTCCGTACAAACCCGCTGCTTTATACCTTTATTCTCTCCGGAATCATCTTTGGTTTCGGCCTGATGATCAGAAACCGTTATTATCTTCCTTTCCTCCGCAACCTGATGCTTCCGGGGAAGTTGCTCCTTTCACCCGTTGTGCTGCTGGTTCTCACCGCCCCCGCTGCCATTTTATTCATCTATTATGACCTCACGGGCAGTGAATCCCTGAAGCTTCTGTCAGCCCTCTTCACCTCTTTTGCGGCAGCATTTTTCCTCTCATCACTCGTTGTGGTAACTCTCCCGGCAATGGCTTCGGTGATTCATCTTTCCGGAGAGGACGGACGGCCCGGGGGTAAGGCCTTCTCATGTGATTTGGTGAGTAGGTCACTGATCCTCGCATCCGTCCTGACTGCAGCAATGGTTGTGGTATTCCTGGTAACCGGCCTCAGGGCCTCAGTAATGGTCTTCCTGCTTCCGCTCTCGGCAATAGCGATGATGATATCTGATATTATCATCTTGGCTCATTTCAGGCACCGGCTTGCCCGGATGATCTCGGGTCAGGCCGGGGAAGAGGTGAAAAAAAACGGGCAGGAACCCATGCCGGTTAATAACGATGGGTTCATTAATGCGGTTCTTGTGGCGGACCATTATCTACACCTTGTCTGCGGAAGACTCGACTATCTCACCAATAGTGCCGGAGATCCATATGCCATGGAGGTAATTGAGATTGCTGTCGGCACTTTAGATCCGGCGTTGCTCCCTGCGCTCAGAACCATTGCATCAGGCAGCCGCTTCAGTGATAAGGTGAGGGATGACGCTTCGCTCGGGATTACCGCGATAGAGAGATATTACGCTGACCCGGTGAGGAACAGCGACCTGCTCAGGCTTCCGGGGATATCGGAGAAGTCAGCCGTTGCCAGAAGTATAATGCTCGGAAAGACAAAGCCCCAGGAACAGGATATTATCAAGCTCCTGGGTGATACCAGTACGGAAGTCAGGAGGACAGGCCTGCTGGCTGCCGGCCGGTTCGGTATGACCATGCTCCGTAATGAAATTCTGAAGGCGCTTGATCACCCTGAAACGGCCAGGGATGCCTTTTATGTGCTCAGGGAATTTGGCCCGGATGTTTACGGTGATATCCTGGGAACAGCCATCAGGCCGGGAAACACCGAAAGGCTGAATCAAATCATCATGAGGTTACTTGATGATATGCCCCTCATGCCCGCCCTGCCCTGGCTGGCCAGTTTTGTATCAGGAAGTCATCCTTCTGTAAGGCTGAAGGCAGCCTCAATCCTCTGCAGGCGGGGCTGGGTTCCCCAGGGACGGAACAGGCAGCGTATTGAAGATACACTCAACGAGACCATACATACAGTTGCCAGGCTGACAGCAATGCATACTGAAGCACTGAAAAGCCGGAACTTTTTACTCACAGCTGCCCTGGAAAACGAAAGAAGCACCAATAATGAACTTATCTCTTTGCTTCTTTCTCTCCTGACAGGAAAAAGCGCAGCGGAGGTCATTCTGCCACGCAAAGGGGCTGATAACAGGTGCCATCCCGATATTGCATCCGAAGCAATTGCTGCAGTGGTGGAAGAACCTATCCGAAAGCCGCTGAAGGCACTCTTTGGCAATAACAGCGACAGTGACCGGCTGGCAGAACTCTCACTTTATTATCCCATCCGGACAGTGAAAGGACGAGCACTGGTTTCTATTCTGCTTGGTTCAGAGCAAAACATTACCGGTACCTGGACCAAGGCCTGCGCCCTTCACAAAGCCGCCATGGAAGGGAAAGGCATAGAAAGGGAACAGGCTGTCTCATACCTTTTCAGTCACAGCCAGATACTTCAGGAGGAGAGTGCAGGAGCAATCAGAGCCATAAACCCTGAATGGTACAGGGAGGCTGAATCAAGACTTCAGGAACCTGTAAGAAGCCGGGTAGCCTCAGTTATTAACGGTACCCTTCCGCAGACAGCCATGCTGTTCGCGAAGACCAGGTTCCTGAGTCTCTGCTTTAATAACATTCCAGAGGAAAAGATGATCCTGCTGGCTTCGGGCATGCGTTATTCGGAGTCATATGACGCCGGATCGCTGCCGGGAGTCATCTCATGGGTCGTCCCCTCCAATAACGGAAAGACAGGGCTTTATTCCCTGCCTGTCAGTGATATTGAGGGTTTTGTCTTTCACTATTCGGAATACACTGATATCTTTGTAAAGTATATGGACACCCAGGGGGGGATGGCCGTAAGGAAATAACTCTTCCAATGCCAGAAAGAAATATTATAATCAAACCTAATCCTTTTCCCGGACTGCGGGCTTTCCGGCCGGACGAGGGCCATCTGTTCTTTGGCCGGATGGAAAGTATCATAAAGGTGGTCTCCAAACTGAAGGAGAACAGGTTTGTTGCTGTACTGGGAGCTTCAGGCAGCGGCAAATCATCACTGGTGATGTCAGGCGTGATACCTGCACTTTTGCGTGAAAATGCGGAAGAAAAAAAATCATGGTCATACCTGGTCTTCAGACCTGCCCTTAACCCTGTTGACCACCTGGCAGCGGAGCTCTCATCACTGTCAGCCGGAGCAGGATTTGCCCAGCAGACAAAGGCAAGCGTTGCGGCATCACTCCATAACAGGACAGAAGGGCTTACCGATGTAATAAACCGTATCAGGAAAAACCTGCGTCAGCAGATTGTGATTGTTATAGACCAGTTTGAGGAGATTTTCCGGTACAGCCCGGCCACCACAAGGGGAACCATCGGAGATGATGCAACTGATTTCATTGACCTGATTGTCAATGCAACCCAGAGACCTGACCAGGGGCTTTTCATTATCCTGACACTCCGTTCAGAGTATGTATCGGAATGTGCCCGTTTTCATTCCCTCACCAACCTGATGAACAGCAGCAGTTACCTGTTGCCGCAGATACCCGTTGATCAGCTTGCAGCCGTGATAGAAGAACCGGTTAAGCTGTCCGGAGGTTCAATAGACAGGTCCCTGGTAAAACTTATGCTGGGTGATCTTGATGACAGGCCGGGTCAGTTACCTGTACTGCAGCATCTGATGACGCGCCTGTGGAACCAGTGGAGCAGGCTCGGTGACCTTAGCCGTCCGATCAGTATAGCGGATTATGAGGCTGTGGGGCAGCTCAGGGGAGCTATCTCGCAGCATGCAGGCCAGGCGCTGGAGTCCCTGGACGAAAGACATCGCTATGTATGTGCCCGTCTCTTCCGCACCATCACCACCCGTACTGATGACGGGAGGGAACTGCGAAAGCCGGAACGGATATCCACAATCGCAGCACAGACCGGGTGCGATGAGCATGAGATAATTGTTGTAGCCGAGGTGTTCAGGGCACCGGAATATTCATTCCTGACACCTTCCAAGGAAATCCCTCTCACCGGGGAGAGTATACTTGACCTTACACATGAGAGCATCATAAGGTTGTGGAGCACACTCCGCCGGTGGATGGACGAGGAGGAGGCCTCAGTGAAACTGTACAGGCATCTGGCTGCTTCGGCAGAGCAATACCAGGAAGGGAATGGCCGTCTGTGGATGCCCCCGGACCTTCTGCTCGCAATACGGTGGAGGGAGGAAAACAAACCAACACTCGCATGGGCCGAAAGAATTGACCCTGCATTCGAGAGAGCCATGCTCTTCCTGAAGAACTCCGAAGAGGAATACAGTATCAGGGAGGAATACGGCAAAAGAAGCGGCACAGAGACCATAAAACGTTCACGGCTTGTTGCCGGATTCCTGGGACTGCTGGCACTGCTTACACTTATTGCCCTGGGAACGGTATACTCACTGAGAAACAGGGCTGAAAAACAGAAGTCTGTGGCCATACAGATGAAAGATGAAGCAGTTGCCCTGAGCCAAAAGCTGAGCGACAGCCTGGAAATACTTGCTGCCGCCGTCAGAAAAGCACCTGGAGAGGGAGTGAGTATGACAGCTCTGTCTGGGGAAAGGCAGGATAACGCGGCCGGAAGGGCAGCAGCGGCAGAACGCCGGGCCAGGGAACTTGACACAGAGAAGAACGCCGCACTGAAAGAGGCCTCCGACGCCTCCAGACAGAGGATGCTCGCCCTCTCAAAATCTCTTGCTGTGAGATCACTTAACCATAAAGGCAACAAGGACCTCCAGATACTGCTATCCTTGCAGGCTTTTATCTTTAATGAAAGATACAATGGAATGGAAGAAGATCCTGATGTCTTTTCAGGGCTATACGATGTGTGCAGCAGGTTTGGTAACCGGTTCTGTGCCAGGTTCGCCCCTGACGGGGCACAGATAACAGCCATGACTGAAGGATCTGATGGAGAGTTTTTTACTGCTGACATAAAAGGCAGGGTCCTGGCCTGGAAAGCTGACCAGCCTGCAAGCGGATTCAATATTGTCTGGGCAGGCACCAATATTATCCGTTCAATGACAGCCAGCCCTGATGCCTCATGGCTGGCCTGCGGAACAGAGAACGCTGAAATATTGATGATACCAATTGATGATGACACTATTGGATATCGACTGCAGGATTCAAGCGGTATTATAACATCTATCGCATGGTCGGGTGATACCCGACTCTACTCTGCCAGCTCCGTGGGAAAGGTAACGGAATGGGACCTCGGGACCCGCATGGGGAGGGATATTGTCAGAGACGGCTCCGGAATAACGGCACTTGACATATCTGATGGGAACTCGATGATATCAGCCCTGACAGGCGATGGAAAGGTGCTCTGCTGGAAGGCCGGTTCACCCGAACGGTTTATTCCGATCAGTACCGGGGACAAAACCATTACCGCGCACAAGTTCATCCCGGGAGGAGAACAGCTTGCCACTGGTGACAATTCCGGGGTTATTGATGTATGGAATACCACTACCGGACACACAGTGGGAAATGCCGGTGGACATCTTACGGCCGTAAGGAGCATCGCATTTGACAGGACTGACAGCCAGATGCTTACAGCAGACGACACGGGTGAGATCAGGCTCTGGACACTAGCCAACCTGGCACAGCCTCCCGTAATATTCACAGACGGAAATAAGGATGTCATCCGACTTGCATTCAGCGAAGGAGGTGATGCCTTCCTCTCGGCAACAGGCAAGGACGTGATCCGTCGCCCCGCTCATATGAGGTGCATGACTGAAGGTCTCTGTGACAAGGTCACAAGAAACCTTACTGAACAGGAATGGTCAGCGTACGTCGGCCAGGACATTGAATACGAAGCAACCTGCCCTGACCGGGAGTACAATATAAAGATTAGGGAGATCAGGGGAGCACGCTGATACAAACTTTATAAACCCTGCAGCGTTATATAGCCGCCATTGCTTTCCTTACAGGGAAATGGCTATTTTTGCATTCTCCTTATTCAATTTAACTCTTTGGCTTAATGAAAGACAATAAAATACTACTGATGATCCTCGACGGCTGGGGTATAGGTGACAAAACGAAAAGTGATGTTATAAGCACTACCGGAACACCTTCCATCGATGCCCTTAAGAAGATCTACCCTTCGTCATATCTGCTGACTTCAGGTGAGGATGTGGGATTGCCTGAGGGGCAGATGGGAAACTCCGAGGTGGGACATCTGAACATAGGTGCCGGACGTGTTGTCTACCAGGACCTTGTAAAGATCAACAAAGCATGCCGGACAGGCGAGATCAGGTCAAATGATACGCTACGCGATGCTTTTGCATATGCCCGCGACAAAGGGGTGAAAGTCCATTTCATGGGCCTGCTCTCTGATGGAGGCGTCCATTCTCTCGACAGCCACCTGTATGCCCTCTGTGACATGACCATGGACTATGGACTCACGGAGGTCTTTATACATGGTTTTGGTGATGGCCGTGACACAGACCCGAGAAGCGGAAAAGGATACATGGCCTCATTGCTTAAGCACCTTGAGAAGAGCAACGGAAGGGTTGCCTCTTTCATCGGGCGATATTATGCCATGGACCGTGACAAGCGGTGGGAACGCATCAGGGAGGCCTATGATATGCTTGTCCACGGCACGGGAACCATGACGAAGGATATACTTAAGGCCATGCAGGATTCATATGACGAAGGGGTGACTGACGAGTTCATGAAACCCATAGTTGTATCAGGTGATGATGGTAAACCCCTGGCTGCAATCAGCGAAGGTGATGTGGTAATATTCATCAACTTCAGGAACGACAGGGCTCGTGAGCTTACAATAGTACTCACCCAGCAGGATATGCCCGAGGCCGGAATGAAGACCATCCCCCTCCGCTATCTTACGATGACACCTTATGACGACAAGTTCAGAGGGCTTCATATCATCTTCCCGAAGGAGAATGTTGACAGGACCCTGGGTGAGATCCTTTCCGAGGCAGGCAAAAAACAACTGCGAATAGCCGAAACTGAGAAATACGCACATGTAACCTTTTTCTTTTCCGGCGGAAGGGAGAAAGAGTTTCCGGGTGAGGAACGGGTGCTTATCCCCTCCCCGAAGGTGGCCACCTATGACCTGCAGCCTGAAATGAGCGCCTACGGCGTAAGGGACGCGGTGATAGCCGAACTGGCTAAGCAAAAGCATGACTTCATCTGCCTTAATTTTGCCAATGGTGACATGGTAGGCCATACAGGAGTATATGAAGCCATTCAGAAAGCAGTGCGAACAGTGGACGAATGTGCCGGTGATGTTGTAAAGGCTGCCAGGGCAAACGGCTATGAGGTGATCATCATTGCCGATCACGGCAATGCAGATTATGCGGTCAACCCTGACGGGTCACCCAACACCGCACATTCACTGAATCCTGTTCCCATTTACCTTATCAGCAGCCGGTACAAAAGCGTCAACAACGGCATTCTGGCCGATGTGGCGCCCACGGTGCTCAAAATGATGGGAATACCTGTGCCACCTGAGATGACGGGCAAGTCACTTGTATAAGGCGACCCATGCTCCAGATAGATGACACCATAGTATCCATTGCCCTCATAGAGAAGAAGTTTTTATGTGACCTTCCCTCATGCAGGGGTAGCTGTTGCCGGTACGGTGACACAGGTGCCCCTCTGACCATGGATGAAGCTTCAGCACTTGAGAGGATCTGGCCAGACCTCCGGCCTTTCCTCCGCCCTGAAGGCATAAGGGCCATACAGAGGCTGGGAACCAGCGTCACTGACATTGAGGGAGAGCTGGTAACCCCGCTGATAAACAACGAGGAATGTGCCTATACAATCATGGAGGAGGATATTTACAAATGCGGAATAGAAACTGCATTCATCCAGGGTGCAGTCGATTTCCGGAAACCTCTCTCATGTCATCTCTTCCCGGTAAGGATAAAACAGTATCGTGATTTCCGCGCAGTGAACTATGAGGAGTGGCCTATCTGCAAACCAGGGGTGGCATGCGGCCTGAGAGAGAAAATGGAACTTTATGTCTTCCTGCGCGAACCCCTGGTGAGGGCTTTCGGGCAGGAGTGGTACAACAGGCTGCAGTGGGCAGCCGGCGAATATCAAAACTACAACAATAATGGAAAGTATTAAGAACTACATCGAGACAAACAGGGAGAGATTCCTTGAGGAACTCTTCGGACTGATCAGGATCCCCTCGGTCAGCGCCAATGAAGCCAACAAGGCTGATATGGTCAGGGCGGCTGAATACATCCGTGACCTGCTGGCAGCAAACGGTGCAGACCGTGCCGAGGTTTATCCCACAACGGGCAATCCGATAGTTTACGGCGAGAAGATGGTTGATCCGTCCCTCCCGACGATTCTTGTTTACGGCCATTATGACGTGATGCCTGCAGAGCCCCTTGAAAAATGGATTTCAAAGCCGTTTGAACCTGAAATCCGTGAGGGGAAGATCTGGGCGCGCGGGGCAGACGATGACAAGGGGCAGCTCTTCATGCATCTTAAGGCATTTGAGATGATGAATGCCACCGGCACACTGGCATGCAATGTCAAGTTCATGATTGAAGGGGAGGAAGAAGCCGGGTCAGCCAGCCTCGGCGGGTTCTGTTCCGAATACCGTGACATGCTACGTTCTGATGTGATACTGGTTTCTGATACCACAATGATCTCTACCGAAATCCCTTCAATCACCTCAGGACTGCGCGGCCTCTCATACATCCAGATCGAGGTTGAGGGTCCTGACAGGGACCTCCATTCAGGGATCTACGGCGGAGCGGTGGTGAACCCCTGCAATGCCATATGCGATATTATTTCCAGGCTGAAAGACAGTGACGGGCGTGTGACAATACCGGGCTTCTATGATGCAGTCCTGGTTCCTTCCGATGCCGAAAGGGCAAAAATGGCTGAAAGACCATTTGACCCGGAAGTATATAAAAAGTCAATAGGTGTTGATGCCCTGGCCGTTGAGAAGGGATTCACTCCACTCGAGAGTACAGGCATCAGGCCCACCCTTGATGTAAACGGCATATGGGGAGGATATACCGGCGAAGGAGCCAAGACAATACTCCCATCAAAAGCCTCGGCAAAGATATCGATGAGGCTGGTGCCATACCAGAAAGCTGAGCAGATTGCTGAAATGGCCATCAGTCACATAAAATCACTGGCTCCGGCAGGAGTGAGACTGACGGCTGAGTACCTCCACGGAGGCGAAGCCTATGTCAGTCCTCTCGATACCCCCGAATACCAGGCAGCGGAGAAGGCATGCGAGGAGATATTCGGCAAGAGACCCATACCGATCCGTAGCGGAGGCAGTATCCCCATCATATCAACATTTGAAAAAATACTGGGGGTCAAGTCAATACTTATGGGCTTCGGACTGGAGGCAGATGCCATTCACTCACCCAATGAGAACTTCCCGCTGGAAAACCTGTTTGCGGGCATGCGGGCAATACCTCTCTATTTCAAGTATTACGCCGAGCTGAAGAAACAGGATTAAGGCGCGGGGGCAGGCTGTAACTCCGGGAAGGCCGGCGGCATTTCCGGATAAAGGTATTGTCATTCACGGGAGGGCCACTGTCATTCCCTGCCTGAGTTTGTTCCTGGTCAGTCGATCTGAAGCTTAAGCAGCTCCACCTTTGTTGAGGAGCTTTTCAGGACTGTGAATAGATTGGGCCCCACACGGATCTTCTCCTGCTGGCGCGGGATGTTTCCGTGAGCAAATAAAATCAGTCCTGCCAGCGTTGTGTATTCATCGCTTTCCGGCAGCCCGAGGTCATACTCTTCGTTCAGGTAGTCAATGTCAAGCCGTCCGGAAAGAATGTACTCCCTGTCGTTGATCTTCTTTTCCACCAGGTCACTGGTGTCATGTTCGTCCTCTATATCACCGACAATCTCCTCAAGGACATCCTCGATGGTGATGACACCGGCAGTACCGCCGAATTCATCCACCACGAGAGCAATGCTCTTCTTGGCGTCAGAGAGCAGTCTCAGGACCCTGTTTGCTGTCATCGTCTCGGGAACCACAGGCAACTTTCGCATTGCTGCCGCTATGTCTTCAGGACCGTGGAGGATGTCCTTCAGTTCATAATAGCCTACCATGTTGTCAATATTGTCACGGTAGAGCAGTATCTTGGAATGGCCTGACTCTATGAACTGCTGGCGCAGTTCGTCCGGGGACGACTGAATGGGCAGTGCCACTATCTCCGTCCGGGGCACCATGCACTCACGGGCTTTAACAGACGAAAAATCAAGAGCATTCTGAAATATTCTCAGGCTGCTGTTCTCCTCCCTCTTCTCCTCTTCAGTTTCAACCAGGTCATTGACAAAATGGTCAAGGTCAATGCGCGTGAATATGCGGTTCTCCTGTTCCTTCCTTTCAGCCTTTATGCCGAAAAAGAGCCTCATGATCAGATTGGCCAGCCAGAGGGTGAACTTGCTGACGGGGTAGAAGAGATAGTAAAATATTGCCGTCGGGATAGCGAATATATTGAGAAAGAAGTTCGGGCTGATCCTTACCACCGATTTGGGAAGAAAATCGGCAAATATCAGGATAATGAATGTGGTGATTACTGTCTGGATGATGAAGATCAGCACCTCCGAGGGGATCCTGTTCAGCAACCAGGCTTCAATCAGGTCTGCGGTAAGCATACTGAATATCACCGTGGCAATGTTGACCCCGATCAGCATTGTGGATATGTAAAGGCCGGGGTTACGGGTGAAAGCGAAGATTATACCTGACCCGAATTGTCCCTGTTTCCGGTCAAGCTCAATGCGAAGCTTGTTCGAAGCGATGAATGAGAGCTCCATCGCCGAAAAAAAAGCGGCCAGAAGAACCGAAAACGGGATGATGACAAAGGGGTTCATGACCCAAAGTTACAGCTTTTTTCGCTGTGAGTCACGAAGCCATGCCAGAACGAAGGCAGCGGCAGCCATCACAAAGAAAAGCCATGAACGGCCAGGGCCGTTGGTGACAGTTTCGCGGATGGCAATGCCAAGACACATCAATCCCAGAATGATCCATATTATTTCAATCAGCAGGAGCGACTTTTTGTTCATCCTTGATATAGATTGTTCCAGTTACATTCTTGATAGTCCAGTTAGAAAAACGGGAGTCAGAGTCAAACCCTGTACCCATTACGATCTGATCATTGTGGGTGAACCTGACGAACCTGTCTGACCATATCTTGTCCCTGGGCTGGCTCCAGAACAGCAGTTCGGTTTCCAGAACCTCACCCTTGTCGCTGACAGCAACAACACTGTCGCGCAGCTCCCAGACCTCTTCCTTTTCGGTATAACGGGCATATTGTGAGGTGATACTGGCCTGAGGTTTGTCAGTCCTGTCATAGAACAAAACCGTCAACCCTTCGGGGAAGAGGGTATAGGGGTTCTCCTCAGCGGTAAACTGCTGTATCAACGGTGTGCGGACAACCATAGTCACCAGGCCGGAGTCGCTGTACATAGTCTCCACATTCCTGGCAGAGAGGGTTGGCAGCCCCTTTATCTGCAGATCTTTCACAGTCTCATCCTTCCTGTCACATGATGAAAGCAAAGCAGTCCCGGCAACCAGGACTGCTGTTATGATACTGTGTGTTCTGCAGGATCTCACTGCTTTTATTCCTTTCTGAACCTGACGGTGGTTGATTCATTTATCCAGCCGCCCACCTGGTATGGTGCTCCCTCTTCGACGAGGCTCCTGAAGAATGCTTCCTCCTTCGTGGGGAAGAGTCTGGAGTAGATTGATATACGCTCGTCAACCTGTTCCCTGAGTGTGGGGTCAGTATTTCTTGCCCTGATGAGGTAGTCAACAACAACCCAGTAAACCGTCTGGTTCTCGAAAGCCTCGCCTATCCTCGCGCCGGCATAGGCCTCAGCTATGATGAAGAGGGCATTGCCGTTTGTGGGGTCAAGTGAAAATGCAGCCTTTGCAAAATCACGGGCAGCCTGTTTGCTGTCAGACGTCAGTTCAAGTGTGGCAAGTTTGGTCAGAAGGCCTGATTTGACCAGGTTGTCGGTCTCAAGCTCAATGGCTTCAGTATAGTATTTTTCAGCTTCGTTGTATTTTTTCCTGGCCAAATTCATCTCTGCCAGTTGTGCAGCGGAGGAGGCACTTGGGAAAGCCCGGTAAAGATTGGTTGAAGCCTTATAGTAGAGCTCTGAGTCCCTGCATCCTGTCTCGGTCAGAAGTGTTATCACCTTCCGGAGCATGGCTGTGTCAGACTGGTTATTCTCAACACTGGCCGCAAAGAGGTGTTCAAGGTTTTCACAGGAGGCGGCACCGCTTGACCTGAAAACGGCATCAATGTTTTTCCTGGCCTCGTTGTATCTTGAGTCATCCGGCTTCCGGGAGAGCTGGTTATCAACAACCTTCATCGACTGCGAATAGGCGTTTATAACTTCCGTGGCATCAATAAGCTTTAGTGCATAGCATTTGGCTGTAATGGCCATATAAAGACTCGAGTAGGTATAGTCAAAACTCTGGGGTGACTGTTCCATGACTCCCTTGATCAGGTCATAGCATTTTTTTGCATATTCCGGATCGTTTCCTCCGAACTCATACAGGGCAAATGCCTTCCTGAGACTGTTTGCATGCTCCTCGTTGAAATATTTCGTACGCTGGTCAAGGATCATTATCACTGTGTCAATGTAAGCCTTGTTCCCGGTCTTGCGGAAGAAATCCTTGAACATGGTCTCACCCTTAATGTAGGTGTTCTTTGATGAACCCGGGCATTCATTGAAAACGGGTCTCCAGAACTGCAGCGCCATGTTGTAATCCTTGTTTTCATAATAAGTAGAATAGAGGGATGTGTTGCGAAGACACTTTGTGCTGTCTTCGCCCCTGCCGAACGGTGTTCCCGTTGCAACACCATTCTGAGCCTGCAGTACCGGAGTCGTCAGTAAGAGAATCAGTCCGGTTAAAATCGCGCTTGATCTTCTTTTCATCTCTTTATTAATCTTATGTTTAATCATACTGTCTTTTCAGGAACCAGTAATCATACAGATTAAGGCTGGCTCCGACCGATATCCTTGTCTCCGCCGGTATCTCCCCGCTTCCGCTTCCGCGGGTTGAGAGATCAATTGCTAGTGAGATTCTGGATCTCGATCTTCTCATTGGTATACCAGTTCCAAAAGTTATGCCGTACTCTTTCACCGCATCATTACCGAAGAGGGTATAACTCTCTCCATAGCGGCATCCAATGCGGTATTCCATCCTGTCAAAAAAACTGTAATTGGAATACTTGTCAGGGATATATTCCGCCCCGGCATGCAAAGAGAGGGCGTCACTGTAGGTGCCATATGTTCCCGGAAGCGAGGCATTGCTCCACTTTGAGAACACCAGATCGGCGCCGGCAGTGAACTTGTCTGTCTTGCCCAGGGAGAAACCGGCCCTGAGTGACAGTGGTATGGTGCTTTCAGTTGAAAGCGAATTGTATGATAGTGTGTCAAGTGCCAGTGAACTGGTCTGGATGGGTGAGTATCTGAAAATCATCTCTTCATTGCTGGTCTTCAGGTTAAATGCCGGTGTAAAGGTCAGTCCGGCATTGATGAACCTGTTTTCCGGCAGTTTGAACATGAACTGAAAAGAGGCATCGTATCCCACACCTGTAAGAGCAAACGTGCTCTGTTTTCTTGTATTGAAATAGTTATTGTCTCCCGTAAAGACAAAATCATTGGTCCTTGTCACCTCCCCGAACATGAGGAAAGCATTAACCCCTACGGAGAGGAACGGGAATGGGCTGACACCGGTGCCCAGCAGGGCCTTCTGGTAACCACCGCTGCCGTTATGGCTCTCATAGATTGTGCCTGAAACATCGTCGCCGGGCCTTTGGTAACCAATGTTGTATGCGCCGTTTGAATAAGGCAGGATGGCGGCAGTCACTCCCCAGCCCTTCATTATCGGGAAACCCATCAGCAGATGAGAAAATCCAAGGTCCTGTGAATAGTATGAGAGATCATTTTCCCTGAGCCTGACCACTCCGTAGTCAATACCGAAATCGAAGATAAACGAGGAGGTATCGATGCTGCTGTAAGATGCAGGGGTCAGAAAGTTCAGGGTAAGGTTGTCCCTTATCCCGCTGCTGATTCCTCCCATAGCCCTCGTGCGGAAGGTCCCGGGCAGCTCGAGGTTTCCTATGCCGTACCGTGCGAAGGGTGAATAGACATTTTTTTGTCCTGCCGCTCCTGTAGCCAGGAAGGCAAGGAGACATACCAGTCCGACTCTTATGTTCCTATACATTTGTTTCCAGTAAATAATTCAATCCCTCCGTCACAAGGTCAGGGTAAAGAAGCGCTTTGCCTCCTGTCAGCGGGGCAATGACCCCGCCATCGCCGCCAGTGATGACCGTAACGGGATTATGGTGCTTTTTCTCGAATGTGCGAATATACTCAATTATTTCATATGCCATGCCCATCATAACACCGCCGGCTATTGCGTCCTCCGTTGTCCGGCCCGGGAAAGTGAAGCCACTCCTCTTTGTTATCAGGGGAAGACGGCCAGTGTATTCATGCAGCGCCCTGAACCTCATTGCCAGACCCGGAGATATGCTACCGCCACGGTAGGCTCCTCCTGTAACCTCGTCTATCGTAAGGGCGCTGCCGGCATCAATGACCAGCAGATCAGATCCGGGGTGACGGTGAATGGCCCCGGCAGCGGCAGCAAGGCGGTCAGAACCAAGCGTTGCGGGCGTATCATAATCAATGGCGAAAGGGTATACCGAGTCGGCAGTGAGAAGATGTACTCTCTTAACCCTTGCGCCGAGCCATTCAATGAACCCGGAAATATCTCTGCTGACGGTTGAGACAATAGCTCCGTCAATTGCGCATCTGCCCGTAAAACCGGCAATAAGGTCCGGCGAGGCCGCACGAAACCTTTGCTGTTCCACAATGACACCGTCACTGACAAGAGCTGCCTTCACGCTTGTGTTTCCTATGTCAATGATAAGGTTCATTCAACGGCCCGCCCCAGGCGGCAGATATTTATTATGCAGGCAAGCACTTGCAGTCTCATGCGGTCAGTTCCGGTCTGTGCCACGCGGCAGATCTGTAATATGTGATCGCGGGTTGAGAGTTTCATGCTGTTTCTTTCAGTTTGTCCCCGGAGGCACATTTGACCTGTGCCAGGTGAGGATGGCATTGAAGAGATCAATGGCCTGCACCACTGATGATACTCCCCGGACGGTCAGACTAAGCTTGTTGTTGTTCTGCTTCACTGTCATGTTTCCCTGCCTCCGGTTGACATAGTTCATAACCGACACGAACAGAGGTGAGCGGTAGAACTGTGACGACTGGTCTGCCACAAAGTTAGCAATCAGAGTGTTATTTTTAAGAATAACTTTTTCAATTCCTGTTTTTGCGGCAGCCCATTTGAGCCTTACGAGTTCAAGCAGCGCCCTGGCCGGCGGCGGAGGAGGCGCGAACCGGTCGGTCAGATGTGACTCATAGGCATTCAGGCCGTTCTCATCCCTGATGTCATTGAGCTCCTTGTAGAGCCTGATGCGCTCGGGGATATTGGAGACATAATCATCAGGGAACATTATTTCAAGGTCTGTCTCAACAGTGACATCTTCCACAAACTGTCTCGGTTTATCCTCCGCAGCCGGCTCCTTCCTCTCCGCCGGCCCGGGGAACAATCCTGCAAACTCCTCCTCCTTCAGCTCCTTTATGGCCTCTTCAAGGATCTTCTGGTATGTCTCGTATCCCACATCGGCGATGAAACCACTCTGTTCGCCCCCAAGCAGGTTGCCAGCGCCCCGGATGTCAAGATCCTGCAGCGCAATATTGAACCCGCTCCCCAGTTCATAGTTCTCCTCGATCGCCTTCAGCCTCCTGCGGGCATCGCCTGTAAGAACTGACAGAGGGGGAGTGAGCAGGTAGCAGAAAGCCTTTTTGTTTGATCTGCCCACCCTGCCACGCAGCTGGTGAAGCTCTGAGAGGCCGAAGTTATGGGCATCATTGATGAAGATCGTATTGGCGTTTGGAATATCAAGCCCTGACTCGATGATGGTTGTGGCCAGCAACACGTCATAATCGCCCCTTATGAAGTCAAACATGACGTTTTCAATTTCGTCACCCTCCATCCGGCCATGAACCACGGCTATCTTGACCTCAGGGCATATATGTGCAATGGAGGCCTTCACCTCCATGATGTTCTCTATCCGGTTATTGATAAAAAAAACCTGGCCGTTGCGGCTTACCTCATAGACTATCCCCTCGCGGACAATATCCTCGTTGAAACCATGCAGCTCCGTAATGATGGGCATCCTGTTCGGGGGAGGAGTGCTGATCACAGAGAGATCACGCGCCCCCATCAGCGAGAACTGAAGAGTGCGGGGTATGGGAGTGGCAGTAAGAGTGAGGGTGTCAACCCCTGCCCTGATGGTTTTCAGCTTCTCCTTGACGGCTACGCCGAAGCGCTGCTCCTCGTCAATAACGAGAAGCCCGAGATCCTTGAACCTGACCTCCTTGCCGGTTAGCTTGTGTGTTCCCACGATGATGTCAATCTCACCGTCGGCAAGTTGTTTGAGTATTTTTTTCTGATCGGCTGGTTTTCTGTGCCTGCTTATATAATCAACCTTGCAGGGGAAGTTCTCAAGGCGTGAGGAGAAAGTCTTGTAGTGCTGTAGCGCCAGGATGGTGGTTGGCACAAGCACCGCCGTCTGCTTGCCGTCAGTGGCGGCCTTGAAGGCAGCCCTGATGGCTATCTCGGTTTTTCCGAACCCTACATCGCCGCAAACAAGCCGGTCCATTGGCACTGCTGCTTCCATGTCATCCTTCACGGCCACGGTGCTGGCAAGCTGATCAGGGGTGTCCTCCCAGATGAACGACGCCTCAAGCTCCCGCTGCAGGTAAGAGTCGGGTGAGTACGCAAAACCGCCGGAGGCTTTTCGCTTTGCGTAAAGAATGATCAGGTCACGGGCAATGTCCTTCACCTTCTTCTTGGTCGACTGCTTCATCTTCTGCCATGCGCCGGTGCCAAGCTTGTTGATGCGCGGCGGGGTGTCGTCCTTGCCCTTGTATTTCGAGATGCGGTGCAGCGCGTGGATACCCACGTAAAGTATGTCATTGTCCTTGAAGACCAGCTTGATGGCCTCCTGCATCCTGCCGTTTACCTCTATCTTCTCCAGCCCGCCGAAACGTCCGATACCATGATCGGAATGAACTACATAATCGCCCGGGTTCAGGTCAGTTAACTCCCTGACAGTCATACTGTCACGACGGGTAAAGAAGCCCTTTATCCGGAATTTGTGATAGCGGTCAAATATCTGGTGATCAGTATAAACGGCTATCCTGAGGTCATGATCGGTGAATCCCTGGTGCAGGTTGAGCAGGAGAGGAGTGAATTGTGCTGAGGGATCGGTTTCGGCAAAGATCTCTTTCAGGCGCTGTTCCTGCACCTCGCTCTCGGAGATTATGAAGTTGCGGTAGCCCTCCTGGACGTTCGATACCAGTCTCGATGTCAGAAGTGCAAAGTTCTTGTTGAAAGCAGGTTGCGGCTCAGTGCGGAATTCAATATTCAGGGTGGAGGGGTCCTGCCTTCCCCTGCCGAAGAATATACGGCGGTGACGGGAGCACAACTCCTCAAGATGCCGGCCGGTGATGATAATGTCACGCCTGTCAGAGATCTCTCCCTTTGAACTTCTTGTACGGGCCTGGGACCATATATTGTCTGTCTTTTCAATGATAAAGTCAAAATTGTCACTCCATATTATGGAGGATGGCGGGATGAAGTCAATGAAGCTGTCAGAGCTCTCGTGGAAGGCCAGTTCCTGGATGTCAGGGATGACCTGTATCTCATCATGCAGCTGAAGGGAGAGCTGGTCGTCAGGATTGAACGAACGGATTGAGTCAACCTCCTCACCGAAGAAGTCTATCCTGTAGGGCTTGTCAGCAGAGTAGGAGAAGAGGTCTGTAATGCTTCCCCTGACTGAATATTGCCCCGGCTCATATACAAAGTCGGTGCGGCGGAAGTTATACTCACGGAGAACCTCCTCGAGGAACTCTATGGAGAGCTTTGCCCCCTTTTTAATGGAAAAGGTGTTTTTCTTCAGGCTGGCCTTGCTGACTACCTTTTCCATGACCGACTCAGGGTAGGTGACAATTATGCATTTCCTCCGCCCTGAACTGAGAAAGTTCAGTACTTCGGCCCTGAGAATAATGTTTGCAGGTTCGGTCTGGTCATACATCACTGACCGCTTGTATGTTCCAGGGAAGAAGAAGATATTGTCATCACCGAGCAGAGAGGTGAGGTCATTGTAGAAATAGGCTGCGTCTTCCTTTTCAGGCAGCAGTACAACATGAGTGGTCGGTTGCTGTGACAGTGCACCGGCCATTACCACCGCCCTGGATGAACCGGTCAGTCCGTGTATGGTTAACGGCTCTCCGCTGTCACCTGCCAGCAGGGCTTCAAGCCTGGTGAATGAGGGATGCTCCCTGTAAATGTCTCTGAAAACGGTGCTGGCCATTGATTTTGTCTGAGGCTGCAAAATTAGCAAAGACAGCGATTTCAGCAGCACATGCCAACCAGTTTCCTTATCATCTCCGGTGAGCCGCAGTAGAAGGGTGTACGCTGATGAAGCGATTCGGGCCTGAGTGAGAGTATTCGCCTGGTGCCATCCGTGGCAACCCCGCCGGCCTGTTCAATCAGAAAGGATATCGGGTTGCACTCATAGATCAGCCTCAGCTTCCCTGACGGGTAATTGCTTGACGGTGGATAGAGGAAGATGCCTCCTGTCAGTATATTACGGTGCACATCGGATACCAGCGATCCAATGTACCTTGAAATATATGGCCGGTTTGTGGGGGGATCATTCTCCTGGCAATATTTGATGTATTTCTTTACCCCGTCAGGAAACCTGATGTAGTTTCCTTCATTGATTGAATAGGTCCTTCCTGTCTCCGGTGTTTTCATATTGGGGTGGGAAAGACAGAATTCACCAATGGTAGGATCCAGAGTGAAGCCGTTGACACCGTTGCCCGTGCTGTAGACCAGCATTGTTGAGGAGCCGTAGATCACATACCCCGCAGCAACCTGTCTGCTCCCCTCCTGGAGGAAGTCAGCTATGGTAACCTCTTCATCACGTTCAGTTACACGGCGGTAGATTGAGAAGATGGAACCAACCGACACATTGACGTCGATGTTGGATGATCCGTCCAGGGGGTCGAAGCATACAACATATTTGCCCCTGCTGGCAAATTCGCCGGTGAAGACGATCTCGTTCTGGTTCTCCTCAGATGCCAGCCCCGCACACTGGCCTGATGACTTCAGCGCATCAATGAAGACCTCATCAGCGTACCTGTCAAGTTTTTGCTGCTCTTCTCCCTGGGGATTTTCTGCACCGGCCTTTCCAAGTATCTCCACCAGCCCGGCCTTCCGGATCTTGGCGTTGACCATCTTTGCCGCTGTGCCAATATGGTGAAGCAGGCTTGACAGTTCCCCTGTCGCAAAAGGAAAGTCTTTTTGTTTCCTGATGATGAAGTCATTCAGACTGGTGATATCATAGCTCGGCATGTCAGGAGTTTTTGAATGAGTAAATGAACGGGGACTAATTGTTTACTAATGGCTAAATTATAAATTTGTCCAAACAATTCCCGTGATGAGAGTATTTAAATTCGGTGGGGCATCCGTAAAGGATGCAGAGGGTATCATTAACCTTTATGATATTGTTTCAGAGGAGACTGACAGGCTCGTTGTGGTTGTCTCTGCCCTTGGCAAAACCACCAATGCGCTTGAAAAGCTTCATGACGCATGGCGCGAAAGGAAATCTGAAGTTAGTTCCCTTCCTGGAGGGGTACCAGATTATCATGCCATTCCTGGCGGAATATCAGGCTACCATGCCATTCCTGGCGGAATATCAGGCTATAATGCCATTCCTGACGAAATATCAGGCTATAATGTCATTCCTGGCGGAATATCAGGCTACAATGCCATCCTTGGCGGAATATCAGGCTACCATGCCATCCTTGGCGGAATATCAGGCTACCATTTACTTATTGCCGAACAGCTATTTGGTCAGGGTGCCCCTGAATATCAGAAGGTAAAAAGCATTTTCA
>JALONR010000040.1 GCA_025454815.1 Bacteroidales bacterium | reverse complement strand
AGATAGCTTTTTGTTGCGCTGAAGGTAAGGTCAGGCTTTTCGATATCTCCCCATGAAGCAATAATGTATCCATTTTTTACTATTACTCCGGCGGGGCCTCCGCGGTCAATGACCGGTCCCATGATCCTGAATCCCGGCTCCCGTCCGTATGCCTGGAGAATTGGTATTCGAAGGTCTTTCGGATAATCTATTTCGTTCTCAATGGCAAATCTGATTGCTTTGTTAAGGAGCACTGTATCAGCTCCCATTGCTTCCGGCGGGCGGCGTTCCCATTCACCGTAAGGTGGCAGGGAGGAGGTACCCAGCAGGATAACTGCTGTAAGAAAAATAATCCTTTCGGAATAGCACTTAATTCTCATATGATTCAAGATCATGATTTTCATATTTTGAGTAAAAATATTCATTAAATTTCCATCGGGCATAACCCTTGACAGAGATATCTGGCTTATTATGCACCTTTTACCCTGTCTCTGCCGGTTATCCTGATCTTTTTCAGTTCATTGTTTGAGTAAATCACCGGGAAGTACATCAGCGAGACCTTTGCGGGGTTCATGATGTACCGGCCTGTGAACCGTGGCATGAGACTGATTTCAAATGTTCTTGTGCCTGGTGAACCGTGGCGGATGAAGATAGCCACATGGTCACGGTAGAACTCACGGTGGACCTCACCGGGCCAGTTTCTCTTTTTGTCATTATATGAGAATCCTGATGGTACCGGGATTTCTATCACCACATATTCAGCGCTTTTGAAGAAATCAACCTCGGTGGTCAGTGTAACCGGAACACCTGATGTAACACTGGTTTCCTGTCCCGTTCCGGCGCCTGTTTTTCTTTCGCTGACGGAGGCAGACCACCGGGTTGTCACCCTGAAGTCTGTGGTATCCACCGCCGGATCTTCAATAAACAGTTTGGTGCCAAGGCTGATGAAGAGAGGCATATCTCCGCTGTTGCGCAGGGTGAGGGTCCGGTCCCCGGGAGTTAGGGTTGCCTTATACGGGAATGAGTCAATAACCGTATCTGTCGCTTTTCTGATTATCATTTTCGCCCTGTCCTCATTCCTGCGGTCCGGTTCCGGATAAAATGCGAGTGCATTCAGCACCGATGCGGTCTGGAATGTATTCAGCGGACCGCTCATTGAGAGGTACTCATAGAAATACCTTCTCATGAGGTCGGGACGGGCTATTGTCTGGGTTGAATCACGGGTGAGAAGGTCGTATGCCAGGAGTGTGGTCTGCATATCTGTCTGTTTAATATCCCACCATTCCGCACCTGATGTGAAGTAAACTCCACCGAGGACGGTTTCACGCCTCACCTTTTCAAGGAAGGAGAGGTCTGCAGGAATACTGTGCCTCAGACGCAGGCTGGCAATCCGGATGCTGTCGGTAAGCGAGAGGCTGTCCCTTTCTGAAATGATTTTAAGATAATGGTTGTAATCAGCCTTTGCCCCGATGTCAGAGAGTATCTCCAGAAGTGACAGTCCGGTTGAAGGTGCGGGGTTCTTTTCCAGGGAGAGGACCGCGAAGTCAGTAATCCCGGTTATCCCGAGGTTGACTGTATATCCGAGTCTGCCTGCCCTGAGCAGGGTTTTGATCACATGCTGCGAGATCCAGTCTTCGGTTTCCGAGCGACCCCACCAGCCCCACAGTCCGTCCTTGTTGCGGTTATCGAGCAGCTTTCCGATAAGGCTCCTGATCTCTCTTTCATCGCTTCTGCTTACCTTCCCGAGGTGCCTGGCGGTCTCCGTAGCAGAAAGATATCCTGCAAGCCGTGAAGCCATCTGTTCATTGCAGCCATATACATATCTGATAAGCCTGTAGCTTGCCGATTTCCTTATGTCTGCCAGGCCTGCCACGGCATTAAGTGTTACCTCCCCGGGCCAGGCGGTGAGGTCAACCGTAAGTGCCGAGTCCTTCTCAATGAAAGCAACCATTCCTGAATCTACCTCAGTTCCTGCCCTGAGAACCGGCAGCGGGCGGAACTCTCCGTCCTTCAGGCCGGCTTCGGTTGTGAAGGAGTATTCCAGCCGCAGGCTGTCTGACTCGTCAGCAAAAACCGGCAGTGTGTCAACCACGGCATCAACAAGGGCACGTTTACGGTTTACAAGTGTGTCTGCGTTGCTGATGAATCTTTCCGTGAGCGACATTGGTGCTCCTGTGTGATTCATTATCCGGCCGATGAGGTTCAGGGAGTCGCCCTCAACAACATAATACGGTGCAGAAAGCAAGCCGGTCACGGGCATGAAAGCCCTGATGTTTCCTTTTGCGGAGCCTGCCTGCCGGTTTCCGTTGATGGCAACTGCAAATGTTTCCCAGGAGGTGATGTCATCAGGGAACTTAACCGTAAAGGTGACTTTGCCGGAATCGTCAGTACGGAGGTCAGGTTTCCAGTATCCGTAGTCGCGGAAGTTTTTCCGGAGTGTGCCGGCAGCCATAGCCTCTTCCAGGAACTGTTCATCAACCAGCGGATCACTTTCCGCGGCAGCCGCGATGACTCCTCCGGGCTTCATCGTCAGCATTATGACACCTCCCGCTGCCCTTGAACCGTAGAGGGCTGTCACAGCAGGATCCTTTACAATCGTCATGCTCTTCAGCAGTTCCGGGTCAATCATGCTCATATCACCGTTGTACGGAACGCCGTCAATTATAATCAGAGGCGCCTGGGTGTCAACTGATGATACTCCTCTTATCATTATATTGCCGTTGTCTGACACCTCCACACCGGCCACCCTGCCTGCCAGGGAATTTACTGTAACAACCGAGGCAGAGAGGTTTTCCTTCCGTGAAATCCCGTATCCTACCACAACAACTTCGTCCATGGCTAAGAATTCCTCCTCAAGAATCACATCCACCTGGTTCTCATAATTGACCTCGGTCTCATAGGGCTTCATTCCGATAAAGCTGAATGTCAGCCGGTGGTTTCCGAAGGGGAGTTTTAATGAGTACCTGCCGTCAATATCGGTCACTGTGCCGAATCCGTTTTCGGGGCACCAGACCGAAACGCCCGGCAGCCGCTCACTGTCAGAGAGACTTGTCACCACCCCTGAGATTATGAATCCCGGTCCGTCATACCCTTTCACCTCCTGCCTTGTAAACTCCTGCATCAGCTGCCGTTCCAGCGAGGTTGGAGTTCCGGGCCGGCTTCCCGGCGCGTTGATCATATCAATTATCTTCCTGTACAGTTCAGGGTCATCTGAAATTTCTGCACGTGCAAGGTCAATAAATGTTGCACTGTTGGCCCTGACTTCCAGTGAGTCAATAATCATATGACTCCCGCCCGGAAGGAAGGAGATGAACCTGTAGATGCCGGGCATTATGTTCAACAGGGTGTTGTCATAACCCTGCCTGTCATAGATGGCATTTCCGGTTACGGAGACAAGGAAATTGACAGCCGGTGAAAGAGCCGATTCACTGCGGCTGTCTATTAAACAGACTGTCCCGTTCCCCGGGATTGTCCTTTCGCTGCGCGAATACCTGTAACGCGGGGCAGTCCTCTTTTCCATTATCTCCCTGCTCACCTTTTCAATATATGCGGGTGTCACGACGCTGCTTCGCCAGTCCTGCAGGGTATTGCCCCTGGCGTAGTAAAGGGGGGTTCTTTTTCCCGGGTCATAAGACCTCATTCTTATCAATCCCTTTTCAAAATCATATTCAAACAAAGGCTCGAACCTGAAATCAGTTGTGAATTTTCCGGGGAGTATGAACCGGGCGTTTGTCGGCATCACCGGCCCGACGATACGGGAGCCCTGTGTTGAATACACCCTGTCAGGATTTGACAGTTGCTGCCTCACATCGCTCATCAGGAGGTAGTTTTCACCCTGCTGCAGGTAAGCCACGCTGTTTTCAAAGAGTGTCCTGAAGGGCATCACATAATTAGCTATCCTGCGCTGCTCTGCCGGGGTCATCTTAAAGGAAGCCTCCTTCCTTACATAGCCGGAAGGCTTTTCGTTATCCCTTATTGAAAGAACCAGTTTCCTGCCGCTTTCGAACCTGATTCTGTCAGCCTCATATACAGCTTCTGGAGTTCGGATGCTGATGAAATGATAACCGGTGTCGACCCTGAAGGAATAGGGCTGGTTGGCGGAGGCAAAGTCTATGAAGACCGGCCTGTGGTCAACATAAACCTGGTTGATCCTGACAGGTCCGCCGTCACGGAAGATGAAAGGGGCAAACTGCGTGATGCTGTCACCCATGTCACAGCTGAAGGTCAGGATTTCCTCAGGGTGGTACCTGAACCTGAAATATTCGACTGAGTCAAGGCCGGCTTTGGCGTTCCACCAGCCATATTCCAGGGGATGGGTCAGGTAGGGTGCATCGGCTACGGCTGTCCGGAATGAGTTGATATGCTCCTTGCTCTTGCGGGGTCTGGCCATTGACGGAAGGGCCGGGAGGTCATATCCGAACCTGCGGGTAAGCGAAAAGGCAGTTATGTCTGTATTCCTGGCGGGCATTCCGTCGGCGTCCGTAACGGTGAGGGTGATTGCCGTTTCTTTACCAGGAATTATCTTATCCGGTTGTTCTGCCTCTATGTGGAGTCTGCTCTCATCCCTTGAGATCTCATATATGCTGTTGTTCATTACTCCGCCCCAGAGGTAACTGAGGGATAGATACCATTTCCGGTCAGCTGTGACTCTCTCACTGAAATCAAGGGTTTCGGCGGTGCCACGTTCAACCTCGCGGTTCAGGTCATAGATGAAGTAACTGAAAGCCAGTCCTGTATTGCTGTTAACGCTGATAAAGACGGAGTCTGCCGTCCTGTGAGTCCGGGGTGTTATGCCATGCGGTATCTCACCGGCCTCAACTGAACGGCGGGCATTTCCAGAGACAATGGTATAGGTGGTGATGAACGGATCAGCCTTTATCTGAAGGGGGAGCCTTATTTTTGCAGCCGGGCTCTGGTTTCCGAATGCATCTGATGTAATAAGGTCAGCCTGTCTTTCAGTTTCAGCGCCATTCACTTTCAGATAAAACCTGATTGAGTCACCGGTGGCGCTATAACCTATCTCCTCTTTCCTGTCAATAAAGGTCATAGTCCGGGTCTCCGTGACCGATTCGTTGTCAGATGTGTTTGCTATGGCAACTATTTTGCAGGTCATGTTGGCTGCGGGGAAAAGGGTGTCAGGAATCATTACAACGGTTTCGCCTGACGGACGGAGATTCTCCCTTATAACCGCTATCGTATCCCTGACAGGAAGGAAAGGACCTGTTATCTCATCAATCCTGCCCCGGAGTAAATGGAGAGCTACCCTGGCGTCAGGCAGGATCATATCATTTTCATTGAGGGCTTTCAGGCCTACGATGAATGGCCTGCCCCTGTACTGCACGCTGTCAGGAGTCCTCATGACAAGCTTCATGCTTTTCAGGTCATAATACTCATACCTGAATGATCCGGATACAAGCGGGCGGGTCTTGTTTTCAGGCGTAAGAGAAATACTGTAGGTATTGTCAAGCCTGAGTCCGAGGGTGTCCGACAGAACGAAAGAGTGTGTGTATCCGCCGGGACCATATGGTGACAGGGTGGCAAGTTTGATCAGCCTGTACGGATCGGTGACCCCGACCCTGAGTGCTGTTTCTCCCTGGAATGGCTTTTTATTCTTGCCAGTGATGACAAAGGCTTTCATCTTCACGGTGTCACCGGGCATGTACTTCGGTTTGCTGAAAAGCATGAAACCGTCCGATGGTCCGGGTTCAAACACCCTTTTTATCCCAAACCAGATTCTGCGCGGGGTGCTGAATCCGTAACCCCTGATAGCTGAACGGACGGCATCATAGGGCAGGAGCACCACCGTTTTCACAGGCACCCATACATACCTGACCGGGGTGCCGTATGCTATTTTCCGTGTGTTTCTGCGGATGGCAGAGTTATTCAGTGTCCTGTTTAGGCTGAAGAGACCTGACACCCCATCATGAGTCACTGTAAGTATGCCCCTGCTGTTGCTCTTTTCAATCCTGTATGTCATGGTGGAAGGATCCCACTGAAGCGTCCGCATTCTTCTCTTCACAACCGCATCTTCAATTATGCGTCCGGTGGAATCACGTACCTGGATGACAAGATCAGTCTTGTTGTCAATCACGGAAAGGTGGACATTCGGGACAGAGGTATACTCAACCCTCACTTTGTCAAAGTCGACAAATGCCGTGACATAATTTCCCGGTTTAAGTCTTCCCTTATAGACTGTTCCGGTGGGGAAGGAGTCGACCACTTCCCGGAACAGGCTTTCATTTTTTCCGGTTGACTCTTTTCGGATGAGGTCAAGAGCCTGTTTCTCTGTTATTGAAAATATGTAGGTGTACGGGCTGGTAGTACGGCTGTTTGCCAGGTTCTGTGATTCCGAACTGAATGAAACCAGCAGACCCAGCATGAGAAAGAGTAACCTGGTCATGCGGTGACAGCTATTTGCGAACAACCATAAAGGTAGAAAGAAAAAGGGTAACAGTGTACCGCTGATCAGATATTAGTCAGACGGGACGGTAATCACCTTTTCCCGGAAGAGGCTGAATAGCTTTTAATGTGAAGCAAGATGAAGCTGTCAGTCTTCATTGTGCATTGGAATTGCATGCAACAGGGGCGCTTCCCGGAGGCTTGCAATCAGGCAGAGGTCAGGCTTTGTGCAGAGGTTTACCGACGGCGTCAGCACCAGCCTCCAGGAATACTTCGGAGATGGTCGGGTGGGCATGCATTGTATGAGCCACATCCCATACTGTGCTCTCAACGGCCATGTAAGCCGCTGCCTCACTGATCAGGTCTGTTGCATTGTGCGATATGATCTGCACACCCAGAACCTCACCGTATTTCGGTTCGGAGATGATCCTGAGGATACCTTCGGGCTGACCTTCCGTAAGAGCCTTGCCATTGGCAGAAAGGGGGAATTCATTGACCTTGTATTCTGTCCCTTCGGCTGTCAGCTGCTGCTCAGTCTTTCCGATCTGGGCAATCTCGGGGTCTGTGTAGAGTGTCATCGGGACACGCTCCGTCTGCATAGTCTCTGTGATGCCAAGGATATGATTCACTGCTGCCAGAGCCTGGGCGGAGGCGGCGTGTGCATATATGCTCCTGCCGTTTACATCTCCTACGGCATAGACTCCCTTTATGCTTGTCATGAAATGCCCGTCAACCACATAGAAGCTCTCCTTTTCTTCCGGGTTGAGCGCACCGGTGGGCTTGATTCCCCTTCGGGGCATGCAGTTGACAATGCCTTCGTAGTCGTCAAGATTCACCGAGTCAATACCTGCAGTACCTTCAAGGGTTTTAATCTTCAAAGAGACAAGCCTTTTGTCGATATATGAATTGAGATAATCATCAAGTGCCGGGAAAACCTTTTCAGCCGTTTTCAGGAGGGTCACCTCCCTGCCTATAAGGGCAAGCATCTGCGAGACCTCCGCGGCCACGGGGCCTTCACCAACAACCAGTAGTTTCTGTGGAATCTCCTTCTGTGAGAACATGTTCTCAAGGTTGATTATCCGGCTCTCGTCTCCCACCTTGAAGGGCAGGGGCCTGGGATATGATCCTGTTGCAATGATTATGTTCTTTGTTTTGAGCATCCGGTTGTCAACCACCACGGTATCCGGCGCCTCGACTGAGGCAGTCCCGGAAATGGTCTCCACGTTATTCTTCTTAAGGAGGTATTCAACACCCTTGGTAAGGCGTCTGACGATACGGTCAGACCGTTTTACAGCCTTCTCCCAGTTGAATTTCAGCGATTTCGTGTCAAGGCCCTCGACACCGAAATCGGCTGCCATTCCCAACCTTGAGAAGTACTTGGCGCTTTCGAGCATCGCCTTGGATGGGATACAACCCCAGTTGAGGCACATCCCGCCCACATGCTTTTTCTCAATCACGGCAGTCTTCAGTCCGGCCTGTCCGGCCCTTATTGCGGCCACGTAACCTGCCGGTCCTGCCCCGATAATAATAAGATCATAATCCATCTCCGGTATCCTTTGTTATTGTCTCATTATCAGCGACAGCGGATCTGCCACGCCTGCCGCCACGTCATTCAGGAACTCAGTTGCCTCAGCACCGTCAACCATCCTGTGGTCAACCGACAGGGAGAGTGGCATTACATTTCCAACCTTTATCTCACCGTCGGCCACAACCGGCTGCTGGTTGATACGGCCTATGCCCAGGATGCCGACCTGCGGATAGTTTATCACCGGCACTCCGAACCAGCCGCCCAGGGCGCCGTAGTTGGTAATTGTAAATGTGCCGTCCTTCATATCATCGAGGGTCAGCTTCCTGTCACGGGCCTTTATGGCTATCTCAGCCACTGCACGACTCAGCTCCCGGATGCTAAGTTTGTCGGCATCACGTATAACCGGCACCACAAGGCCGTCCTCGGTGCTTACCGCTATTCCGATGTTATAAAAGTTCTTGTAGATGATATTTCCTTTTTCGAAGTCCATCTCGGAGTTCAGTTCCGGGTGACGTTTCAGCGCAGCAACCACAGCCTTGATTATGAAAGGCAGGTAGGTGAGGCTGAGGTCCTCTTTTTTGTATTCCTCCTTATAGCGGGCGCGTGCTTCCACGAGTCTTGAGACCTCCGGTTCCTCGAACAGGGTCATGTGTGCGGTGCTCTGCTTCGAGCGGAGCATGTTACGGGCGATTGATTTCCTGATCTGTGACATCGGCCTTATCTCGACGAGTTCGCCGGGAGCTGCCTGTGCTGCAGGAGCCTTCGCGGCAGCGGTTGCAAACGCTGCTGCAGGCGCGTGGAAGTTCTGAATGTCGCTCTTCATCACCCTGCCCGCTGGCCCGGTTCCTGTCACCAGGTTGATATCGATGTTCATTTCCCTGGCCATGGCCCTTGCAACCGGTGTAGCCAATACCTTGCGTCGCTCTGTGGAAGCTGCAGCGGGTTTTGGCTCTGTGCCTTCCTCGCTTGCTGGCAGGAGAGCATTGCCTGAAGCTACCTCGATGGTGCCGACAACGCCGGCTCCCTTTTCCTCAACCTGCTCAGGCTGGGTGCCCGGAGCCTCTGCTGCCTCCTCACCGGCTATCTCTATTTCCACCAGGGTCTCACCCACATGGATTGTTTCACCCACTTTTCCGTACCGTGCAGCAATTACGCCGGCGCGGGGAGAGGGGATATCCGTAACAACCTTATCAGTCTCCATCTTCACCAGAGGCTGGCCCACCTTAACGGCAGTTCCCTTGTCAACGTGCCATTCAACGATGATACCCTCGGTGAGTCCTTCGCCTATATCCGGGAATTTGAAAATATATCTCATTGGTTCAATGATTTTGTTTTTTTATCATATGGAGCTGCATGAGTCTGAAAATCAAATCGTATTGTGAGTTTTTGCTCATGCAGGTTTCCTCATTTCAGAATTTTATTGTTCTTTCAATCTCGTAGAAGATCTTTTCCGGGGTGATCATATAATGATGTTCTCCCCTGGGATAGGGTACTATCACGTCGAAAGCGGCAACTCTTTTCGGGGGTGCTTCGAGATGGAGGAATGCCTCCTCGTTTACGACAGCCATTATCTCTGAACCGACTCCAAAGCTGCGAGGTTCCTCGCCCACGAAGATGATCCGTCCGGTTTTCTTCACTGAAGCTGCTATTGTCTCTTTGTCAAGAGGATATATTGTTCTCAGGTCTATCAACTCCACCGAGTAGCCTGCCTCTTTCGCCATCACCATTGCCTTCTGCACCTCGCGTATCATGGCGCCGTAGGCGACCACGGTAACGTCGGTGCCCTGTGACAGGACTTTGGCTTTGCCGATAGGCACTGAGAATTTTTCTTCACTTACTTCCTGTTTGATTGCGCGATAGATGCGCTTGGGCTCAAGGAAGAGCACGGGGTCATCACTCTCTATGGCTGAGATGAGAAGTCCCTTTGCATCATGTGGTGTTGAAGGTACAACCACCTTCAGTCCGGGAATGTGGGCAAAAATTGCTTCCATACTCTCGGAGTGGTGTTCCAGCGCGTTGATACCGCCGCCGTAGGGGAGGCGTATTACTATAGGCATCCTGTATTTGCCGCGCGACCTGTTGTGCATGCGTGACACATGCGATATTATCTGGTTGAAGGCCGGGTAAATGAATCCGCAGAACTGCATTTCTATGACTGGGCGCAGACCTGCTGCTGCCATACCCACTGCCGTACCGGCTATGCCTGATTCCGCGAGGGGGGAGTCAAAGACCCTTTCCACTCCGTGTTTCTTCTGTAAACCTTCCGTTACCCTGAAGACGCCGCCCTCATAGCCGACGTCCTCGCCGTAAACCACAACGCTTTTATCTTCGGTCAGTTTGATATCCAGCGCGTCATTGACGGCATTGACTATATTCATTGCTTTCATTTGCGTCCGTTTTTCCATTGTAAGAATTTCTCATGTTCAATCTGCTGATCACGGAGATCCTGCGGCATCTCTGCATAGGTGTATTTGATTGCATCCTCAAGGGGATACTGTACAGTCTGCTCGGTCTCAATGAACTGGCGGTCAATCTCTTTCTCGTACTCATCCACCAGTTTTGTCTCCTGGTCATCTGACCACAGTTTCTTTTTCTCAAGGAAAAGCTTCATTCGACGCAGCGGGTCCTTCTTGTCCCATTCCTTTTCCTCATCGGTAGTGCGGTACTTTGTAGGGTCGTCGGAGGTGGTGTGCGCTCCCTTTCGATAGGTCACTGCCTCAATCAGCACAGCCTGGCTCTCCTTGCGTGCATACTCGTGGGCATACCTGAAGGCAGTCAGCATGGCGAAGATGTCATTGCCATCGACCTTGATACCTTTAATGCCATACGCTTTTGACTTGATGGCCATGTTGACACTTGCTGTCTGCATCTTCACCGGCACAGAGATTGCGTACTGGTTGTTCTGCACCACGAAGATCACAGGAACTTTCCACACTCCGGCAAAGTTGAGTGCCTCGTGGAAGTCGCCCTCAGATGTGCCGCCGTCACCGACGAATGCCATTGCCACCTCGTCTTTCTTCTGATATTTTATTGCGTATCCGATACCGGATGCATGCAGGAGCTGTGATGCTATGGGCACCGAAGAGGGAAGCATATGATTGGCTCCGGCGAACTTTGTACCTTCCTCAAACCCCATGTTGAACATAAATACCTCTTTTACCGTGGCGCCCTTGGCAAGCCATGCTCCCAGCTCGCGGAATGCCGGCACCAGCCAGTCTTCGTGCCTTAGCACTGACCCGGCGGCTACACCGATAGCCTCCTGTCCGTAGTTGGGAGGGTAGGTGTAAACGCGGCCCTGACGCTGGTATGAGACTATCATGTGGTCAAGAGTCCGGACAAAGAGCATGTCCTTGTATAATTTCAGCATCTCGTCATCCGAGAGCTGTGGCATCAGCTCCTTGCTGATCACCTTTCCGTTGTTGTCAATCACCTGCAGCATCTTGTCCTCTGCAGGATCAAACTGGTCGAACATATTGTGTTTTGTTTAACGTTTCTGCAATAAATGACAAACAAGTTACGAATTTGTTCAACATCCAATTTGACAAGACAGCGGGAATTGACTTTACATTCTTTAAATATGTTGTGAGGTCACGACTTGGAGGTGAATTATCCGAATGTGAAGAAATGTTAACGGTTGTCAGTCGTATATTTATTTATATTTAAATTAGCTGACTATTAAGCAATCTGTTAATCCAACAATCAAAACCATGAAGAACTTATTCAAGACTATTTTGATTTTTACCCTTTTTGCTCTTGTCTCCTGCCAGAAGAAGGCGGGCGGGGAGCTTTCACTGCCGTATGAAAAGTATGAACTTGAGAACGGGCTTGATGTCATCCTTCACCAGGATCATTCTGACCCCATTGTCTCGGTTGCAATTTATTATCATGTTGGTTCCAACCGTGAGGTTCCGGGGCGCACCGGGTTTGCCCACCTGTTTGAGCATATGATGTTCCAGCAGAGCGAAAATGTACCCGAGGATCAGTACTTCAGACTGATACAGAGTGCGGGGGGAACGCTCAACGGTTCCACCAGCCAGGACCGCACAAACTACTATGAAACTGTTCCTAAGAATGCCCTTGAAATGGTGCTCTGGATGGAGTCAGACCGTATGGGTTACCTTACTAACACCATTACCCAGCAGGCTTTTGCCATTCAGCAGAACGTGGTGCAGAATGAGAAACGCCAGAACTATGACAACAGGCCATACGGCCATTCATCAACCGTTATGGGCAGGGCACTGTTCCCGGAGGGTCATCCCTATAGCTGGACCACCATCGGTGAGATGCAGGACTTGTTCAACGCCACCGTGGACGACGTTAAGGAGTTTCATGCGAAGTATTATATTCCCAACAATGCAACTCTTTCAATTGCAGGCGATTTTGAAGTTGAGGAGGTAAAGGCGCTGGTTCAGAAGTATTTCGGCGAAATACCGGCCGGTGAAGCTGTGGAAAAGCTGTCGCCCATGCCGGTGACACTCACTGAGACAAAGAAGCTGTTTCATGAGGATAACTTTGCAAATACTTCCCAGTATACAATGGCATTCCCCACTGCCGAGATGTATCATGAAGATGCATATGCTCTCTCTGCACTTGGTGAGATCCTTGCCGGAGGGAAGAAATCGCCCATGTACAATGTACTGGTTAAGGAGAAGAAGCTTACCTCGGGTGTGGGTGCCTACAACATGGCCCAGGTGCTTGCAGGTACATTCAGAATATCTGTAAATGCCAACCCGGGAGTATCCCTTGCCGAGATTGAGAAAGCCATCTTCGAAGCGTTTGAACGTTTTGAATCAGAAGGCTTTTCCGAAAAGGACCTGGAAAGGGTGAAAGCCGGCCAGGAGACCCGTTTTTACAATATGATAAGCAGTGTTGACGGTAAGTCGAAACAGCTTGCCGAGTACAACATGTATGCCGGTGACCCGTCCTTCTACAAGAAGGATATGGATGCCATGATGGCTGTAACGGTGGATGATGTCACCCGTGTTTACGAGAAGTACATCAAGGGAAAGAACTATGTTGCCACCAGCTTCGTCCCTAAAGGTAAGGCTGACCTGGCTGCAGAAGGTTCTGTCAATGCCGGTATTGTTGAAGAGAACATCCTTACCGCTACCGAAGTTAAGATTGAGGCCGGCGGTGCCGAAGAGATAATGAAGACTCCGACCTCATTTGACCGTTCAGTGCAGCCTCCCCTTGGTCCGGATGTATCGGTAACAGTTCCTTCTGTCTGGAGGTCTTCACTCGCCAACGGCATGAAGATATTCGGCATACAGCACATGGAGGTTCCGCTGGTTCAGTATAATATAGTGATTGAAGGCGGGCATATGCTTGATGACATAAATGCTCCCGGCGTTGCCAGCATGCTTGCCAGCATGCTCAATGAGGGAACGAAGAACAGGACTCCCGAGGAGCTTGAGGAAGAGATTGACCTTCTGGGAGCCATGGTCCGTGTGTCAGCTGATGTGGAAGACATTACAGTCAGTGTCAATACGCTGGCACGCAACTTTGAGAAAACCCTTGCAATTGTAGAAGAGATGCTGTTGCAGCCCCGCTGGGATTCGCTGGCTTTCGAGCTTGCAAAGACCCGTACCATAAATGGCCTGAAAAGGAACTCAATTGACCCGACTTACCTCGGATCAAGGGCTTTGAGCAGGCTGGTACTCGGAGAGAATAACATCTATGCAACTGATGTTGCCGGAACAGTAGAAAGCGTACAGGCGATGACCATGGACCAGCTAAGGGAGTTCTATGAGAAGAGTATTTCTCCTTCAGTGGCAAGATTTCTGGTGGTCGGTGCCATTGATCAGCCCGCGGTTGAGAAGGCCCTGGCATCGCTGAATGCCAACTGGGAAGCCATAGAGGTTCAGATGCCGGAGGTAACATTTGCTCCGGCACCGGAGAAACCGGCTGTTTACTTTGTCAATATACCGGGTGCCAAACAGTCCAACATATTCATTGGTGCTCCCTCAATACCCAGGGGCCATCCCGATTACTATCCTGCATACGTGGCCAACTACAAGCTGGGCGGTTCATTCAACGGTTTTGTCAACCTGGTTCTCCGCGAGGAGAAAGGCTACACCTATAGTGCACGTACTGGAATCAACGCCATGAAGAATTATGGCGCCTTTGTGGCGAGCTCGGCTGTCAGGTCAACAGCTACCCTTGAGTCAGTGGAGATATTCAGGGATCTGATGTCACGCTACAGGGAGGGAGTCTCACAGGAGGATATTGATTTCACAAAGAACGCGCTGCTGAAGGGCAATGCACTGAGGTTTGAGACACAGCGTGCCCTGATGGGAATGCTGAACACAATGAGTGCATACAACCTGCCGGATGACTACATCGCCAGGGAAGAGAATTATGTAAAGCAGCTTACGGTAGAAGAGGTCAATACCATGGTTAACAAGTATATTGACCCGATGAAGATGTACTACGTGGTCGCAGGCGATGCTGCAACACAGCTCAAAGAGCTTAAGAAACTCGGATTTGGAGAGCCGGTGCAACTGAATTAATAATTGATCAATAATGCAACTTGCATGAGCAGGATATCAGATGAAAATTTGATTGATGACACTCATGCAAGTTTCATTTTCAAGTGAAAAAATCCAAAAACATATGAAAAGATTAAGTAGTTACATGATTCTTGCCGTACTGATCCTGGTGTCAGGCTGCGGTGGCGGCGAAAAAACAAAGCTGAGTGTTCCATATGAGACGTACAAGCTTGACAATGGTCTGACAGTGATTCTCAATGAAGACAAATCAGATCCGATAGCTTCACTGGTGATCCTGTATCATGTGGGATCAAGCAGGGAGGAGCCGGGCAAGACCGGGTTTGCCCACCTGTTTGAGCATATGATGTTCCAGCGCTCCGAGAATGTTGAAGAAGACCAGTTCTTCAAATATATCGAAGGAGCAGGAGGCAATCTCAACGGCGGGACCAGCTTTGATCAGACCATCTATTTTGAGGTAGTCCCGAAGAATGCCCTGGAACTTGCCATGTGGCTGGAGTCAGACCGCATGGGTTTCCTGCGGAATACAGTCACCCCGCAGTCATTTGCGCTTCAGCAGAACGTTGTCCAGAATGAAAAGCGTCAGGGCGTTGACAACAGGCCATACGGACACACCGACTATGTGATCCTGAAGAACCTCTACCCCGAAGGTCATCCCTACAGCTGGGACGTGATAGGGGAGATGGCTGACCTGGCCAATGCCACCATTGATGATGTCAAGGCTTTCCACAAGAAGTTTTATATCCCGAACAACGCAACCCTGGTGGTCTCGGGCGACTATGAGGTTGAAGAGGTGAAGGCATTGATTGAGAAATACTTCGGAGAGATCCCTGCAGGAGAGGAGTTGAAGGATCCGGAGCCCATGACAGTCAGCCTTGCTGAGACGAAGAAGCTCTATCATGAAGATGCCTTCGCACGTGCACCCCAGTTCAACATGGTTTACCCGGTGGCACAGCAGTATACGGAGGATGCGTATGCACTCGATGTGCTGGCCCAGTTGCTTGGCGTGGGGAAAAAGTCACCTCTCTACAAGGTCCTGGTTAAGGAGAAACAGCTTACATCGAATGTCAGGGTATATAACCAGGCGCAGGAGATTGCCGGGCAGCTTCAGATTGGGATAACTGCCAATCCCTCAACCAGTCTGAATGATGTTGAGAAAGCAGTTTTCGAAGCCTTTGAAAGGTTTGAGACTGAGAAATTCACTGAACGGGACCTTGAAAGGATCAAGGCCGGGCTGGAGAGGAATTTTTACCTGATGATGAGCAGCGTCATGTACAAGTCATTCATGCTTGCGATGTACAGTGAGTTTGCAGGGTCTCCTGATTTCATGGTAAAAGAACTGGAGATGATGAAGAAGGTGACTGCTGATGATGTCTGGGATGTTTACAACCGGTACATCAAGGGTAAGAATTATGTTGCCACCAGTTTCGTGCCGAAGGGCCAGGTTGAACTGGTTGCCGAGGGTTCAGTCAATGCAGGTATAGTTGAGGAAGATATCACGAAGGCCACACAGGTGGAGGTTGTTGCCGGTGGAGAGGAGGTCATAGAGAAGACCCCGAGCAGCTTTGACCGCTCCGTTCCTCCCGTGCCGGGCCCTGACCCCTCTGTCACAATGCCTGAAGTCTGGAAATCAGAAGCAGTCAACGGAATGAAGGTATACGGGATCGGACAGCATGAACTGCCCCTCCTGACTTATTCAATAATCATTGAGGGAGGTCATATGCTTGATGATCCTTCCAAACCGGGCGTGGCAAGGTTCATGGCACAGATGCTGAATGAGGGGACAAGGAACAGGACTCCCGAGGAGCTGGAGGAAGAGATACAGTTGCTTGGAGCTACAATTAACATAGGCTGCTCGGATGAGAGGATCGGCATATCCGTGAACACCCTCTCCAGGAATTTTGAAAAGACTCTTGCGCTGGTTGAGGAGATGCTTCTTGAGCCCAGGTGGGATGAGGAGCAGTTTTCACTGAACAAGACCCGTACCATCAATAACCTCAAGCGAAACATGGCTGATCCGAACTATGTTGCCGGAGCAGCAATTGACAAACTGGTTCTGGGTGCAGACAACGTCATGTCAGCAGACATCAGCGGAACGGTCGAAAGCGTTGAGTCAATCAGTATGGATGATCTCAAAGCCTTTTATGAGAAAAATCTTTCGCCTTCAGTGGCCAGTTTCCTGATTGTTGGTGATGTTGACCAGGCACGGGTTGAAAAGGCTCTCACCGGGCTGGGTGAAAAGTGGGCTGCGAAGGAGGTTGTATTTCCGGAGCTCACCTTCCCGGCGGGACCTGAAAAGTCCCAGATTTATTTTGTTGACATTCCAGGCGCTAAGCAGTCGGTCATCAATATCGGAAACATATCCATTCCCAGGGTACATCCCGACTGGTACAAGGCTGATGTTGCCAACTATCTGTTAGGCGGTGGCGCAAGTGCGAAGCTGTTCATGGTCCTCAGGGAGGAGAAGGGATTCACCTACGGTGCCTATTCATATTTCAATGGCATGAAGAATTTCGGAACGTTCCAGGCCTATTCCTCGGTCAGGTCAGATGCCACGCTTGAGTCTGTGCAGCTGTTCAGGGACATCATGGCTGAATACAGGGCAGGGGTGACACAGGAAATGGTTGATTTCACGAAGGGATCGCTTCTGAAGGCAAATGCACTGCGTTTTGAGACCATTGATGCCAAGCTGGGAATTCTTAATACGATGACCTTCTATGGTTTGCCTGAAGACTATATAAAGCAGGAGGAAGATTACCTCAGGGGTCTGACTGTTGAGCAGGTCAATGAGACTGTGCAGAAGTACATTGATCCGATGAGGATGTATTATGTTGTGGCAGGAGATGCCGCAACGCAGATGAGCGGACTGAAGAAGGCAGGCTTCGGTGATCCGGTTCCGGTAAAATAAGCTGGTTGCCTTTCACCGGGGCGATGGATACCTGTTCGGACCATTCCTCACATTAAGAAAATGACTCCGGGATTGCATTACCGCAATCCCGGAGCTTTTTAATAACATGATTTGTTAATGCGGTGCACCGCTGGTGACCACTGTGATAATATTGGGATTCACTGCGGCAACCAGGGTCATCAGTTTGTCCTGGCCCGATGGAAGAAACATATCTTTCCTGTCTTCACCTTCGGTTTCCACAGCACGGTTATTGCCACCTATAAACAGAACAATATCTGCTTCGGAGGCAGATCTTACGGCTTCATCCGTGAGTTTCCGGGCAGTGACTTTCTTTGCCTCTGCTTCCTTCTCCGGTTCTTCCGGTGTCCGTTTACGGAACCTGTCAGCCCGGTTATACTGTACCGGTTCTTATCCTTTAACATAAATGATTTCAGCCCTGTCTCCGATCTTCTTTGTCAGTCCCTCAAGCGGGGTCACTTCGTAAAGGGCCTTAACCCCTGCACCCGGTCCTCCTGATGCCATTTTCTGCGTTGCGTTGGCCCCGATGACTGCTATTACCTGTTTGTCTGTCAGTTTCAATAGGAGCACCCCGTCATTTTACAGCAGGACTATTGACCGGCTTGCAACTTCATAGGCTACTATCTGCTGTGCCGGTTGGGAGGTCATTTGTTTGTTTGCCTCGTCATCAGGGACAGGTTTTATAGTCATCCTGACGCGGAGGATCTCACGAACGCGCCTGTCAATTATTTCTTCGGATACTATTCCTGCATTTATTGAATCAAGCAGGGCCGATTTGCGGACCTGTCCGGTGGTACTTCCGGCCAGTACGATTGTAGCAATAGCACATGCTGCCATTTATGTAAGTTTCATGATATTTTGATTGTTCAGAAATCGATCAGGTACGGGAATTGAAATAGGATGCCAGAAATATAACTTACATATCATATATTTGCACAACCATCTGCGAGATCGCGGTCCGGCTGCTCTTAAGACCTCCGGACTTTCCGACCTTCAGATTTAATTTTGCCCGGATGGTGGAATGGTAGACACGCTGGACTTAAAATCCAGTGGGCAGTAATGCCTGTGCGGGTTCAAGTCCCGCTCCGGGTACTGAAACAGAGAGAGTGTGGGAGCGAGAGCGATAAGAATCGCAATCGCTCTCATCTCTTTTTCATCAAGACAAAAACTCACACTTTATTTAAAAGATTTTCCGGTGTGTAATTCCTATTGTCAGGGATTAAAAAATTGCCCCTGAGCACGTTAATATTAAAAAAATGTTTTATGTTTGTCTACGGTGTGAAAAAGTCTGTACCTTAAAGGGATCAAATTTGTTTTTGTTGTAAACCTGTACAAAATGCTTAACGTAACCTCCAAGTCAGATTGTGCTTTTGATGTAAATAAAAAATTATTCCTCAAATATTTAGTCAAAAACGGAGGTCCGGAACGGCGTGATTATGAAGAATTTGTTTTCATTGTCAATACGTTGGATGAAAAAAATCTGCCTGAGTTCAGGGAAGTAATAAACCCAATACTTAACGTCAATACTCTGATTGGCCGGAGTTACGCAAAACCATATGGATATCCGGGAGATTTTTATTTAATCGATCATATTTATTCTAACCACGTTAGTGGAGATAAAAAATATCGTAAATGGGATATTTTTTATCAGGATCAGGCCGGAACAACGGCTGTTAGAAACCGTAAAGATTATTTCATTAGTCAATGCCTGAATCTTGCTCTTAAAAAACATGGTGAAAAAAGGGTACTTATACTCGGTTCAGGACCGGCAACAGATGTAAATGAATTTCTGAACATGTACACCGGAAACGATATCAGTTTTGACCTGGTGGATTATGACCAGAATGCTATTGATTATTCGTCAGCAAAGAACAAGAAATTTGAAAAACTGATTACTTACCATAAGGTCAATGTTTTAAGGTTTGAGCCTTATATGAGGTATGACCTTATCTGGAGTGCCGGATTATTTGATTATTTCAAGGAGAAGCACTTTGTTTACCTGCTGAAAAAATACATCAACTACGTAGCAGAAGGAGGTGAACTTGTAATTGGCAATTTCAGCACTGAAAATCCGTCACAAATCCTTATGGAGGTCGTATCTGAATGGTACCTTAACTACAGAAGCAGAGAGGATCTGTTAAAGATCGCCGGAGAGGCAGGCCTCCTGAACAGGAAAGTTTTTGTTGATGCCGAAGCCCTTGGTGTAAATCTTTTCCTTAATATTCAGTGAAGCTGACAATAGGCTATGGTTGCAGTGACAAAGTTTCTGCTTTCTGAATACTTGCAATGCACTTGATTCCATCAAGTAAAGGATCTCAGACGCTAATTGCCTTCCTGTTTGTCAACCCTCCTTCAGATACTTTGTGAGTAAAGAATTCTTTGGGTTGAGTTAAGGTATTTTTTCCTTGAACCATGTATAAAGCTTTTGTCTTAACAGAAATCCAACTCAATTCAACCGTTACTCTATAAAGTTAAAAATGCTGTTATCCCATAATTTTTAAAATCACCTGATAAAATCTAATGCCCACTTCTGGCGTTTATCAATAAATCGATTGTCAGAAATGATGAATTTTTTTAAAAATACGCTGAATAATATATTGGGATTGAGTCGGGAAAGCTCTGAATCAATGACTTTTAACAAATTAACCCTTTCATTTACAGGATATTTGTCGAATTATGAATCTGAATTCCTTAATGACTACTACGTCAAGGCTTTGAATCCATTCAGATTTTCTATGATCCTGGCGATGATCTTTTATAGTGCGTTTGCACTTCTTGATGCAGCCACGGTACCGGAACTTAAAGAGATATTCTGGCTTATAAGGTTCGCTGTTGTATTACCGGTTTTGTTATCAGTATTTGCATTTACATATTCCAAAGCGTTCAGGAAATATATGCAATTGTCGATAACAGGCGTCATGTTCATTACCGGATTGGGAATTATAGTAATGATAATTCTTGGTGCCAGGATATCCAACTACTCATATTATGCCGGCCTTATACTGATCTTCATTTTTGGATATTCATTTGCTAAAGCGAGGTTTGTTTATGCATCGTTAGCTGGCTGGCTGATTGTTATTGCTTATGAGATCTCAGCTATATGGATCTCAGACACTCCTTTCACAATAATGGTAAGTAACAATTTCTTCTTCATCAGTTCAAATATTATCGGAATGCTCACAGCGTATTCCCTGGAACTATCCTCTCGCAGGGATTTTTATATGAGAAAACTCCTTGAACTGGAACAGGACAAAGTCAAAGCAGTCAACAGCACCCTGGAAAAAAGAGTAATTGAAAGGACACGACAGCTGACAGATACCAATTCAAAACTGAAGAAAGAGATTGAGGTTCGTAAAAGATCCGAGAAGCAGAGAAGCGAACTGGAAACTCAGCTGTTTCATCTCAAAAAAATTGAGACTATAGGAACTCTGGCAGGGGGTATAGCTCATGACTTTAATAATATTCTGACACCGATCCTGGGTTACACAGATATGGCCATGGAAGAAATTCCTGAGGATAGCACACTGCGGTTCGATCTGGAGCAGATAAATAATGCAGCTCTAAGAGGAAAAGAGCTTGTCCAGCAAATCCTGACATTCAGCCGGGAAGTCAACGTGGAGAAGAAGCCTGTTAAACTGGACCAGATAGTGGTCGAAGTAATAAACCTTATCAAGGCACGCCTCCCTCATGCGATTGAGGTAAGGAAAAGTATTGATTCGGGAATAGGGATAATTCTTGCAGATCCAGTTCATATACACCAGATTATCATGAATTTATGTACTAATGCCATCCATGCGATGAAACACAGGGGAGGCATCCTTGACATAAAGGTTGATAGTGTACTGGTAGATCAGAAAACAGCGAAGGAGATTAACAATCTTAAAGTTGGGGTTTATGTAAGAATCAGACTGTCAGATACTGGTCATGGAATGGACAGAAGAACAAAGGAAAGGATTTTTGAACCATTCTTTACCAGTAAAGAAGTAGGTTCAGGAACAGGACTCGGTCTTTCTGTTGTACATGGTATAGTCAGCAATTATAATGGGGCAATAACTGTGGAAAGCACTCCGGGGAAAGGTACAATTTTCACTGTTTTTCTTCCATACAACAATTCAGATCCCGTAAATGAAATCAAATCTTCGGATCAGCTTCCAAGGGGAGTCGAACACATCCTGTTTGTCGACGATGAAATGGACATAACTTTTATGGGTAAAAAGATGCTGGAAAATCTGGGATATAAAGTTACCACCAAGACCAACAGCAGTATAGCATTTGAGGAGTTTAAAAGAAATCCCAGGAAGTATTCATTACTAGTAACAGATCAGACAATGCCCAAAATGCTGGGTACCGAACTTGCCGGAAAAATGAGGGAAATAAATCCCGACCTGAAAGTCATCATATTAACCGGATACATCGACAAATTATCTGATGCGACAAAGTCAAAAACCGGTTCTTATGAAATAGTCCTGAAACCTATCAAACTGAACGAATTCAGCAAGGTTATCAGAAAAGTACTGGATGAAAAATAATCAACTTTAGCAATGGCGAAAATTTTGATAATAGATGATGATCCTTCGATCCTGACAATGCTTAAAAGGATGCTTGAAAAAGCCGGATACGAAGTTGATATTGCCGGCAACGGCAGTGAAGGTTTAAAGAAAATTGAAAGCTGTCCCCCGGATCTTTTGGTAACTGACATTGTGATGCCTGAAAAAGAAGGTCTTGAACTGATATTATACCTGAGAAGAAAGAATCCGGGATTAAAGATCGTAGCAATTTCAGGTGGTGGCAGGTTTAATTATGAGGGATATCTCACCAGTGCAAAACTACTGGCTTATTAATTCTAAAACATAGCGTTTTTTTTCACCTTTCACACCGGAGGAAGTACCTGATTATTTAATGGGAAAGGTATTCAACTCATCAGTTGAAAATACGGGGAGGATCATTCAGATAATACCGGAGTAGATCATAAGATGGTACTTCAGCTGGTTGCAACTTTTATCCGCTCGGGGTACTCAGCGGCACAAGAGGTCAGAACCGGCCTCTTGCTCCTGTTCATTTCAATCACAGCATGCCCGATGCAGATTTATTGAACGGGGTGTATGACAACAGGTATAGCACTGTCTATTATGTAAAAGAAAACAGCAATGAAATGTGAGATGCTTCCTGCAAAAACCATAATATGCCACACCAGATGGGCGTATCTGAAGCGGGCCACCCTGAAAAAATATTTGCCTCCCGAGTAGCACAGTCCTCCAATCAGTATCTACATCCAGCCCATAAATGGCAACTTTCTTATAAGAGGCACCAATGCTATCAATACCAGCCATCTCATTGATGCATATAGAATTATATTATATAATCCGACCCCGGTGTTATACTTCACCGGCCTAATCAGCTTAAGGGCTAAGCCAACTGCTGCCAGGCCCCACTCCAATCCGAAAATGATCCACCCGAATGGTCCGTGGAGGGTTATCAGTAAACGGCGGCGGAGAGTGATCAGGATCACAGCTTGTGCAGGCAGGCGAATTTTTGCTCCCACCGGTAATCTGATGAAAACATATCTGCTTTCGCACTTTATCAGGGCCAGGTTGTTACTATATATAAAAACCTGGCAGTTATATGAATTACAGGATAGAAACTGATACAATGGGTGGGGTAAGGGTACCTGCTGATAAATACTGGGGAGCTCAGACCCAGAGATCACTGATGAATTTCCCGATCGGGCCTCCGGCGTCAATGCCCCTCGAGATAATACATGCATTTGGATATATAAAAAAAGCAGCTGCCATTACCAACCATAAATTCGGATTACTGTCCGATAAAAAAATGAATATCATTACACGTGTCTGTGATGAAATTACAGCCGGGAAACTTGATGACCATTTCCCGCTGGTTATATGGCAGAGTGGTTCCGGAACCCACACAAATATGAATTGTAATGAGGTTATTGCAAATCGTTCCCACGTTTTGCTTGGGAATAAACCCGGGTCAGGTGAACGTTTTATCCATCCCAACGATGATGTGAATAAATCACAGTCATCGAATGACACCTTCGCCACCGCGATGCACCTTGCAGCATACAGGAAGATAGTTGAAGATACAATACCGGCGATTGAGAGACTCACTGAAACCTTATTGAAAAAGTCATCGGACACTTCCGGAATTGTCAAAACAGGCCGTACTCACCTGATGGACGCAACGCCATTGACCCTTGGACAGGAACTGTCAGGATACGCATCACAACTGAATCATGGGATCAGAGCATTGAGAAACACGTTGCCTCATCTTTCCGAACTGGCAATGGGAGGTACAGCTGTCGGGACAGGCCTGAACACCCCTGCAGGCTATGACAGAGAGGTAACTGCCATAATTGCCCGGCTGACAAATCTGCCTTTTAAAACCGCTGAGAACAAGTTTGAATCCCTGGCTGCGAATGATGCTCTTGTTGAAGCTCACGGAGCAATAAAACAGCTGGCTGTCAGCCTGATGAAGATAGCCAATGATATCAGGATATTGGCATCGGGTCCACGTTCGGGCATCGGAGAAATAATCATACCATCAAACGAGCCCGGTTCATCAATCATGCCCGGCAAGGTAAATCCCACCCAGACAGAAGCAATGACAATGGTTTGCGCGCGGATCCTGGGAAACGATACAACCATAACCATTGCAGGATCCTGTGGTCATCTCGAGCTTAATGTGTTTAAACCCGTCATGATAAGTTCTTTTTTACAATCAGCTTCATTGATGGCCGATGCCTGCAGGACATTCAATGATTTCTGTGTTACCGGGATAGAGCCCAATATTGAAACAATTGAAGAGAATCTCAGGAATTCATTAATGCTGGTTACGGCATTGAACAACCATATAGGTTATGAAAATGCAGCCAGGATAGCCAGGGAAGCCTTTACCGGCAACCTGACGCTGAGGGAGGCAGCCATAAAACTGAAACTTTTAACAGGAGAACAGTTTGATGAATGGGTTATTCCGGCAGAAATGACTCATCCCGGGAAGGAAATTTCATGATAGCTTTAATGCAATGTTCAATTATACAGCAACATATACCGATTATTATCAACTGACCATGGCTCAGGTGTACTTTCTTAAGGGACAAGAAGAAACCAGGGCCGTGTTCGACTATTTCTTCCGGAAGCTCCCTTTCGAAGGCGGATATGCGATATTTGCAGGCCTCGATGATTTAGTCAATACACTTCAGCAATTCAGATTTGATAAAAAGGATCTGGACTTTCTGGAGGCAAAAGGATTCCATCCTGAGTTTATCAAATTCCTTGGCAGGTTCAGATTCAGGGGGGATATATATTCTTGCCGTGAGGGAGATCTGATATTCCCGGCAGAGCCGGTATTGCAGGCAGAGGCGAACATTATCGAAGCCCAGATCATTGAATCGATTCTACTTAACATTCTCAATTTCCAGACTCTTGTTGCAACAAAAGCCAGCCGTATCAGACAGGCTGCAGGATCATGTAAACTAATTGATTTTGGATTGCGAAGGGCGCAGGGTGCCGGAGCATATTACGCCAGCCGGGCAGCCTTTATCGGAGGATTTGATGCCACCAGTAACGTACTTGCAGGCCGCGATTACGGAATCCCGGTTTCAGGTACCATGGCCCATTCATATATCCAGAGTTATGATGATGAGCTGACGGCATTTATCCATTATGCTGAGGTGCACCCCGATGATTGCGTATTGCTGGCAGATACTTACGACACCTTAAAAAGCGGACTTCCGAATGCCATCACGACTGCCAGAAGGATGGAGGAGAACGGGCACAGGCTGAGTGGCATCCGACTTGATAGCGGAGACCTTTCATACCTGGCAAAGAAAAGCCGTGAAATGCTTGACAATGCCGGTCTTCAATATGTCAAAATTGTTGTTTCAAACCAGCTGAATGAGCATATTATAAAAAGCCTCCTGGAACAACAGGCTCCGATTGATGTATTCGGGGTTGGTACAGACCTGGTAACCGGCCATCCTGATGCTGCTCTGGATGGAGTATATAAACTGTCTTTTTCAAATTTCAAGCCCCGGATCAAGTTATCAGAGAACTATGGCAAAATTACCCTGCCTCACAGGAAACAGGTCTTCAGAATACTTGACAACGACAATAATTTTGCCGGAGCCGATACAATCACCCTCAGGGAAGAACAAGACCCGGCGATAATGTTTCATCCCCACTATCCTCTTAAATCGCTTTCCCTGCAAAAAATGAATATGGAACCACTGCTCCATAAGGTAATGGAAAACGGAGTCCGGTTACCGGCATCTGTACCCTTGCAGGAAACAGCCCGGTACACCAGGGAACGATTAAAGCGGTTGCCGGAGGAATATAAACGGTTCAATTTTCCCCACGTGTACAAAGTGGGTATCAGCGCCAGTCTCCGCCATGAAAGGGACAAACTGGCAGATAATTACAAAACAAAAACATAATGAAATCACTTGTAATAATTGATGTTCAGAATGATTTTACACCAGGAGGATCTCTGGCGGTACCGGAGGGTGATCTTATAGTGCCTGTAATTAACAGACTGCAGGGATATTTTGACCTGGTAGCAGCCACTCAGGACTGGCATCCGCAGGACCATGTCAGCTTTGCATCAAACCATCCGGATAAAAACCCTTATAATAAAATAGATCTTCATGGGGCAGAGCAAACACTCTGGCCTGACCATTGCGTGCAGGGTACCATGGGTGCAATGTTCCATCCCGGTCTTGAAACCAATGGAATTTCTGCCATTTTTCGCAAGGGAATGAATCCTGATGTAGACAGTTATAGCGGCTTTTATGACAACAGGCATCTGGTCTCCACGGGGTTGTCAGGTTACCTGAAAGAAAAGAGAATAACTGAATTGTACCTCTGTGGTCTGGCTGCCGATATTTGTGTGTATCACACACTAATTGATGCGATTATGGAAGGCTTTTCATCAACCTTGATAGAGGATGCCACCCGTCCGCTGAACCAGGAAAACTTTGCAGTCTTAAAAAAAGAGCTCGTGAAAAAGGGCGTACACTTTGTTAATAGTGACGAAATAGCTCAGAATTAGATAATTATATGTTCCGGTGCAGGTTTACATAAGGCTTTCACTGTCAGACATAATCAATCCACTGGTGCTGATAACTGACAGATGAACTGGTTGATTTATATGGTTATTAATCACCTTTAAAAAATAATAATTATGAAAAAGATTGCAGTCATGGGAACAGGAGGTGTAGGCCAGGCTTATGCTTCCAGATTCATTACTCTTGGATATGAGGTAATGATGGGAACAAGAAATGTAAAGGAGAAACTGGCTGATACTTCAAGGGATGCCTATGGAAATCCCCCCTTCAGTGAATGGTATTCAGCCAACAGGAATGTCAGGCTGGGAACATTTCAGGAGGCAGCCCTCTTTGGAGAAATAATACTCAACGCCACAATGGGAGCGAAATCAATTGGGGCCTTAAAGATGGCGGATGTAAAGAATTTGAATGGGAAAATCCTGATTGATGTTGCAAATCCCCTTGATTTTAGCAAAGGCATGCCCCCGAGCCTGTTGCCTGAACTTTCAAATACAAATTCCCTGGGTGAGGAAATACAAAAAACCTTTCCGGATGTAAAAGTTGTAAAAACACTGAATACAATGTGGAACGGGCTTATGGTAAATCCTGCCATGCTGGATGGAGGGAATCATACCTCTTTCATTTGCGGAAACAGTGCTGAAGCAAAGGAGAAGGTGAAAGAAATCATGAAATCTTTTGGCTGGCCGGAGAAGGAAATTCTTGATCTGGGCGACATCAGTTCAGCAAGAGGGACAGAAATGTATCTGCCATTGTGGTTGAGGATTTTCGGAGCGACCGGCAACGGGGCATTTAACATTAAAGTAGTAAGCCTTAAATGAACAAATTGTTCCTTTCTGAGAAGTTCTCCTGCCGGGTTGGTCGGATCTGAGAAGTTACAGATGCCATAATGGGTCAGCATATTCATTTCACAAATCTGGCTGGCTCAAATGTCCTGTAACTTCCCGGTACCTATGCATCAGCAACAGCTGGTGTATCCGGGGACACACCACAGGATGCAGGATGATCATTGTCCTGAACATCCTGCTGCAGGGGTAAGCAGGATACCGGTCGTCCTTTTCGGGCAAATGATACTTGACTAATGGCATTTACTGTTGTAAATTGCATGAAACAAAGACAAAAAGTAAATGAAAAAGAACCTGTTAATCTTTTGCATGCTTTTTACGGCAGTTACAAGCTCCGTTGCACAGGACACGGAATTAGTTAAATCCTTATCTGTTGATACCGGATATGTGCTGGTGGATGGAGGGAAGCTGTTCTATGAAATGTCCGGCACCGGAGAGAATATTGTTTTGCTCCATGACGGGATGGTTAATCGTGAAATCTGGGATGAACAATTTCCTTTGCTGGCAAAGAGTTACCGGGTTGTGCGTTACGATCGCCGGGGATATGGCAAATCTACAGATCCTGAGATGAAGTATTCTCACATCGAAGACCTGAACCGGGTGTTTGAGCAATTAAACATTGACAGGGCAGTTATATTCGGCATGTCTTCCGGTGGTCGTCTGGCCATAGATTTTACGCTTACCTATCCTGAAAAAGTCAACGGCCTGGTGCTGGTCGGCGCCGTTGTGAGCGGATTTGGCTATACTTCACATATGGATAACCGTGGAGGCCATTTCGATCCCAAAAATTATACTGATCCGGTCAAATTAATTGAATATTTCATTATGGATGATCCGTATGAAATTTATGCAGGGAATACAGAGGCAAAAGAAAAAGTAATGAAGTTAATTCCAAATCTTGGCAGGGATAACAGGGTCCCCACTCAACCTGCTGCAAAGGTTGCCATAAAATCACTTTCAGAGATCAGGGTGCCGGCACTTATTCGGATGTGCATGCGCACGCCGGTGCAATGAATGCAGGGATTGCCAATTCCCGGAGGGAGATTATACCCCGGTCAGGCCATTTAATACCAATTGAGCAGCCCGCCCTGTTCAACGAAGCAATCATGAGATTCCTGAATAGTCTGCCCGGATAATTACACCGCCGTATTTCTTCAGGTGGATTCTGGCCGATCAGGTCTTCATCCAGTCTGCTTTTCCTTTATGGCTGGTTTGTGTCCGTAAATAATATTACCACCATGGAAGGCAAGACGGACAAAAAGTCTTGAGTTCCTTAACAATACCCGCACGAAATTGTGAAAGATGTTGTTTCTGTGGCTGAAGGGACAGACTGCCATGCAGCGGCCACAGTCTGTGCCGCTGATGCATCAGAACCTGTAGCATTTATCTGAATCAATCCTCCATCGTTCTGCTCCCTCAATTTCCTGCCTATCCCCTCCGGGTATAGCATCTCCCGGGCAACTATCTGCACACCTGGAGAGAAGAGATTACAGCAGGTACAGACCCGATGAAATTCCATGTGCTAAGTGGCGGCGGGTGATAGTTTCTGAATCAATAGAATATAGTAACCATCCAGGCGCCGGTCTGATTAATGACAAAGTTCAACTCATAGTTGAGCGTCACAGCAGATGGTGAACCAGGCGAACTCAATGCACTCGGAGCGGAGAAAGTTATTTTTCCTTCAAAGGGGAAAGTGACATCATCAAAGCCGAAATAATTGGTGGAACTGCTCTCGTTTCCGGAGCTTCCCTGGAGGAGAAGATTGCTTATAGGGCTGGTATGTTCCGATGAGGTTCCTCCCCTTGTAAATTTATAGTAAACACGTAAGGGCATATCTCCGGTCCTGATACATGAAACCCTTGTTACACCATTCCGGAAAAGAATTACATATGGCTTTATACTTTCTTCTCCGAGATAGTTGAGTCACGGCCATTGTACCTGGTGGTATATTTCCCGGTGCCCTCTCTCAGCCCTTTTTTCCATTCGCCCTCATATTTGTCGCCGTTATTCCAGATATAGGTGCCGGTTCCGTCAGGCAGCCCTTTTTTAAACTCACCGGTGTACCGGTCTATACCGGTAGCTGTTCCCTGGCCATTTGCCAGCCCCTGTTTACAGTCTCCGGCATATGTGCTGTCAATCCCGGGTTTCAGAACCTTGCAGTTATTCTGCGACCAGGCAGCTGAAAACCATGAGGATATGATAACTGAACCTAATAATAATGCAGTTTTTCTCATTTTCTTAATTATTACGCATTCAGATACTTTCTAAATTGACCTGACTATGATGTGTTGGACAAAAATATCCCAACCCGGGCCACATCAGGACAGGAGGCTGGCTCCTGTAAAGAAATGAAAGAGAATAAAGGCCGCCTCAGTTTTGTTGACTGAGACGGCCTGATTCAATATTAGTAAATCTCCTTATCGAAGAACAGCCTTGTCAATGGTGAATCGCCACCAATTGCAGTTGAAGCAGCTTCGTAGTTTTCAGCATTCAGGGTCTGTTCGGAAACAGGGTAAAACAACCGGACAGGTACCTTGTTAATATTGTGCTTATAGTTTGGAGGAGCAAACAGCCTGGGATAATCGAGTCTCCTGTATGAATTCCAGAGTGTATTTCCCCGGAGCCAGTAGGCGAGCCATGCCTGGGTACCGATTTTCTGTTTCCAGGTCGGGAAGGCTGTTGCATAAGCCACTGAAGGCTGAGCCATGTATGCATCTGCTTCTGCAGGTGTTCCGCCCCAGTAGAGAATTGATGATTCTACTGCATTGTTATAGTGTGTTTCAGCAGTGCCTCCAACGTTAAACCCTCTCTCCACTGCTTCAGCCAGGAGGAATTCAGCTTCCGTGTAGTCACTTATTATCCATGGTCTGTCTGCCTCAAGGTGCATCGGATGAACATGTGAGAACGACGGAAATCCGTTTGCCTGTCCCTGTGCACCTCCAAGAAAAACAGGAGGATTACTGCCGACAACAGGGGTGGCATAGAATTTAAGTCGTGGATCGGTGACCGTGACAATCAATATACTTGTGTCCGGTTTTGGCGCAGATGGCTGCATTGCATCGATTAAATTGGAAGTTACGACATAGTCATCACGGCCTGACTGAACAAAGTCGATAAACTGCTGATTTTCATTGGGTGCTTCTGCCAGCCAGTTCATCGTCATGACATCACCTTCATCAAAAATGTCCGGAGCGGCTTCCTCTGCAACAGTTTTGGAATAACCGGCATCCACATCATAGAGCATCAGGCCCATCCTGAGTTTTAATGTGTTTGCAAATTTATGCCACATAACAGTTCCTGCCGGTGAGCTTCCGCATATATTATCATACCCTTCCGGCATACCGCCAACAGTGACATCCAGTTGAGACATTGCTGCGTCAAGCCGGTCTATGAGATCCTTATAAACAGTAAGAGCATCATCATAAACAGGTGATGGATAATTGAAGTCAAGTGCCTCTGAATATGGCATGTCTCCAAAGTTTTCAATGATATAACTCCATGCGAACACAGACATTATTTCGATGATAGCAAGCTGATTATCACGCTGCGCCTGGGAAATGCCAGCCAGAGGCTGAATCTCCAATACCCTGGCTGCTTCCTTGTAGTTCGTGAGCACAAGCCTGTACATGGCATTCATAGTAGCTACGGGTACACCACGTGTAGTCATATCGTACCTGCTTTCATCAGGATATGTTGTATTGGCAAAGTGCTGCATCCACATAAGGGTAAGGTTGTTGTTTACATTTTCTGTGGACAACTGGATCATGAATTGCCTTGTAGCTCCGTTGTAGAGTGATTCACCCGATACGGTGGTAAAATCCTTTACGTTTTTGTTCAGATCTTCCAGTTTGGTGCAGGCGGAAAGCGCCAGGATAACTGAAATACATATCAATATCTTTTTCATGGTTTTTTCAATTAAAAGTTAAGTTTTAAATTGAAACTGAAATCACGCGTGGTCGGCAGTGATCCGGTTGTGTAGCCCTGGATATTGCCGGCGGTCATTCCTGACTCAGGATCGGCGTACGGTAAATTCTTATGTATTATCCAGAGGTTCGATGCAATTGCACTGACTGATACTCCTTTGATGAATGTCCTGTTCAGCAATTTGGATGGAACGTTATAAGTGAATACAACTTCTCTCAGTTTAACGTAGCTGGCATCATAAACAAATGCTGAATGGGGCAGAAGGCCAATACCAAATCCGTCGGCATTGGTTGCGTCAACTCGCGTTTTATTGGGTACGCTGACTCCGTCAACAATATTAACACCTTCGATGATGTATCCGCCGCTTGTGGAGGCATAGCCCTTGCTGTGATCATCCTCGTCAACCCAGACAATCGGGTCCCTGACCGGATTACCCAGGTCGTTGATGAAGGCAGTCTCGGGATACAATCCGCTTGAGAGGCCGTAATACATGTCAAGTGAGAATATATCACCTCCTTTTTGCACATCGACGAGGAAGCTCAATGCCAGGTTTTTATAACTGAATGAGTTATTGATACCTCCAGTCCAGTCGGGGGTAAAGTTTCCGATTGAAACGGCAGCTGAACTTGTAATTACAGGTGTACCGGTCTCTGCATCGATTATCTTGTTACCATCGTCATCATAGGTATAATCTTTTCCCTTGATTGTTCCATATGGCATTCCGACCTCTGCATTCACCGTGACTCCACCCTGTAAGTTGACTGAGTTCAGGCGTAGGTTTGTAATACCCGGATATAGGGCAATTACTTCGTTCTTATTCTTTGACCAGTTCACTACCATATCCCAGCTGAATGACCCTGTTCTAACCGGGGTGGCACTCAGGGTAAATTCAATTCCCTTATTCTGAATTTCTCCGGTGTTAAGCATCAGGCTCTGGAACCCGGTAGTCTGGCTGACAGTAACAGGAATTATCTGGTCCATAGAATTTGTCTGATAAAGTGCAAGGTCGAAACCGGCACGGGCATTGAAGAATGACATTTCGAGACCCGCTTCAATGCTGTTTGTCCGCTCATTCTTAAGGTCCGGATTCCTCTTTATGGCAGCCAGTTGCGTATTGGCACCATTCATCGGGCTGTTGGCCAGGTAAACATCATAAAGAAGGTCAAAGCCGGCGAGATTTCCTACCTGGGCATAGTTCAGTCGTAACTTCCCAAGGCTCAGCCAGTCTTTATTGAGAATATTTGAAAACAGAAATGCCCCGGTAACTGAAGGATACTGATATTTGTTGTTGTTCGCAGGCAGTGTGGAGGCGTAGTCATTACGGTATGTTCCGTCAAGGAAGAGGAAGTCCTTGTACCCAAGTGAGAGGCTGATGTATTCGCTCCTTACACCCACAATCTGGTTAACTTCCAAAGGCAGGGGTAATGCCTGCAAACTGTTTTGCAATGAATAGATGCCGGGAATGAGCAATCCGCCATTGGTGGCGTTGGAGAAGAAGGTATTATTTGTCCTTCGCTCGTTATAACCCAATATTCCGTTGATACTCAGTGATTCTCCGATTTTTTTGTTGAATTTCATCATGAGATCCACGTTGTATTCGCTGAAAGTGTTATCCCTGCGGAGATAGCCGGATGTGACCCTGGCCGGCACGTTTGCAAGTCCGAAACGCATGGATACACTTCCTACCGCTCTTCTTTCTTCCTGCATCTCATAATATGTATCTGCAGCTATTCGTCCATATAAATCCAGCCAGTCGAAAATTTTATAATTGACCGAGGCGTTACCGATAAATCGGGTTCTTGAATCAGTCTCATAGTTCTGGTATGCATCCCAATATGGGTTATTGGAATAAATAGGATAATCCAGTGACGAATTATAATTCCAGGTCAAATTTCTCTGGGTAAGTTCATAGGCCCTCTTAAGGTCCTTGAAATCGAGGTTGGTCTGTTGCCACTGGCGGAAGTTGGTTACGATATTACCATTATAACCTGTTGTATTACGGCCCTTACCCTTAAGCAGGATGTAGTTACCTATAGCCGAAACCGTGAGTTTTTTATTGACATTCCAGGTTCCGGTCAGTGTCAGGTTATTTCTTTTCAGCGAGCTGTTAGGCTGCAAACCTGTTGCGTTGTAGTTGGTGTAGGACAGCCTCATGGCACTGAAATCAGTAGCTTTATCGATAGCAACAGTATTGGTATAGGTATACGGTGTTTCAAAGAAGGTGATAGGGCCGTTCTTTGAGAACTCCCAGGGTTTTGATTGCTTGTACCATGGTGATTCGGGGTCAACCGAATACCAGCCCCACACCGGCAGGCCATCGAATCTGGGACCGAAAGATGCGTCTTCAGTCGTTTGTACCCATCTTACCAGGGGATCATTGACCGGATCATTGGTTGTGAGACTCCCCGAGGTAGTTCTCAAAGCAAAGTCTGGCGGGTCTCCGTAACCATAGCCGGCGCCGTACTGATCCTGGTAGACGGGGAAGGTTGATTTGTCAATTTTACTGAAGGTGAAACCTGAGCTTAATGATACACCTATCGGAGCTTTCTCTCCCTCTTTCAGCATTTTTCCTTTTTTGGTGGTGATCATTATCACACCGGCAGATGCGCGTGATCCATAAAGGGCTGTGGCTGCTGCTCCTTTAAGAATATTGATCGACTCAATGCTCTCAGGATCTATATCTGATGCGGCATTACCATAGTCATAACCGGCAACAGTTGCAGCCTGGCCGGCGGTAACACCAACATCGGTGTATTTTCCGATCTGGTTATTGATGGGAACTCCATCGACAACATAAAGCACCTGGTTGCTGTTTACCAGTGATTTGCTGCCGCGGACAATAACGTTAGTGGAACCTCCCATGTTCTGGTTCCTTTGAATCTGTACACCGGAGATCTTTCCCGAGAGGTTGTTTACGAAGTTCGAAGTTTTAACTGTTGAAACAGCATCTGCCCGTACTTCCTGTGTGGCATACCCCAGGGATTTTCTCTCGCGGGATATGCCCAGGGCAGTTACAACAACTTCGTCAAGTCCCATGACGTCAGCCTCCATCACAACGTCAATAACATTGCGTCCGGAGATTGTAACTTCCTGGGTTTTCATCCCTACATAGGTGAAAACAACTACCTCTGCATTCGCGGGAACACCCAGCGAGTACCTGCCGTTAATATCAGTGGCAGTACCAATAGTAGTACCTTTCAGCTGCACCGTACATCCGATCACAGGCAGCCCGTCGTCTGCCCCGGTAACAGTGCCTGAAAGTGTTCTTTGCTGAGCGTTGACTGAAGGCAATGCTAAGCAAACAAGCAAGAATAGAATAAGAATTCTTCTCATGGCATTAAGGTTAAGTTATTAGTTAATATGTAATTAAAGAAAAGTACTGTCCAGGCAATTTTCTTTTTGAATAATGATTACTTCATCCTGTTTGTTTGTTTATAAGTGTGGAGTTTGAATTACCTGAAGCAAAAAACCATGAGCAGATGCCATGGTTATAGTACCGCAGGGAAATTTCGATGACGGAATGGAATTGAGTTGGAGTTACTCCTGAACCTTTCATAAAGAGCCTTTTCCGGCTTCCGTTTAACCAATAAAAGACGGGTGGATTATTATTTTGCTGCACGAAGCGAAAAAAAATCTTACCGGAACGGTGAAATTACAGGTGCCGGACAGACCCACAGGCTGGCAGAGATGCAAATAAGGAATTACTTGTTGGGGGCCCGTGCACTGAAGGTAATGCAGGGTACAGATTGGCAATCAATGCTTCAGTTTCATGTCTACAGCCTGAACAGGTAGGATAATTTAACAAAGAATCCTCTTTTCATCGCTGTCAGGCGTTCGCCTTCAATGTAGTTCATACCATTCCAGGTCCTGTACTCTGAGAGAAACCCGTAGCCAATATGGAAAACGGTGCCGGGGATATAGGTGAAGGAGGCAAGAAAGTCTGTGCTGACTGATTTCCTGTAATCGTTATATTCGACGATGCTTCGAAGGAAAAGATACCTGTTCAGCTGCCAGGTGACTCTTCCCCTCAGGAGCAGGTAATCAAAGATTTTTTCACTGTCTGAATCATCATAAAGATCCTGGAAAGTGACGGAAAGCTGGGTATGAAGCTTTTCAAGCGGGAGGTATCTTATTTCTCCTGCGAATACATTGCCGTATCCCTGCAGGGATTCAGGGTAGTATATGGCGTTTCTTCTTCTGTATGAAATGGTCCCGTCAAATCTGGTCCCGGCGGTGCCGGTCATCGTAAACTGCAGTCCTGACGTATTGAATTTCTCTCCCTGGTAGATCTCGGTGGAATAGTTGTACTGTATTTTGGTCCTTACTGTCCCGCCGATCCAGTTTGTAACAGACAATGAATTGGTTGTTTCCCAGAGATCATATATGTTATCTCTGAGCTGTCCGGTGAAGATGCCGATGTCAATTCGTCTGAAAATTTCTGATGCGGGGTACAGTTTTGGGGTTACAGATCCGCTCATGATGGTAATACCAGTTCTGTCTATGTAACCGGTCTGTGAAATAAAGTTCTCACTGATCTCCTTTAAAGCAACAGCATAGGTAAGATTACGTTGATCTGACAGAATATTCACACCAAGCGCATGCCCGGAAATATTGCTTTCTTCCGTTCCATCGATGTTTGATGAAAGCAGTGAGTGAAATTCAAGCATCGTGGATTTGTTCAGCCTGAGATTGCCGTCAGCACCTCCAACATAGTTATTGATGCCACTGTTGATCACCGAGGTGGCCAGGACTCCCAGGTAACTGTCATCCCTGAGGCTACGTTTGTATCGGATAACAGGAAAATGTGAATAATTGCCGTACAGGTCATTATCTGTTTCAGGGACTCTGTCTGCAGCGTATAGGATTGATATATAGCTTTTTGACCCTATCTTGCCTGACAGTTTGACTCCTGCTATCGGATTCGCGATATTTCTTGTATGAACCAGTGCTCCCATTGGATCCATGGGAGAGGAACCTGTGGACCCTATCTTGAAATTCTCATTCCCTTCCTGAAAAAACGGTCTTTTCTCAGGATAAAAAAGCTGGTACCTGAGGTTGGCATCAACCTGTCCGGCATCAGCTTCCACCTGGCTGAAATCGGGATTGATGGCAGCATCGAGGATCAACTGCGATGTTATGCCATATTTAATTGTGAGCCCTGCATCTGGCTTATTTTCAGTGGCAGTCATTTTGCCTTCAACCTGTTCTCCTTTGTAGGAATAGGTAACAGAGGGAAGTATCTCAAGTAGAGCATAATGCTTAACGCCGTCATATTGAATAGATTGCATCTGGCCAAAGAATGCATATCCCTTGGCTGGATCAAGTTCGGGAAAGGAGACATGCGTTGAGGTTCTGCTGACATACCTCTCAAAGAATGCTGACATCATCACCGGCTCCTTATTTGAGAACCTGATGCTTTTAAGCGGGAGTTGCATCTCCACGGTGTAGCCGTCATCGTTTATCCTGCCGGCGCTGTACCATACAAGATCTACACCAAGATCTTCGTTACCTGCGGCAAACCTGGTGTCCATCTGTATGCCGTTGGCATTTGCGTAGATACAGTAGAGAGTTTGCTGGTCATTGTATGAGTCGAGATTTACGCAAACCCAGTCATCCTGCCTGATCTTATCCCTGGAATCGACTGATGCCTTTATTTTACCAGGTTCATTATCATAGCATTTGAAGGCGAAGTAAATATTCTCCTCGTCATATGCAAGCCACACAATGGTATTAAACGGAAGCTCCTTTCCGAAATCAGGGATGAATGACTTAAAACCGGACAGGCACTGACTGCTCTTCCAGAACTCCTCATCGAGGATACCGTCAATTACCGGGGGAGTTTCTGTTTTAAAAGGTTTTACCGGATCTCCTGCTATTCCAGCACCGGGACAGGAAAACAGAAATAACCAGATAAGAAGGTTAGAAGGAATTCCTTTCATGGCCGTGAAATGATTCACGCAAAGCTAGAATTTTTTCCAGTAATCTTAATGAGATGGAGTCTATTGCTACAGTTGAATCTCGAAGCCTGGCAGGATAACATTGGTTGTATTGTCATTCACGGTTTCTGGTCCGGGGCCTGGTGTTGCCTGTCGCCCGGGTTACATCCCTCAGACATATGACACTTCGAGAATTTCGAAGATGATCTCTTCCCTGTCTCTCCTGATGGAAATCTTCATCCCTTTTTTATGATTCAGCAATGCTTTTGCGATGGGGGAGATAAATGACAATTTTCCCCTGGAAATGTCAGCTTCGTCAACTCCTACTATCTGAAATGCCTGGATCATGCCTGACGCCATGTTTTTCAGGGTTACCGTTGCGCCGAAAGTCACCTCATCCTGCGGCTGGCTTTTGGGATCAACGACCCTGGCATCGGAAATTCTGCTGTTAAGCAGTTGCAGCTTTGCATTGATAAAGTTCAGGGCAATCCGTTTTTCATTCTCATTTGAAATCTCCAGGTTCTCCCTTTCTGAGATCAGCGCCTCCTTCTCGGCCAGCAACTGCTCCAGTCCGTTACCGGTGACGAAGTTTGGCACACCATCGGGCAGATAGGCCCTCTGCGGCACCATCGGCACCTCTTCCTGATCACCTTCCCTGACAAATCCTCTGCTCATATCATTGTGCTTTCAACCTTTAAAATTAAATAAAAGAATGAAGTCATGCCAAACCGGACTGTCATTTGGGATACTAATCGGGTAAGTCTGTCTTCAGGTTATTTCTTTATGTTTTACAACAATGACAGGTCAAGTTGCACTGACCTGCCTCTTATATTTTTCTACTTTTAGACCCAAATAAATCGTCTTCATCAGGGAAATGAAAAAGTATTATTTAATTCTTGGCTCTCTTCAGGCAGTCACAGCCATTGGTGCCATTCCTGCCGGTATTGGTTATCTCTCAGACACAACCGGCAGAGTGATGGGAGCATCACCTGAATTACTTGCCAATTCTCCACTTGATTCATTTCTGCTTCCCGGTCTGTTCCTGCTGATTGTCAATGGTCTTGCCAACCTTGGAGCGGCAATTTTCTCATTCTTCAGGAACAGATATGCCGGTCATGCAGGTCTCATATTGGGGGTGACACTCGCCCTCTGGATAGTGATCCAGATATGGTGGATCTCGCTCTCAAGTGTTCTGCAGCCGCTCTTCTTTCTGATCGGAATTGTTAATACATGGCTGGGCTGGAAGATCTTCCGTGCATCAGGTACCTGAACAGGTTCCTTCAGGACCAGGTGGGGTTTGAATACCTTCCTTCAGTTTTTCAGGAGCTTATTAATATTCCTTCAATGCTTCATCAAGGGCATTGACTATCTCGGGAACGGCCACCATGTTTTTCATGTTGATGCCTGAAAAGTAATAGATCATTCCGGTCCCTTTTTCTGGTGAAAAGAGAGCATCGGTGAATATACTTCCTGAGAAACCGTTCATCTCGTAATATTGAGACCCGTTGGTCTCGATCATCAGCCAGCAGAGGCTCTTGTCAATCAGTTTGAATGACCTTGATGACATGTTCGGAATATTCTGTGGGCTCAGCATGAGATCAATTGTTGATGGTTTAAGCAACTGAACGTCACCATGCCTGCCATGATTCATTATCATGATAAGGAACCTGGAAAAGTCGTCCATGGTGGTTCTGACCATCCCGGCCGGGTAACCTGGTTCGCCGAAATGGTAAGTTTTCCTGTAAACGGGTACGGTATCCTCAGGGGAGAAGCTGTAGCTGAATATCACCCTGCTGGTGTCAAGGTCACGGAGGTGCCAGCCGGTGTCATGCATCCCGAGGGGGTCGAAGATATTCTTCCGGCAGAATGCCGAGAAATCCTCTCCCGAAATTCTCTGAACCAGGTACCCCAGAAGTGCATATCCGATATTTGAATAGTTATAGGATGTTCCCGGTTCCGTATTCTTGAAATATTCTTCTGAATAATACCGGCCACCGGGTATACACAATTGTGTTATATATTCCTCGAGAGTCATATCGGAATCGCCCCTTGAGCTTTGTGGTCTGCCCACCTTTGCCGGCACGACCAGACCGGTTGAGGTTACATCAGCCAGCCCTGATGTATGATTGAGCAGCATCCTGAATGTGATCTCCTTATCGGGAAAGTACGGGTTTCTGAATTTGAATTGAAGATGCTTGTCAATGCTCTCGTCGATGTCAAGCTTTCCTTCATCAAAAAGTTTCAGGAGCGCAAATGCTGTTACAGTTTTGGATATTGATGAGAGCTGAAAGATGCTTTCATCATTTATCATCTTCCCTGTCTCCATGTTTGCATAACCATAATTGCCTCTCCAGACGATATCGTTATCTTTTATGAGGCATGCCCCTATCCCTACGAATTTATATTTATCCATCAGTGTTGTAAAGAAATCATCCAGTGTCGGATTGACTGATTCAGGAGGTTGCTGTGACCAGGATTTGGTTGAAATGATTGCTGACAGCATCATTACGATCAGAAGCGCGTGAGGAAGGCTGGTCTTGCCAAAACTCTTTTCCATGACTCAGGTTTTTTGTATTTTACTTAAAGACATGTGATTAAGGAAAATGCTGCATTTGTCTCTCAATCCACCGGCATCAGCCGCAGTATCATTCCCGGTGTTTCAATGGCGAAGTATATGTACCCGTCAGGACCCATCACCACGTTTCTTACACGGCCGATTCCCTCGAGAAGCTGTTCACGGTGCAGCACGGTATTGTCCTTCAGTACCACCCTTTCCAGATGTTTAAGCGGGAGCGAGCCCAGGAATATATTGTTTTTCCAGTTCGGGTAACGGTCTCCGGTCACGAATGTCATGCCGCATGGCCCTATCGAGGGTGTCCAGTAGAAAACCGGCTGTTCCATCCCTTCCTTCTCTGTCAGAGAAGTAAGGATGGTACCGTCGTAATTAATACCATAGGAAATGACGGGCCATCCGTAATTCAGTCCGGGTTTGATGAGATTCAGTTCATCGCCGCCGCGGGGGCCGTGTTCTGAAACCCAAACCTCACCGGTGAGGGGGTCGATGCAGGTACCCTGCGGATTGCGGTGGCCATAGCTGTAGATCGAAGGCAATGCCCCGGGCGTACTGACAAACGGGTTGTCAGCGGGGATGGAACCGTCATCATTGAGCCTGTGGATCTTGCCATTATGGTTGTCAAGCTTCTGAGGAAAGTCAAAATGCTGTCCCCGGTCGCCGATGCCGAAGAAGATATGACCTTTACCGTCAAAGGCGATTTTGGACCCGAAGTGATAGTTCCGGTCAGTGGCCGGCTCTCCCCTGAAGATGATTTCCTGGTCTTCGAGCCTGTTCCCTTTCAACCGTGCCCGCATGATGGCAGTATTGCCTGAAGGCCTTCCGGCTACTGGAGCCCGGTAAGAGTAAGAGAAATAGATCCATCCGTTCTTTTCGTAGTCAGGGTGAAAGCAGATATCCAGCAGTCCTCCCTGGCCGATGGCCATCACCTCCGGTACTCCCTCAACCGGTTCAGACAGTTTTCCACCGGAAAAGATATGCAGTGATCCGGACCGCTCTGAAATCAGCATATCGCCGTTGGGAAGGAAAGCCATGCCCCAGGGAACCTTAAGTCCGCTAACAACTGTATCAACAGTAAATTTCTGGACTTCGGATTCCACTATGGCGCCATAGGTAAGAGCGGGTTCAAGCAGGCTCCTGTCAGCCGGGATACCCTTCTTTACATAGGTTGCCAGGGCTTCAATCTCACTGTCAGTAAAAGTTTTTTCAAATGCCGGCATCCCAAGGTTTTCAAGTCCGTTTTTTATGCTCTTGAATACCGAGGTGATACCTTCTTCATCCATCCATTCCTTTTCGGCAAATTTTTCAAGTTTTGCACCGTGGCACCCGGAACAGTATTTCAGATAATTTGCAGCCGCCGACTCTTCCGATAGCTGATTGCTGTTTTTCCCGGCGATCAGGAACCAGAAAGCTGTTATTACAACAGCACCTAAAAAAAGTATCGGTATTACTTTATTCATCTCAGGCAGATTGAAATAGTCAGTAACAAATTACAAAAAAATAGTGAAAACAATTCTTTCGGTCCGGTTTATTTAACCCCCAGGACCTTCCTTATGGCAGCCAGGTTTTCCGGGTTTACAATATTCTTGGCCTCTGCAGAGTACAGGTAATTAATCCTTTCGCTGTACCTTTCCACTATCTTGGCTCTCACCATTTTCCCGAGACTGTTCAGTAGCTTGTTCTCGGCATTGAACGGTTCCCCCAGTATACCGACTGCTGCCGGCAGCCATCTTGGTGGGAAGAGGTCATCATACTGACCACCGGTCCTGTACTGGCCTATGACCGAATCAAGCTCAACAAGCACCTGTTCAAGGCCCTGTGAACCAGCAATGTCAATGTTTTTGCTCTTCGCCCAACGGGCCAATGCATCACCGTTAGGGACAAGGAGTGCTGTTGTATACTTGTTCTGGTTATTGTAGAGCATCATCTGATCGATGAAGGGAGACCTGTCAGTAATAGTTTCCTCAATTCCCTCGGGACTGTATTTTTCACCGTCATCAGAGATCAGGAGGCTTTTGAACCTTCCAAGGACATAGAGAAATCCGTCCTTATCCAGGTAGCCCATATCCCCGGTGTACAGCCAGCCGTCACGCAGCGCCTCGCGGGTGGCTCTCTCGTTTTTCCAGTACCCCTTCATGACGTTTTCTCCCCTGATTACTATTTCCCCCTTCTGCCCGGGAGGAAGGTCCCGACCATCCTCATCACAGATCCTCAGGTCAAGGTATTTGACAACCACGCCTGATGACCCGAGCTTGTATCTTTTTTCCACATTCCCTGAAATCACCGGGGAAGCTTCCGAGAGCCCGTAACCCTGAAGCATGGGAATCCCGATAGCCGAAAAGAACTTCTGAAGTTCAATATCCAGCAGGGCTGCACCGCCGAAAAAGAACTTCAGCCGGCCGCCAAATCCGGCCCTTATCTTTTTGAAAAGGATGATGTCATAAAGGCTGTACAACGGCTTAAGAAATATCCTGAATCCTTTGCCTTTATCCCAGCCAATGCCATTATAGGCATATGCAACCTTCAGTGCGTGCCTGAATAACTTTTCGATCAGCGGCCCCTTCTCCTTTATGCTCTTTTCAATCCCTTTCCTGAAGTTTTTTGCAAGTGCCGGTGCGCTCAGAAGAAACACAGGTTTTATTTCCCTGATGTTTTCAGGTATATGTTTAATTGAGTCCAGGTAGGATTTGCCTGACTGGACTGCTGCCAGGCTTGCACCTGTAGCCATCATTATGTAGATCCCTACCGTATGAGCGAAGGAGTGGTCCCACGGAAGGATCAGGAGGGTAGTCCACCATTCGGGCACATCCATCAGCGTCAGGGTCTGTTCAATATTGGCAGTATAATTCCTGTGTGAAAGGATTATAGCCTTCGGGTCAGCCGTGGTGCCGGAGGTGTAGCTTATGTTCGCATAGTCATCCGGACCAACTGACCTTATCCTTTCCATGAATTCTTCCTGGTTGTTTTTCAGGTATTCCCCGCCAGAATTTCTGACTCTTCCTATGAAGATCTCATCCTCATCATAGTTCTCCCTTGGATCAAGAAGAATGATTTTTTCAAGACCGGACAGATCCTTCCTGATGGCTTTGATCTTATCATACTGGAGGGCTGAGACGATTATCCATCTGGAGCCGGAGTGGTCAATCCTGAATTTTAGGTCTGCCCCTTCCTTAAGCAATATGGAAAGGGGTACGCATATTGCCCCTGCATGAAGGATGCCCAGTTCACTCAGCACCCAGTCAGTGCGTGATTCGGACAGAAGGGCGACCCGGTCTCCCTTTCCCAGGCCCAATGCGATCATCCCGGCTGCTGTTGCGTAGGCCAGTTCCTTGGTTTCCTTAAAGTTAATTGCCTCATAATGGTCAGTTTTCTTTTCGAGGAGGTAAGGATTATTACCATACTTTAAGGCGCTGTTCTCAAGTAGCTCAATAATTGTTTTCACCCCTGCTGGTTTTAAGTTAATTTTCCTTATCTTTCAAAGTTACACCCGGGAATCGTCAAAGTCAATATTTTCAGCAGAAGCCCCGGCAGATGGCAGCAGAACCTGTCAACCAAAACAGTCTGTTACTTGTTAGTTTGGCAGAAAATGAATAAGATGACAGAATATATTGTTAAAATACAGCATATTGAGCGGATCACCCATGATGTTAAGAGGTTCCGTGTTGAGAAGCCGGCCGGATATACTTACACTCCCGGCCAGGCAACCGGCGTAGCCATAAATTCTGCGGAGATCAGAAAAAAAAGGAGGTCCTTCACATTTACAGGTTTAAATGAGGATCCGTATCTTGAGTTTACAATAAAGATATACCCCGGACACAACGGTCTTACCATGGAGCTTGACCGGCTGGTTCCCGGGGATGAGCTGGTCATTGGTAACCCCTGGGGGGCAATCACATACAAAGGAAAAGGGGTATTCATTGCCGGCGGCGCCGGGATTACACCTTTTCTTGCTATCTTCAGGGATCTGCACAGGCGGAATGAAATTCCCGGTAACAAACTCATTTTTGCCAACAAAACCAGGGCTGACATTATCCTCGGGGATGAACTTTCCGGGATGCTGGGCGAAGCTTTCATCAGCATACTTTCGAGGGAAAAAGTGGAGGGGTATGGCTTCGGGCATATCAGTGAAGAAATCCTGAGAGAACAGATTGACGATTTCAATACGAACTTCTACCTCTGTGGCCCTCCTTCCATGATGGAGTCAATGACAGAGATCCTGTCGCGGGTCGGTGTAGACAGGAAGGCTGTTACAATGGATATGTAGACAATGCTGACAGCATGGTTTCGGGATGCACCGTTGAAGTACCAGCAGCTGCAGGAGATAGTGAGAAGTAATGTTTGTATCTAAGCAATCTCTATGGAATGCTCTGAATAACTGTTATTTCCGGGTAATGCTGTAGATTACCACAGGCTTTTCAAGGTACTGTCCCGGGGCTTCTATGGAATGAATTTTCCTGACTACATCCATCCCGCGGGTAACCCTGCCAAAGGCTGCAAATCCCTGTCCGTCAGGATTTCTCTTTCCTTCGAAATCAAGTTCAGGCTGATCGCCCACACATATGAAGAATTCAGAGGTAGCAGTGCCGGGAGTCCATCTTGCCATTGAGATAACCCCGTTAAGATGCCGGATTCCGGTCTGTTCTGTCGTCTCATGTGCTATGGGAGGAAACCCTCCTGTCTCTTCCTCCTCATAACGTCCACCCTGGATGACCTCTATGCGGACAGAGTCCTTCGGTTGATTGTCGGGTCTCACAACCCGGTAGAAGCAGGTGCTGTCAAAGAGACGGGCGTCAGCATACCTCAGGAAATTGGCTGAGGTGGCAGGGGCATTCTTAAGATCCAGCGTAACCTGTATATCGCCAAGCTCCGTGTATATGACAATCTGCTCCCTGTTACCGCAGGATGTTATCAGGAGCATTGCAGCCGTGAGCAATCCGGGTAGTGTGATCCGCATGGAGTTTCTGTTATTTCGGACCAATAATCTGGAACAACAGGTAAGAGATGCCCAGTGTAAAGAAAATGTTGAAGGTCTGGGCAATCAGGAAACTGTAGAAGGGCTTTTTGCTCTCCATATGCCTGAAATCAGCAAACCGTGTTTCGAGGCCGATGCTTATGAATGCAAGGTTGAACCAGAAGGTGCTGAATGACTTGATGACCTTGCCTGAAGACTGTGCCGTCTCGGGACTGAGGATGAATGAGAATACCACTGAAGCAAGGATAAAGCCCAGGACAAACTTCGGGAAGCGGTCCCAGATAATTCTTGCCGGCACATGCTGCCCTTTCTCATTTGCTCCCCTGCTACGGTATGCCCAGAATATTGATATGGCGAAGGCTGCCAGACCCAGAAGGACGTTCTGGGAGAATTTCACGATGGTGGCGTATTTGAGGCCTTCCTCCCCTGCAATTGTTCCGGCAGCAACAACAGCTCCTGTGGTATCAATTGTACCCCCGAGCCATGCACCGGTGACTATGTCTGAGAGTCCTATCCATTTGGCAATGATGGGGAGGAATATCATCATCGGGATAGCAATGATAAGTACGAGGGAGATGATGAAAGAAAGTTTCTTTTTGTCACCGTTGATGGCTCCTGCTGTAGCTATCGCTGCTGAGACACCGCATATTGACACTGCGCTTGCAAGCATGGTTGAGAATTCATCATCAACCTTCATCTTGCGTGACAGCCAGAAAGAAAAGTACCAGACCACGCTCACTACGATGACTGCCTGGATCAGTCCGTAAGATCCGGCTGAGAGAATATCTTTGAAGAGAATGGTGGCGCCAAGGAGAACAAGGCCTATCTTGACATACAGTTCGGTCTGTACCCCTGAACGGAGCCACTCCGGCAGCCTGACAAAGTTTCCGATCAGGAGTCCTATTACAAGGGAGAACAGGACTGTTTCCAGTCCAAGATTCTTAAACCCGGCATAAGACGAAACAAACTGAGCCAGGATTACAAGCAGGAAGATGGCAACAAATCCGGTAATAAACTTCTTCAGTTTGTCTCCGCTCATGAAAAGCCCCAAAAGAGCAGTAAGACCGAAGATCAGGAATGTGTATAGTGCAGATGTCCATAGCGATGCGGCACCAAACATGCCCGAAAAGTCATGGTTGGCATCCCATCCGGCCTTGCCTCCGAAGGATGGAGTGCCAATGGCATAACCTGTTAGCACAACAAAAAGAATCAGAACGAAACCTGTAACCACTGAAGCCCAGTCCTGGCCGATTGTCAACTTGCTTAAAGCACCCGCTTTTTTGTTCTCTGTCATAACTATCTGTTTTTTAACCATGCAGAAGCCTGATTATTGAATTTCTGCAATGACGGATGCAAATATGAGGACATTTCGTGACTGACAAATAAGCATAAAATGGTATTCTTCCTGCAGGGATAGCCACTTATTCTGGCAGTTATACTTTGGATTTAAACAATTATCTATATTCGCACAGTGCCACAACTGACAGCACCATGAAAAAACTCCAGAAGGCCTTCTCAGGCTATGACCTGCCCCAGAAGGCGATGCAGGCTGGCATCTATCCCTATTTCAGGACCATTGAATCAGACCAGGACACTGTTGTTACAATCAATGGCCGGAAGGTGATGATGTTCGGGTCAAACAGCTATCTCGGGCTGACAAATCATCCGAAAATAAAGGAGGCAGCCAGGCAGGCCATTGACAAATATGGTACAGGCTGTGCCGGCTCCAGGTTTCTGAACGGAACCCTTGACATCCATGTTCAGCTGGAGGAGCGGATTGCAGACATGACCGGGAAGGATGCTGCCCTCTGTTACAGCACCGGTTTCCAGGTTAACCTTGGTGTGGTGTCATGCCTGACAGGCAGACGGGACTACGTCCTGCTCGATGAGCTTGACCATGCTTCAATCATTGAAGGGAGCCGGCTATCATTTTCAAAGGTGATGAAATACGGCCACAATGACATGGCCAGCCTTGAGAAAAAACTGAAGCAATGTGCCCATGACAGCATCAAGCTGATTGTTGCAGACGGCATTTTCTCCATGGAGGGTGACATAGTTAAACTTCCTGAGATGGTTCAACTTGCTGAAAAATATGACGCCTCTGTTATGATTGATGATGCTCATGCCACAGGTGTTCTGGGTATTGGCGGCAGGGGTACGGCCTCGCACTTCGGCCTTACAGACAGCGTTGACCTGATAATGGGTACCTTCTCCAAGTCACTTGCCTCCCTGGGGGGATTCATCGCATCAGACAAGGATACAATAAACTACCTGAAGCACAATTCCCGGTCACTCATTTTCAGTGCAAGCATGACACCGGCCTCCGCTGCTTCAGTCATTGCCGCCATGGACATAATGATGAACGAACCGGAGAGAATCAGCCACCTGTGGGAAATAACAGGATATGCACTCAACGGATTCCGGGAGATGGGTTTTGATACGGGCAAGTCAGAGTCGCCGATAATACCTCTTTTTATCCGTGATAACGAAAAAGCCCTGTTGCTCACCCAGAAACTGCTTGCCGAAGGAATCTTCGTCAACCCGGTGGTCTCTCCTGCCGTTCCGAAGAACGGCAGCCTCATCCGGTATTCACTGATGGCAACCCATACAAAGGAGCAGGTTGATATATCGATTGAAAAGATAACAAGGTCAGCCAGGGATCTCGGTATTGTAAATAACTGATTAACAAGATTTATAAGAAACGAATCTGAAGGATGCACAAAGTGATTCTCATAACAGGGGTCTCTTCAGGCTTCGGCCGTGAGAGTGCTGCACTAATGGCAGTACAGGGTCACAGGGTTTATGGGACGGTAAGGAGTGAATGCGAGGCCCTGCAGGGAGTCATCCATCTTTCGATGGATCTAACAGACCATGAATCAATAAGAAGAGCCGTGAGAGAGGTTGTTGAGAAGGAGGGGAGGATAGATGTATTGGTCAACAATGCAGGGATGCATACAGGGGGGCCTGTTGAGACCACTCCGGTGGAATATATCAGGCTTCAGATGGAGACAAGTTTTATGGGGATGGTTCTTCTTACCAGGGAGGTGCTTCCCGTAATGAGGGGCTCAGGAGGGGGAATGATCATTAATATCAGTTCAATTGGAGGTCTTATGGGACTGCCGTTCCAGCCTTTCTATTCGGCTGCGAAGTTTGCCGTGGAAGGGTTCAGTGAGGCTCTCAGGATGGAGGTTCAGCCATTTAATGTCAGGGTGGTTGTCATCAATCCGGGCGATTTCCGCACGAGCAATTCTGGCAACAGGAGGAAGTTTCTTGCCCCTGCAGCCGGGGAAGACCCCTATGCTGGGCAATTCGAAAAATCACTCTCAATAATTGAAAAGGATGAAGCCGGTGGCCAGAACCCGGCCCGGCTGGCAAAGAAGCTCGTAAAGATCATTGAGTCAAGGAATCCTGCTCACCGGTACATAATATCTTCTCCGGATCAGAGACTGGCGGTGGTGCTTAAGAAGCTTCTGCCCGGTAAGGTATTTTCATGGATTCTCGGCAGTCACTACGGGATCACCGGTACAAAAAAGTAAAGCCAGCACAAAATGATTGTCAGTTTCATGCCGGCTTGTATGAGGTAGGAGTGATTAATAAATCTCCCCGGGTCTGCGGAAGTATTTTGACTGGGCTTTGGGAACGATTTCACCATTGAACCGCTTGACCGTTTCCCTTGTGGGTGTGATGATTACATCTGCAACTTTCCCTGCAGTTTTCTTCAGAGAAATCTCAACCTTGGCATTTATAAGAAGTCCCTTTGCCTGGAATGATATCCTCATGTTACCTTTCTTGTCGGTCACCTGGTTATCATCGGAAACGGCAAGCTTGTTGGTATTGTTGTTATCTGCTATATGGCACCCTGCAGGATTATGTGATCATTTTCAAATGCTGACAGTACGGCATCAGGGTCAACTGCATCAGCCCGGGCTGGATTGAGACGGGTGATTACAGCGTACTCCGTGATGCTGACCACTCACAGCATTTCTCCGGCAGGGTGGGGCGGCCGGAGGATATCGCCCGGGCGTGCCTGTTCATTTCCGGTGAAGGCAATGAATTCATTAATGGCGAAAACATAATCATCGACGGCGGAATGACCCGGAAGATGATCTATGTGCCATGACCCTGAATTGAGTGGCTGCTATTGCCCCGGTGCCTGTATCTGCCATGACCCTGAATTGAGTGGCTGCTATAGCCCCGGTGCTTGTATCTGCCATGATCCTGAAACAGGTTCATCTCTCATGACCGCAAAAAGTTATATGTCAGACCGGCGGGAGTGACGATTCTTTTCATACTTTTGCAGCCCTAACAGGGAATCATACGGAAGATATTAGAAATATTGCCGTGATAGCACACGTTGACCACGGCAAGACTACGCTGGTAGACAGGATATTGTATCAGGTGAAGCTGTTTCGAGACAACCAGGTCATGGGAGACCTGATACTTGACAGCAACGACCTGGAGAGGGAGAGGGGGATTACCATTCTCTCGAAGAATGTATCAGTCAGGTACAAGAATGTAAAGATCAACATCATAGATACTCCGGGTCACTCCGATTTCGGAGGAGAGGTTGAGCGCGTTCTGAACATGGCTGAGGGGGTGCTGCTTATCGTTGACGCCTTTGAGGGGCCGATGCCGCAAACCCGTTTTGTGCTGCAGAAGGCGCTTGAGCTCGGGCTTAAACCCATTGTTGTGATAAACAAGGTAGATAAGCCAAACTGCAAGCCTGAGGAGGCCCAGGAAAGTGTCTTTGACCTGATGCACAGCCTCAATGCCACTGAATATCAGCTCGATTTCCCAACCGTTTTCGGCTCCTCAAAGCAGGGGTGGATGGGGCCGGAATGGGATAGCCCGGCGACTGATGTAAGCTACCTGCTTGACACAATAATTCAGCATATTCCAGCCCCGAGGAAGGCAGAGGGGACACTCCAGTTGCAGATATCGTCGCTTGATTATTCATCCTACCAGGGCAGGATAGCAGTCGGCAAGGTTAACCGCGGCTCCCTGTTGCCGGGCAGCCAGGTCTCACTGATCAAGCGTGACGGATCTGTGGTACGCAATACTGTTAAGGAAGTATATCTCTTCGAGGGACTGGGCAAGGAGAAGACGAAGAAACCTGTTCATGCAGGGGAGATTTGCGCGGTTTTCGGAATGGAAGATTTCGACATTGGTGACACCATAGCAGACGCGGAGAACCCCGAAGCTCTTCCCTGGATCAGGGTTGATGAACCAACAATGAGCATGCTCTTCACTTCCAACACATCCCCTTTCTTTGGCAGGGAGGGAACGCTGGTAACATCGAGGCAGCTCAGGGAGAGGCTCTTCCGGGAGACCGAAAAGAACCTGGCAATGCGGGTCGAGGAGACTGACTCTGCCGATACCTTCATGGTTTTCGGTCGCGGTATCCTGCATCTGTCGATACTCATAGAGACCATGCGCCGCGAGGGTTTTGAATTGCAGGTGGGGCAGCCAAGGGTACTGGTAAAGGAGATAAACGGCATCAGGCATGAGCCTGTAGAGGCTCTGACAGTGCAGGTTCCGGAGGTGTTCGCGGGGAAGGTGATTGACCAGGTGACACAACGTAAGGGAGAGATTGTCAACATTGAAGTTAAGCATGACAGGGCGCATCTCGACTTCCGGATACCCTCCAGGGGAATAATAGGGCTTAGAAACCAGGTGCTGACGGTGACTGAAGGGGAGGCTGTGATGGCACACAGGTTTGATGAGTATGAACCATGGAAGGGAGATCTGGCCATCAGGCGGAACGGATCGCTGATAGCCATGGAGACGGGGATGGCGGTTGCCTATGCCATTGACAAGCTGCAGGACCGCGGCAGGTTTTTCATATTTCCCGGTGAGGATGTTTATATGGGCCAGGTGATAGGCGAAAACACCCGTCAGGATGACCTGGTGGTAAACGTCACCAAAACAAAGAAGCTTACCAATATGAGGGCATCGGGTTCAGATGACAAGGCCCTGCTGTCACCGCCGGTCCGCTTCTCACTCGAAGAGGCAATGGAGTACATTGCCGCGGATGAATATATTGAGATCACCCCAAAGTCAATGCGTTTGCGGAAGATTATGCTTGACGAAAATGACCGCAAGCGGGCGAAGATGAAAGCACTGGGGGCAGATTAAGCCTGCTCTTTCAACCACGGATGCTGCAACTTGCAGGGCATACCATTTTGCTCCGTATACGCTGCCTGACCAGTTGATTGAAAATGAGGCCGGGAAGACCGGTTGGATTCTGTCAGGGTCTGACCGTCATTGATAACTCAGCCTTTCCCGATCATGAGAAGTATCTCATCAAGTGACAACTCCTTTTTGCTCAGGTAAATGTCATTGTGAAAATGATCAAGTTTCCTTAAAAGGTATGACAGTGTATTGATCTCAACATCACTCAGGTTACCGGCAATTATTTCAGAAACATTTCCCATTGCAGGAAGTATCCTGAGAATTTCTTCACTGCCAGCCGGCGTAATTGAGAGCATTTTGCCCCTCCTGTCGCTGATGTCGCTTCTCTCGGTTATCATCCCTTTGTTGATAAGACGTTTGATCACTTCTGTTCCGGATGTCTTTTCCATCACCTGGCGGCTTATGAGTTCACTTTTACGCATGCTCTTACAGGTCATCAGGGTTATGAGAAATGAAAATTCATCCGGAGTATGAAGAGGGCTCTCCTTCATTGCCTGCTTAATATATCCCCTGGCATAACGGTACATCAGCACAAGCAATATCGATATATCACTGAGGGTTTTGCTGGTGTAAACAGGCAGGGAATCAGCTTTCTCTCCGGATATTTTCCTCATTTCCACAGGATCAGTTCCGGCCTTGCTGTTAAGATAGCCAATGAACTCGCCAAAAGAATAATCCTCACGGTTAACGTTCTGACTCTCAAAGTCAAAGAAATGATCTAAAACTGTGGTAATAATTTCTCTCCTGGTCATCACCGCCTATTGTCAAAATTCAACAATTGATCTGTTAAATAGTTCAAAACCGAACTAATTGGAGTGATATTAAACAAAACCGTACCTGTGTTGTTCTTCTCACAAAATGAATTAGAAGATGGAAATAGCGGCCAGTGTCATAGGGGCGAGCAAGGAGTACAGAACAGGAGATACTGTTATTACGGCTCTTCAGCCCACAACCTTTGATTTCAGGAAGAATGAGCTTACACTGATCATCGGGCCTTCGGGGTCAGGTAAAACAACTCTTCTGTCCCTTCTCGGGTGTGTTGTCTTTCCCACCACCGGGGAGGTAGTGGTAGACAATATCCAGGCGAAGGATCTGAGTGAGCCTGAACTTGCCAGGCTGAGGCTCCGGCATATAGGTTTTGTCTTTCAGAATTTCAATCTTCTGTCACCACTGAATGCCCTGGAGAATGTCATGCAGCCTTTAAGGCTGACGGGTTTAAGAGCCGGGGAGGCAAGGATGAGGGCAGAGGAGGCCCTTGGCAAGGTTGATATGCTTGACCGTATGAAGAGTCTGCCGAAAAACCTGAGCGGGGGTCAGCAGCAGAGGGTGGCTATAGCGCGGGCGCTGGTAACAGAACCTTCAATAATGTTGTGTGACGAACCAACTGCTTCACTTGATATAAGAAGTGCAGGCATAGTGATGGAGGAGCTCAGGATGCTTGCATCATCAGGTAAAGCGGTGGTAGTTGTTACCCATGACCTCAGGTTGAGGAAGTATGCTGACAGGATCATCTATGTTGACAACGGAGTTGCATCAGAGACGCCGTCAGAAGAATATATGTCACATGAATAAACCATTAATAAAGTTCCGGAATATGAAAATCAAAGTATGGAATAGGGCAGCGTTACTGGCATTGTTGCCGTTACTCGCCGGTTGCAGCAACAGCAGTGAGGAAAGCGAAAAGGCAATGAATGCCACTTCGGTAAATACTTACCTGATTGAGGTATCACAGGTGGTCGGAGTCGGCAAGGTGGAACCGGAGAGTGAGATTGTCAGCCTTGCAGCTGCAACCGGGGGTATTGTGACCCGGATATTGCACAGCGAAGGGGATAGCGTGAAGCGCGGAGAGCCTCTGTTACAGCTTGACGATGAGCTTGAAGGAATCTCTGTTGAACGCTACCGGAACCAGTACGCTTCAGAGAAGTCACAGAGGGAGATTGAGCTATTGAATCTGCAAGATTCTGAGATCAAGCTGGCAAACAGGGAGAGGCTGCTGGAGTCAACCCGAAGGCTGGCAGGTCGTGGAGCCGAAACTCAGCAGAACCTTGATGATCTTGAATCTGAGGTCTCTGCACTCAGGGTTGCCGTTGACCGGAACAGGGCCTCTGTGGCACTAGCCGGGAGCAGGCAGCGCGAGGCTGGCAGGCAGCTGGAATATGCTGAGGCTGAGCAGGCAAGAAAAATATTGAGATCACCACAGGATGGAATACTTCTCGATCTGCACTTAGCGGAGGGAGAAGCAGTGAACCAGTACGAGGTTTTTGCAGAAGTGGCCCCATCAGGAGCAATGACAGTAAGAACAGAGGTTGATGAGCTTTTTGCCGACAGACTGAAAAACGGTCTTCAGGCAGAGATAAGGTATGTCGGGAGTGATACTTCCATAGCAACAGGTGAGGTCATATTCGTCTCACCGTACCTTAAGAAGAAATCTCTTTTTTCAGGAAAAGCCAGCGAACAGGAAGACAGGCTGGTAAGGGAAGTAAGGATAAAGATCGACGGTGGGAGCAACCTGATTCTAAACTCCAAGGTTGAAACCGTAATAAAGCTTTAATTCAGTCAGATATGATAGCATCGGCATACAGATTCATCAGGTATGACAAGGTAAAAAGCCTGGGGGTGATCATAGGTATCGTTGTCAGTGTATTCCTTATCGGGCAGCAGATAGGAATCCTGAGATTCCTCACAGGTTTGATGGGTGGCCTTGTAGGGAACTCAAGACAGGAAATCGGACAGATCTGGGTAGTTGATAATATAACCAGGAATGCCAACGAGCTGCCAAAACTGGATGAAAGTCTGGTAAGGGAGCTCAGGTCCGTCAGGGGTGTAAAGAATACATATCCAATTGTAGCATCCGGGGCATCAGTCAAGTTTCCCAACGGCAAACTGGCCCCGGTACTTGTTATTGGAAGCGAAGCTCCGCTGTTTGTAGCAGGACCGAAGCCTGAAACAATAATAGAAGGCAATATCCTTTCGCTTAACGATGATGAATCGGTCTCTGCTGAATATTATGACCAGACACAGTTTGATTTCCCGGTTTCAACCGGAACAAGGGTGGAAATAAACGGTAAAAGTGCGGAAATAAAAGTGCAGACTAAGAATGCGAGGGGTTTTGCAGGATCCTTCTTCTATACAAACCTCTCAAAAGCCCGTTACTATACCTCATTTCCGGAGTCAAAGGTAAGCACCATAGCAGTGGAAGTGGAGCCCGGGTATGCTGTGGATGATGTTGTTGATAACATAAACAGGTCAGTTTACGGTATAAGGGCCTGGAGTGCAGAGAGTCTCAGGAAAACCACCATAAGTTATATAACTGTCTCGTCGAATATAGGAACCAGCATTGGATCACTTGTCGTGTTCGCGGTAATAAGCGGGTTCTTTATTATCGGACTTACTCTCTATTCGTCTGCTGTTGACCGGATGAAGGATTACGGGACCCTTAAGGCTATCGGTGCCAACAACTGGTATATCACAAGGCTGATAGTTACCCAGTCATTCATGTTTGCCGTCACCGGCTTTTTAATCGCCATGTTGCTTCTGGAAGGTTTCAGGGCCGGAGTAACGGGTGCCGGGCTGGTTATTAAATACACATTCACTGAATATGCCATGCTGTTCCTTGTAACCGTATTTATATCGGTAGGAAGCTCTCTGTTCTTTTCAGTCAGAACCATAAGAAACGTTGAACCGGCTGCAGTTTTTCGCACCTAAACCATTAAAAGAGAATAAAATGAAAATAATCAGGCTAGTTAATTCAATCGCTTTTTTGCTGGTCTTCACCGGTATTCTGTCAGGTCAGCCGATCAGCCTGATCACCTGCATAGATTCATCATTGGCCAGCAAGGGAACACTGAAGTCAAAAATAACAGATGTTGAGATAGCAAAACTGGAGACTTCGGCTGCCTGGCAAAGATATCTTCCTGACCTTTCGGTCAGTTATAATTACCGGTATAATCCTTTAATCCCCACACAGATAATACCTGTTGGCCAGTTCAGCCCTGTGCCCACCGATGAAAAGAGACCTATAAAGTTCGGTACAACCTGGCAGCAGAATGCCGGGGTCAGCATTTACCAGCCGATAATTGACTTCACCCTCAGCAATCGTGTAAGGGAAAGCAGGATCAATGAGAAGATAAGGAGCGCTGACGCTGAGGCTGCCGGGAGAGAGCTTGTAACAGAGGTGCTGAAAAGTTATACAAATATATGGCTGTACCAGGAAAGGCTTCAGGCTGCCGCCCTTGACACATTGAGGACTTACCGGACCAGAGAGCTGATAAAGGCAAGATGGGATGAGGGTAAGGCTCTCAGGGCAGATATTAACAGGGCGGTCATGAACCACAACAATGCCCTTTCAGGTTACCACGAAGTCAATTCCTCACTCGCCGGCGAGAAGATTTACCTGAGCTATCTTACCGGGTTACCTCTTGTTGTTTTGGTCAATGGCCCGTATGATTTCTCACCGTTTACAGATGGGATGATTGAAGCCAGTCTTGCCGGACCGGTTTCGGATTCAATACCATCTGTTGAGATATTGAAACTGAGAAAGGAGTTGTTTGAGCAGCAGCAGAAAACGGAATTATCTTTGAGGCTGCCTTCGGTAGGAATCGATGGCTTTCTGGGTGCCAATCAGTATTCCGAAAACTTTGATCCGGCACTTGCCGGCAGCTGGTACGGAAGCAGCTATGTCGGTCTCAGCATCAGGGTCAGCATCCTTTCCGGATCCAGCCCGGGAAACAGGCTCAAACAGATCAGAAAGCAGGCAGAGGGAATCAAGTCAGAGCTTGAGGACGAAACAAATTTACAGTCAGGGAATAACCTCAGGCTGTCTGTTGAGGTGCAGCAACTAAGTTATCAGGTCAGTATGTCAGAGGAGAACATCTCGCTGCTTGAGGAAAACATAAAACTTGCACAGGAGAAATATGCAGCCGGACAGATAAATTCATATGATCTCCTGAATGAAGAAACAGAACTTCAGAAGGAGAAAACGGGGTATAATGAGAAAAAGGCACAGCTCGCCTACAAGAGGATTGAGCTGTTGAACACGTCGGGGAGGCTAAATTCCTTCATGGATAATCTGAAATAAATAGTTGCCGGAATGATTTTCCGGGAGGACTTAATTTTCATAAATTCCAGGAGCAGTCTCTGAATGCAATAAAAAAACCGGCAGATCTCTCCGCCGGTTATTTTTATGTGTGCCCGTCTGTTATTTGCGGCCTGCACCGTTGCCTTTTACTGCAGCCGGACGGTTGGTCCTGACACTTTTTGCAGCGCCATTGTTTTTGGTTGCGGTTTTTGCCTGTTTCATTGTTTTCTGTGCATCACCCTGCAGTTTTGCCTGCTCACGCACCATCTCACCCTTACCAGTCCCTGACTGGGTCTTAGCCTGTTTTGCAGTCTCACTGACGGCAGCACCATGATTCTGGGTGCGGGTCTGGGTCTGGGTCATGAT
>JALONR010000076.1 GCA_025454815.1 Bacteroidales bacterium | reverse complement strand
CTGATTGCCGATATAATGCTGGAGAAAAGCAGTATAGAATACCCTGATCCACCGGATTCAGGTCTCCTGATTTACCCCAACCCTTCTGACGGCAGATTCAGCATAATGCCTCCGGTGACCGTAACCGGGGAGCTGACCATCACTCTCAGAAACTCATCCGGTTCCGTCATCAGGCGCTACCGTACCGGGGCACAACCAGGGGTGCCGGTGATATGTGATTTCACCACGCTGCCGGCAGGGATCTATATAATATCAGCCGAGAAGGAACCCAACGGTCCAATGGTAAGGGGCAAAGCAGTCATCACGCGGTTGATAAACCGGTGACCTGTGGTGATATCTTTTCCGGGTCACGTTGCAGATAAGGCCAAAACTGATATTTTTGGGACTTATTTCCAACAAGCTCTTTTTTATCATGAAACGATTACTCACGGTCTTATATCTGCTGATAATTACCATTTCCGCAACTGCACAGTCGGCCTATATCCCGCCTGACAAACCCAGGCTGGTTATCGGTATTATCGTTGAGCAGTTGCGCTATGACCAGTTGGAGCGCATATGGGAACTTCTGCCCGAAAACGGCTTGAAAAAGATGGTCAATGAAGGTACCTATTACCGCAATGCGTCAATAGATTATCTCTCCACGCAGGCTGCTCCGGGTTTTGCCACCATCTCTACCGGCGCTTCTCCCTCGGCCCACGGCATTACCTCTGATTCATGGTTTCATCCTTTCAATAACGAAATGATTTTCTGCGTTCAGGATGCCACCGCCAGTCCGGTGGGTGGCAGCTTTGAAACAGGACTCTTTTCACCTGTCAACCTGCTCTCATCGACTTTTGCCGACGAGCTGCAGATGGCTTCATGCGGGGGATCGAAGGTTTACGGGATAGGGATCAGGGAGATGTCTGCCATCATCACTGCCGGGCATGCTGCTGACGGAGCCTTCTGGTTTGATGACCGCACCGGCACATGGATGTCAAGTACCTATTATTCAAAAACCCTCCCCCCCTGGCTGATGGATCTCAATGCCATGCTCCTTCCGGGGCAATATCTCAACCAGGAATGGAAACCGCTGCTTGATCCGGCCACCTACCCGGGATGCCAGCCTGACTCAAGTACCCTGGAGAGAGGCTTCAACGGGCAGACATGGTTCCCCTATGACCTCAAGTCATTGTCTACAAAGGGAAAACTGATTAATGTGACCCGTGATTACTCGGTGCTGCGCGAAACACCGTTTGCGGATGAGTTTACCACTGACCTGGCTCTGAGGCTCATTGACAATGAACAGCTTGGACAGGATGATATTACAGATTTTCTTGCAGTTACCTATTCGGCAACCGATTATATCGGTCACCGTTTCGGCCCCTCTTCGGTGGAGGCGGCAGATGCCCTGGTGAGGCTTGACAGGAATATAGCAAGGCTCCTTGAGAGAATTGACAAATCACTGGGCAAGAAGAATGTGCTTGTTTACCTGGTTTCTGCGCACGGCGTGTCAGAAATACCCGCCGTTCTCGAGCAGAGCAGGATTCCGTCGGGATACTTCAGGCTTAACCAGTCGCTTCAGCTACTCCGCAGTTATCTCAATGCCATTTACGGGCAGGGTGACTGGGTGCGGGGCTTCTATGACAGCCAGATCTTTCTCAACCGCGGCCTCATTGAGGGGGCAAAGATCAACCTCGAGGAGATACAAAAGAGGGTAGCCCGTTTTATGGTGCAGTTCTCCGGTATTGCCGCCGCTGTACATACTTCCGCTTTCGAGATGAGTGACTTCACCGGTGGCCTGTTGCGAAAGATGAGCAACAATTTCAGCCAGCAGCGATCGGGTGATGTGATGGTCGCACTGAACCCGGGCTGGGTGGAGAAGACAGACAATGTCACGGGTCATAATTCACCCTGGGAGTATGACAGCCATGTTCCGCTGATATGGTTCGGGTGGACGGCCAGCAGGGCTTCTGTCACCCGCAGCGTCAGCACGCGGGACATAGCAACCACTCTTTCAGTGCTGTGTAAGGTTCCACTGCCGAATGCCTCCAGCGGCGATCCGCTTCACGAACTCTTCAGGTAGCAGCTGCACCGGTTCTTATTGCAGCGTCAATACTTCCGCTCCGGGCAGCGCCTGCACCGCTTCTTATAGAAGCGTCAGTCCTTCCTCTTCAGGCGGCGTCTGCACCGCGAAGAGATTCATGATGTCAGATGGTAACTGAGAGCCTGTTGAACCGGTCTCTCACCAGGCATGCCCCTGTTATCAGCTCAGGATTCTGCTCGCAGCCGTTGCCGATGACAATCATGTCAGCGCCGGCAGCAAAAGCCTCATCAACCTTTTCAGGCGTATCCAGCCCGCCACCGGCGATGAGGGGAATGGTGAGCTGTTCCCTTACGGCCCTGATCATTGAAGGATCAACAGGCCTCATGGCGCCGCTGCCCCCCTCCAGGTAGATAGCCTTCATCCCCAGCATCTCCCCGGCAACGGCTGTAGCCACGGCAATATCATTTTTCCCTGCCGGTATGGGCAAGGTCTGGCTCATATACTCCACAGAGGTCCCCCCGCCGCAGTCAATAAGCATGTAGCCTACCGGTATCACCTTCTCCCTCATGTCTTTCAGAACGGGTGCTGCAATGACATGGTTCCCGATAAGCAGTTCCGGATTGCGGCCGCTGATGAGTGACAGGAGAAAGATCGCATCAGCTTCGGTAGTGAGCTGTGTGAGGTTACCCGGGAAGAGTACCACGGGAATGGAGGTCAGCTGTTTCAGTCTCCTGATCACTCCCCCGACAGGCACACTTGTAAGACTCCCGCCGGCAAGAAAGAGGTCAACACCCGCCTTCTCAGCATACCGTACTGCGAGTGCAAGTGACTCCTCCCCGGCACGGTCGGGGTCAATAAGCTGGGCCAGCAGCTTCCTCTTTTTCCAGGGTATCTCAGCTTTCATGCCTCTTCTTTGTCCAGACAATGGTGTAATTGTCATACCGGGAATAGAACAGAGTGAAACGGTCACTTATCCTCTCGGTTTCCACTGACCCCCTGATCTCGCCGGATTCCCTCACCTCGAAAGGCTCAATGGTGATGTCATTGACGATGTTTATCCCCTCCTTGTCACAGATCTTATAGATAGCCTCCTTGGCACACCAGTGGATATAGAGATGGTAAGTGCGGTCAGCCCACCGCTTTGTGATCTTCTCACGCTTGTTCAGAAACTTCGATGCGAAGGCATTTATGTTCACCCGCATGTACTCAAGGTCAATGCCTACCCTCTCGTCCCTGCTTATAAGTATAGCAGTCAGTTTGTTTGAGTGGGTGATGCTGATGAAGTGAGAGCCATCCTTTATAAAGGGTTTGTTGTTCTTGTTGTAAACTATCCTGGCTTCCTTTCCCAGCATTTCAGCCAGGAGGGCCCTGACACTCAGAAACTCCATCTTCCTGGAGGTGCTCCGGAAGATCTCATATCTCTTCACATCCTCCGGGCCCATCTCAACCATGCCAAGGAGAGCTTCGAGATCTTCCTCAATCTTCCAGACACCGATGACCGTATCCTTGTTCAGGTAGTGTTTGGTAATGCAGCCCATGGGTTATCTCCAGTTCAGCGTCTCAATAAGGTGAATGATGTCTTCCCTCAGAAAATTTATCACCGGCATGAGGGAGTCCTCGTTGGGTTGTGCCATAAAGTACAAAGAGCCCCTGAGGTAATGCCGGGTGCTGTCGGTGACAAAGAACTGAACCGCCGAGGCGGTATTCCCCTTGAGGTCATACAGGATGCCATAAACCCTTGAAGAATCATTGGCCCATAACTTCTCATCTATGGCTTCGGCCCTTATGGTGTGCCTGTAAGCCATATCACGTGATATCTCGGTGAGGGATGCAAGGTTGTTGCGGATGTCGAAGTATGTGAGGTGTATCTTGGCTTTCAGCGAAGGGAACTCTATATCCATCCAGCAGGTGTCAGAGGCACCGCCGGGATGGGGATTTACCACTGCATATTGCGGATACTCGATGGCATAGGAACAGGGCGAATCAAAATGGACATACCCCTTTTCCGGCAGGTCAATCCTGAAATAGCCTGCCGGCCTGGGTACCGGCGTCTCACCGCATCCGGCCATTATTATAAGCGACATAAGCAGTGCTGCCGCAAAAATGTTTCTCATATGACTTCCCCTGTTTTTTCGGCGGAAATCTCCCTTATCCGCCTGTTCTCTATGTTTTCTATAGTGAATTTGAATCCTCCTGCGGTGATCACCCTCCCCTTGACGGGTATCTCTCCGAGCAGCTCAAGCAGCAGCCCCGCAAGAGTCTCCGATTCACCCCTGACCTCCTCGAACGGATCATTCTCCATCCCTGTGATACGGTAAAAGTCATTCAGGAGTATTTTCCCCTCGAAGATCCATTTTCCTTTTCCCGTCTCCCTGAAGAGTGGCACCTCCTCATCAGTCTCATCGGTTATCTCTCCCACTATCTCCTCGAGTACATCCTCAAGGGTCACCAGTCCGCTTGTGCCTCCGTATTCATCAACCACGATGGCCATGTGTATCTTCTTGGCCTGGAATTCCTTCAGCAGTTCACTTATCTTCTTTGTTTCCGGTACCATATATGCAGGCCTGATGAGCGACTGCCACCTGAAGGTGTCAGGTTTTTCCAGGTGGGGCAGGAGGTCCTTGACGAAGAGGATACCCCTGACATTGTCGAAGGTGCCTGAATAGACTGGAATACGTGAAAATCCTGATTCTATCACCTCCTGCATTATAGTCTGGAACCCTTTGCTGATGTCAAGTGCTGACACATCCATCCTGGGGCACATTATTGCACTGACGTTGATGTTTCCGAATCTGACAACACCCTTCAGCAGGTCCTTGTCATCCTTTATTTCTGAAGAAGTAAGGTCAAGGGCCACCGACAGGTCATCAATGCTGAGATTTGTATCCCTCGATCTGGGTCTCCGTTTGACGAAGAATGAAGAATATGAAAGGAGGGAAGCCAGGGGCCTGAAGATTTTTGAGGTGAATGTCAGGGCCGGCGCCATCATCAGGGCGAACCTGAGCTGGTTGCGTGATGCAAGCACCTTAGGGATGATCTCACAGAAGAGCAGCAGGATGAAGGTGATGACCACCACCTCTATGATGAAGGACAGGATCGGGTTATTGCTGAGGTCAAATAGCCTGGAGCTGATAAATGCCGCCAGGATGATGATGGCGATGTTGATTACGTTGTTGGCCACGAGTATTGTGCTCAGCAGCCTGTCAGGCTTGGCCAGCAGCCTTAGAGCCGAAAACTGCTTTCTCCCCTTGCGGTGTTGCAGTTCTTCAAGGTCATTCGGGGTAAGGGAGAAATAGGCCACCTCCGATCCGGAAATGAATGCAGAAGCGATTATCAGGGAGATGAGGATAATGATTTCTGTCACCAGGGCCACGGGTGACCCGGTAAGTGCGGCAAGCGCGATCATTCCCGTCAATGAACCTGAGAATAGTGTCTCCAAAATTTTCCGATTTGGTTACCTAAAAGGGCAGATCATCTGCAGTGTCCTGTGCGGAGAGGTCCTCAGCGGGGCCATCACCGGACATGGATGACGAGGGCTGTGAAGGAGCCTGGTAGGCCTGGCCTCCGCCCTGGTACCCCTGGTTGCTGTTCTGGTACCCCTGGTTACCCTGCCCCTGCTGGTTCTGGCCATCAGGCTTGCGGCCCAGGAGCTGAATCACATCAGCCTCAACCTCCACAATATACCTTTTGTTGCCGTCACGGTCATCATATGACCTGTATCGCAGCTTGCCCTCTACCAGTATCTGCGTCCCCTTGCGTATATAGTTTTCGGCAAGTTCGGCAAGCCTTCTCCAGGCAACAATGTTGTGCCATTCAGTCTGTGTCACCCTGTCGCCCCCCTTCGGAGTATATGTCTCGCTTGTTGCAAGTGAAAAGGAAGCCTTGATATTGTTCTCAAAACGACGGATCTCGGGGTCTTTACCGACGTTGCCCACCAGTATTACCTTATTGAATGACATAGCTTTATTTTGAATTTATCTCGTGTTAAAGGTTGTAAAGTTACGAAAAAAAATCCTCCAAGGGCCGTGATCACCGCTCTTAGCCCCGGTGACCCCTCCGCAAGGTATGGCAGGAAAGGCTGTTTTACCTCCTTATATTTTATAGGTATCAAAAAATCAGCATTTTCGGAGTGAAAAAAAAGTTCTTTCAACAGATATTGATAAATAATATTTTATATTTGCACATTGAAAAAACAGAACATCAAAATAATTTGTTGAATTTAAAATTCTTGCAACATGACAAAAGCAGACATTGTTAACGAAATTGCCAAGAACACTGGAATTGAGAAAGTAACCGTTCAGAAAACAGTTGAGGCTTTTATGGAATCAGTAAAAGACTCAATGGTAACCGGCAATAATGTTTATCTCAGGGGTTTTGGCAGCTTCATCGTGAAGAAGCGCGCAAAGAAAACAGCCAGGAACATTTCCAAGAACACAACCATCATTATTCCTGCCCATAATATCCCGGCATTCAAGCCTGCAAAAACTTTCATAAACAAGGTCAAATCACACGTTAAGAAGTAACAGTATGCCAAGCGGTAAAAAAAGAAAAAGGCATAAGATGGCAACCCACAAGCGGAAAAAACGCTTGAGGAAAGACAGGCATAAGAAGAAGAAATAGCATAAATGCATAGTCTGAGCTCTTATATCTAACCTAAAGATCCATAGATCTTTAGGTTAGTTGCATTATAAAATAGGCTATAGACTAACAACAAATTCCGGAATGTGAATAAGGATTTAATTATCAGCGTAAATGATGCTGAGATATCCATTGCACTACTGGAGGATAAGCAGCTTGTCGAGTTAAATAAGGAAAAGCGGAATGTAAAATTCTCAGTCGGCGACATTTACCTGGGAAAGGTAAAGAAGATCATGCCGGGGCTTAATGCAGCGTTTATCAACGTTGGTTTCGAAAAAGATGCTTTCCTGCATTATCTTGATCTGGGAGCCCAGTTCAGGACCCTCCACCGCTATTACCAGCTGGCCACACAGAATAAGACCAGGGGAACATCGGTGTCAAAGTTCAAGCCTGAACCTGACATTGACAAGGACGGGAAGATAGCTGATGTACTGACAGCAGGACAGACAGTTATCGTGCAGATAACAAAGGAGCCCATCTCCACAAAGGGGCCCAGGCTGGCTTCGGAGGTGAGCATAGCAGGACGTAACCTTGTACTGATGCCATTTTCAGACAAGGTATCAGTCTCATCGAAGATAGAGAACGCAGATGAACGTAATCGCCTCAAGCTCCTTATACAAAGCATTAAACCCAGAAATTACGGCGTCATAGTACGTACCGTGGCCGAAGGAAAGAAGGTCGCAGCACTTGATGCCGAACTGAAGGAACTTATAAACCGATGGGAAACAGCACTCTCTGCAGTACACCGCGACGTAAAGCAGCCGCGGCTGCTGCTGGGTGAGATGAACCGCACGACAACAATCCTCAGGGATATACTCAGTACCGACTTCAACAGCATCATCGTTGATGATGAGGTGATAGCCGGCGAAGTGAAAAGTTACATCAGGGAGATTGCCCCTGAGAAGGAAAAGATAGTAAAGGTATACAAGGAGCAGTTTCCCATTTTTGATCATTTCGGCGTCAGCCGGCAGATCAAGGGGCTCTTCGGCCGCACAATCTCTTTCAAGGGCGGATCATACCTTATCATTGAGCACACTGAAGCACTGCACGTCATTGACGTCAACAGCGGCAACAGGTCAAAGTCAGGCTCCGACCAGGAGTCAAATGCACTATCCGTAAACATTGAGGCTGCAAGGGAAATAGCCCGCCAGCTTCGGCTCAGGGATATGGGCGGAATAATAGTTATCGACTTCATCGATATGCAGTCAAACGAAAACCGCCAGGCCCTGCTCGACAGGATGAAGGAACTCATGAGTGCTGACAGGGCAAAGCATAACATCCTGCCTCTCAGTAAATTCGGACTCATGCAGATAACCCGCCAGCGGGTGCGCCCTGAAATGACCATTATTACCGATGAAAAGTGCCCGGTCTGCAGGGGAGAAGGCAAAGCAGCCCCGGCCATCCTGCTTACAGATGAGATTGAACGAACCCTTGCGTCAATTATTGAGAAAGTAAAGACCCGCAAGTTCATACTCAGGACTCATCCCTTCGTGGCAGCATATCTCAGGGAAGGCCTGATATCAAGGCTGGCGAAGATCAACAGGAAACACGGGGTAAGTCTCAAGGCACAGGGGATAGAATCATACCACTTTCTTCAGTACGATTTCTTCGACAGGCAGGGTAACGAAATCGACCTCACCTGAGAAAAGATGGCCGGACCGGAATGAGAGATACATTGTTCCGGATACCGGTAAGGACTGAAGCTGCACGGGCAGCTGTTTATACAATGGTGACTAGTCCTAAATAAGCGTTACAGATTATAGGACAAAAATATCAAGTTTATCTGGCCGCATAAAGGTTTGCCTTTATGCGGCCATTTTTTTTATAAG
>JALONR010000039.1 GCA_025454815.1 Bacteroidales bacterium | reverse complement strand
GAATATTTCCTTTTCAATCTGCTCCGCATCTTTCTTCTGGTTGGCTTTTAGTTTTATGAGTAGCCGAATAATGTATGCAACATTGATTTCGTCACGGTGAATAAGTTCCAGTTCAAAATCAACGTCTTCGAGTATGCTGACTTTTTCTTTTGCGTGTTCGCTTTTTACTTTATCATGCAGGTCGAGATACTTACTCTTATAATCTTCGAACTGCTGCTCAGTCATGGATAAATCGCTCCACTTAAAGTCGGAGAAAGATGCCAGTACGTTTTTTATGCGCATCAAATCCCTGAAGGCTATGATGAATTTCAGTTCATCGTCTTCGGTGACCAGATTGTTTACACTATCAACAGTAGGGGTAATATGCAGCAGGTTGATGAAAGCATCGTTAAATGACTTTACATACTCATCATACGGCTTCATTATGATTTCTTCAATGGCATCCTTGTTGCTGAAAAGGGTGATGGCTTCATCAGTGGCATTTTTCAGATTACGGAAAACCACAATGTTGCCCTGTGATTTCAACTCATTAAGGATGCGGTTGGTTCGGGAGTATGCCTGTATCAGTCCATGAAACCGTAGGTTTTTATCGACATACAGGGTGTTGAGCGAAGGACTGTCAAATCCAGTCAAATACATGTTCACTACCAGCAATATGTCAATCTTTCGCTCTTTTACCTTCTTGCTGATATCATTGTAATAATTGTAGAAACTCTGACTGTCCCGTGTTGAAAACGCTGAGCCGAACATCTGGTTATAATGTCCGATAAATTCATCCAGTTTTTCACGGGTATGTGGATTGGTTGCATAAGCAATCTCTGGTTCGGCTGCAACTGAAATTTCCTCTGGGATGAAACCGTTGGCATCCACATCATCTTCGTTGGCTATATAACTGAATATTGTGGCAATCTTTAAATCGTGATTTCCGAGCATTTTCTTACGATACAGCAACTCATAATAGCGGATTAATGCTGGAATACTACTGACACAAAACATCGCTGTAAACTCTCTGTTATGCGTTTTTCTGTTATGATGAGCGATGATATAGTCAACAATTTTCTCCAAGCGTGCTGAAGATTCCATTAGTTCATCTACATCAATGTCCTCAACCTGTATGTCAATTTCATTGGAACTATCCCTGTTCCTGTACCTGCCAACATACTCAACCGAGAATTTCAGAACGTTTTCATCCCTGATAGCATCTGTAATCACATACTTATGAAGGCACTCCCCAAATAATTCCTTAGTTGTTTTCTTTCCTAACTCATTTTTTACGGCATTTTCAGCAAATATGGGTGTGCCTGTGAAACCAAACATCTGGATGTTCCTGAAGAATGAAATAATACGCTGATGTGTTTCACCAAACTGGCTGCGGTGGCACTCATCGAAGATGAAAACGATTCGTTCATCCTGAAGTGGCTTCATCCGTTCCAGAAAGTGCTTTTTACTGATGGCTGCATTCAGTTTCTGGATGGTGGTTACAATCAGTTTTGTATCATCAGTAAACTGCCTGACCAGTTGGCGGGTGTTATCTGTACCGTCAACACTCCCTTTTGAGAAACTGTTGAACTCTTTTGTTGTCTGGTAGTCCAAATCTTTTCTGTCAACCACAAACACAACCTTTTTTATCTTTGGTAACCGTGTCAGTATCTGACTTGCTTTAAATGATGTAAGTGTTTTACCAGACCCAGTGGTATGCCAGATATATCCGTTTTTTCGACTGTGCATCACCCTGTCAACCAATGCCTCAACTGCATAATACTGGTATGGACGGAGAACCATAAGTATCTTGGACGTTTCATTCAGCACTATGTATTTGCATATCATCTTAGATATGTGGCACTTCTCCAAGAAATCAGAAGCAAAACCGTTTAAAATGTTTGTCAACCGTTTATTTTCAATGTCCGTCCAGTAAAATGTCTGTTTAAATGACTGGAAGCGGTTGTTAGCGTAATATTTCGTATTAACACCGTTACTGATTACGAATATCTGGATGTACTGGAACAAGCCGTAACTGCTGCTGAAGGAGTGTCGCTGATACCTGTTTACCTGATTAAACGCTTCTTTTAGTTCCAGTCCCCTTCGTTTTAATTCAATCTGAACTAATGGCAGACCATTGATAAGCAGTGTAACATCATAACGGTTCTTGTATTTGCCTTCCATCGAGACCTGATGGGTGACCTGATACTGGTTCTGACACCACTGTTCGGTGTTGATGAATTCAAAATACAGGTTATCGCCATTATTCCTGATGATATGCTGTTTTTCACGAAGTGTCTTGGCTTTCTCGAATACTGAACCCTTGCTGAGTATGTTTAAAACCTTGTCAAACTCTTTGTCGGAAAAAGTGATGTGGTTATGCTTCTCCAACTGGACTTTCAGATTGTCTATTAATTCCGTTTCATTCTGAATATGCACCAGCGCATAACCCAGTTCCTGAAGTTTTGCAATCAATTGTTCTTCGAGTATCAGTTCGGGTTGCTTGCTCATTGCCAAAGAGGTTCTTTATGCCAGTTGTTCAAAAATCCCAGTTTATATATGGGTATTGATGGATTTGAGTTAAAAAGTTCGTGTATTTTGTTCTTAATCTGATTGTTTGGAGTTATCTCGTTACATAAATAGACCATACATGAAATGATAAGAAAAGGTTTCTTTGCCTGCACTGGCATAAGCGGATTAACAAACCATTTTCCAACAGGATTATTTAATATTTCTACAGGTCTTTTTACCATATTCCTGCTCCATAGGCGAGAATGATGTGCAACTATGTTCCTGACATAGGTTATTGCTTCCAGCCAACTTGAAAGTTCGCTATGCAAATTCAGACCCATTTCGTTAGCAATGGTGGCTTTTTCTGGTAACTGGTGTTTAAGCGTTTTGTATAGTTTCGACAGCGTTCCCAATGAGGCTGCTTCCAGTATTTTCCAAGCATCCGCATCTCTATTGGGAAATCGGTTACGGTGGTCTTGAATAAAAATTTCTTGACTCCTTCTGAACTCTTTATGCAACTCATCCAGAATGTTTTGATGAATTGATTTTATCGTTCCGTCATTTAATCTTATTGTTCGGTTTTCAAACAGGTTAGCATCCAAGTACCATAAACCACCATAAATGACAGAAAAATGGTATATTAATTTTGTACGTAAAGCAATTTCTATGCGCTCAATGGCATCGAATAATATCAGCCTTAGGTTACGGTCAAAATTATATCGGTCAATAATATCTTCGAACCAAGTATCTGGCTTGAGGGTATGCTTTTTATAATCTGTTTGCATATCCCACCAATAACCTTTCAAGCGGTAATAACTAATGTTTGCCAGATATGAAGCTGCAAGAGTTTCATCCCTGAAACGCATGCCCCGTGATTTAAGTAATTTTATCTGGTCAGATATAGTATAGGCAGGTTTATTTGGCATACCTGTATAAAAAAAATGACCCGCCTGCAGTTCTTATGGTATGCAAAACGGGTACTGTTAATGCAAATATAAGGCAAATGTTTGATTTTACAAAAAATTTATCTGTTTTTTCGTAATTTATCATCGCTATAGCACTATTTAAAGGTCAGTTAAACAAACATTTGCTGCATCAACCCTTTTTTCCAGACCTCTGCTTTTTCAATCTGCTTCTCTGTATGGTTAATTTTATCATCAATAGCTGATAGAAAATTGGCGATTCTGGTTTGTTCTCCTAAACTCGGTAAATCAATTGGTATTTTATTAATTGTTGAAGTACTAAGACTTGGAACTCCTGATGCTTCATTGTATTTGTACCAATTTACTTTTGTAAGATTATAATACAACCACTTGGCATTGACATTTGAAAGCAAATTGGTATAAAATAGGGTATCCACCGTCCAGAAAGGAGTATCAATAAATAACGGTTTATCAATAGTTCCTTTTCTTCCAATTAGTACCGATGGTTTATCAGATAAAAACTCATTCGTTCTGCCCATTACACCGCCAGTACCAAAAATTGGGTATTGTCCATTCTCACAAGCAATTCCTTTTTGGTCTTTACCGTATTTTATTTCTGCTACATCCTTCAACTTTTTCTTCTCCCACTTCGGGAACTCCTGCCCATTATCGTCTTTAAATCTGATTCCCTGCGAGAATATTTTCTGCATCACACCTTTCTTGTATTGTTCCAGCAGTGTTTTCTTGCGTTTGAGTTGGGATATTTTCTGGTCAATGGCGGTGAAAAAGGATGCGATTTTTTGTTGTTCGGGAAGAGGCGGGATTTTTAACGGCAATTTTGATAACTGCCCAGCGTAGAGATGAACAACAGATATTCCCTGTGCTAACTTGGCGATATCAATCTTCTTCTTACTATTCAGATAATATGATAGAAAAACGCCATTATTAAGCGTCTTTATTATATTCAAGTCACTACCGAGAGCAATGCCCGATTTTAATATACATGATGCTTTAGCGATATCAACCTCTGTTTCACCAGAAGCAGGGATTATAACATCATTGGCTTCACTTAGAACCAAGTGTGAAGTATTAATATTTGTTTTTGAAAATACAGTGGAAATTGTTTCATTGTAAGTAGTATATAACTCACCATACCTTATACATTCAGTTTCTCCTGTTTCAGAAATGTCTTCTTTTGATATTCCTTTGCCTTTCGAAAATTTTGCAATTTCTCCCAAGGAATTATTAATCCATTCCTCTTTAAAATCAGGAAATCTAATTTGCGGTGTGCTTATATTCCCCATCTCTTCTTGATATATAAAAGGTTGCCATTTTTTGGTGCGAAATTTGGATAATATTTCGTCCGAAACAGATTAATCGTGTTGCTATTCCTTTCAATTAATCCATGTTCTAACATGTACATCAAGGCTATTGACGGACTTCGTGATTCACCCAAACTACAATAAATAAAGACCTCGTTCCCACTCTGCAAGTGCTTGTGAATAAAGTCAAGAGCAGGATTAATCATTTCATCATTTACATATTTTGGGTCATCCCCATCAATCATATTCAGATAGATAGCATCAGGTTCACGTTTGAACAAATAATAGGGATTGTCTGAGTTACATCCTCTGCCAGACCAACCAACAACAGACTGATGAGTCACATATCCACTTGCTCTATTCAGGGCACAGACAATTTTCATGCCTTTTTGACTGGCAAATCTTTGTTCCTCTTTTGAGCCAACGTATAGTTTCAAGTCACCAATTCTTATCATGGTTAAAAAGGGGTTGGGATGTTTAATTCACTGCAATACACAGAAATGATTTCATCGTTGGATTGCATTTCCGTTTCCAGTTCTTTAAGTCCAGTGGCAACAGCAGCAATATCCACAGGCTCTTCCTCTTCAAAGGTGTCAACATACCTCGGAATGTTCAGGTTGTAATCGTTTTCCCTTACCTCATCCAGACTGGCGACATAACTATATTTATCAATCTTTATGCGTTTAGCATATGTGTCAACTATTCTGTCCACATCCTCATCCCGCAGGTAATTTTGCGTTTTTACCTTTTCAAAATGTTGGCTGGCATCAATAAATAAAATATCATCTGGATGTTCCTTACACTTCTTAAACACCAGAATGCATGTTGGTATGGATGTTCCAAAGAAGATGTTCGCAGGTAGTCCGATAACAGCATCCAGATAGTTTTTCTCTTCAATCAGGTATTTTCTGATGTGACCCTCAGCAGCACCACGAAACAAAACACCATGTGGCATTACGACAGCCATAACACCATTTTCTGCCAGATGGTATATCATGTGCTGAATGAAGGCAAAGTCTGCCTTGGATGATGGTGCAAGTTTCCCGTATTCGCTGAACCTGTCATCGGTCATAAACAAGGGACTGGCACTCCATTTTGCCGAAAATGGCGGATTTGCTACAACTGCCTCGGCATCAAGTTTATCGTGCTGCGGGTGTTCCAGTGTATCTTCCAGTTTAATGTCAAATCTTGTGTGATGAACGTCATGCAGAATCATGTTCATTCGGCAAAGGTTGTATGTGGTACGGTTACGTTCCTGACCGTAGAACTTCAGCACATCACAAATCCTACCCAACCGAAGAATAAGAGAACCTGACCCGCATGTCGGGTCATATGCAGATTTAATTCGTGTTTTACCCAATGTAACAATCCGTGCAAGTATTTTTGATGCTTGTTGCGGAGTGTAAAATTCACCTGCTTTTTTACCCGCACCACTGGCAAACTGCCCGATTAAATACTCATACGCATCACCCAGTACATCAATCTTTGATTGTTCCAGTTGGAAATCTATTTTGTCAAGATGCGACAGAACTTTTGCTATTACTTCATTTCGCTGTTCGGCAGTCCTGCCCAGTTTCGTACTGTTTAAATCCATATCCTCGAACAGGTGGTCGAAATCTTCTTCACTGGCAGTACCCATCGTACTGTTCTGTATGTTGATAAGGATTTTCTGGATGTCTTCAATGATGAAGGAGTTTCCATGTTTTCCATTTCCGTTTCCACGTAACGCAACCTGTCCGAACAGTTCTGACGGTTTCAGGAAGTATCCCAGTTTTTCCAATGATTCTTCTTTTATGGCTTCAAGATATTCCTGTCCTTTGGGTGTATCTTCTGATATTTCCAGATAGTTTATCTTATCTTCCTTCAGTATGTCATTGGCATACAATTCCATCTTTTCCGACAAATATTTGTAAAAAATGAAGCCGAGAATGTAATCACGGAATTCATCGGCATCCATTTTACCACGCAGGGTGTTGGCTATATTCCAGAGTTGCTGGTTTAATTGACGTTTTTGTTCTTCAGACATACGGTATTTTTACAGATTCAAATTAAAATTATCTCACTATTGTGCAGTTAATCACCCATCCTTGTATTTTCTGGATGGTATTAAACCGAACTGTTTTCGTTGATATTCAAAGAATGAACATCAAAAATACTAATTGTTATTGAAAATAAGGCTTTTGAATTACAAACAACTTGTAATGATTCTCTGCAATATTTCGATAAAAAATTGATGAAAAATATTCAATTTTATTCTGGTTTACCTGACATGTGGCTTTCATCGCTATTTTTCAACGTCAATTCAAGCCTTATATGGGAATAACCGTTAAGTGTTGCCGTTAAAATACATTCATCATACTCAGCTACCGCTTGTGGGAAAAAGTTCTCATTATTATTTCTATATCTGTCTGGAATAAATTCGAGATAATATGTTCCATCCTCTAATTTCTTTTCTTCATACATGGTGCTAAAGTAAGTTATATACTTTGATACGAAATCTTTGTAATCATCTAAGTTTATCTTTTGCAAATCTGCACTGTTATAAAAAAATGATGGTTTAAGACCCTTATATGTAACAATTCCATTTCGATAATCTTTATAGGTGTAATAGAAAGCATAACAAGCGGTCATATGAATAAATGAACACGAAAAAGTAACTTCAGGAAAATCCCGTGAAAAGACTTCCATAGCATAATCCAAATCACTCCATCGGGTCTCAAACAAAACAATATCTTTTGTTTTACCAAGAATTCTTGAGGGTGTGTGTTTCAAAATAAGTTTAGTTAACTTGTTCAGTACCTTTTTATCTGCACATCTGATTTCACTGTCATAAATGTTTGCCATAATTTTAATTTATTTAATTTTTATTATTATTTATTTCTCTCTGTTTCTGCTATTAATATCCTTGTCTGGTTGTTATTTCTGTTGTTGCACTTTTGGCTATTTCTTCTCTGATTTTCTTCATTAATGCGATGTTTTTATTTGGAAGGGGATAGGAATTCAATAGTTTATTTAATTCGGTTCGATACTTGCTTTTATCAGTATGCGGTGAAAGTGTATTATTCAAAACGAGGTCTACTTTTTCCATGTCATACTCACAGGCAGCCAGTAATAATGCATTTTTAACCATCCTCAACTTCGGAAATGACAATGGTGAGGGCATCACCTGATTCTGGTGTTCAGGTTCTTCAGGAAATGTAAAGACCTCATCAAAAATTGTTAACAGTGGATTCGCCTCGGATTTCAGTACATCCAACAAATCGGTGCTTTTTGTTTGAAAAAGTTGCCTGATTTGTTCTTTGGTGTTAATGTTGGCTTCCACTCGGAATTTGCCATCGAAGTATGTCAGCATCGAATCGGCGTCAGTCAACATACCGAGATATTCAGTATTGTTCTTTTTACGTAATTCCTTCCCCTTATCGTAAATAATAATGCGAATTTGTCGGTTGCGGGTCTTAACCATTTTGTTGATGGTGTATCCGCTATTGCCGTATTTCTGTACTCTGAATTTATTGTGGTTAACCAAACATGACTTCATTGCCAGTCGGTCAGGTTGAACAATACCGCTAATATCACTGGTGACATCACATGTAAGTAATTCACTGTTATGAATGATACCATCAACTTCCATTTCGCAAAACCCTATTCTGTTTATGTTTTCAAAACACTGCTGGATATTGTTGATGTTTATAAGTTCTGGATAACGGTCAAGTAATACTTTGGAAGATAATTCGATAACACATCGGTTATCCTGCAAACTGTAATTCATGTAAATATTGAAAGGCATCTTTTGTGAATACCTTATAGCTGTACCAATATTACTTCTCAATATTTTGGTAGTCACATCTGAGTCCATGCTTTTAATGTGCTTTTTATCGGTTAATATTTTAATTCTGTCTAAGGTTACCATTCACTTCATCTGAATATGTGCTTCACCCAAAAAACTGCAAAACAGTTCTCTGAGAGGTTATTTCTTTCGGGTCTCCATGTCAGCATCTGCCTGAAGTTGTTTTAAAGTTTTGCATCTGTCCTGACGTATCCATTCATTAATCTCACTTCTATCGAAGTAAACCCTTCCGCATTTTTTAAAGAATGGAATCTGGCGGGTACTGGTCATATTGTAGACAGCACCCTTCGAAATATTCAGCATCTGACTGACATCACTTACCGTTAAAAAATCTCCGTCTGGTGCGAGTTGCTTTGTCTCAGCAGTAGTTGCTGCTTGGTTTAACAGGTAGTTCTTTATGTCGGCTACCTCATGCAAAAGATGCTTTACTGCTTCAGGCAGGTTGTCATATGTTATTACATCGTGTTTATTCATGGCAATCAAAGATTTACGATGTAAAATTCCAGAAAAATGTGAGGCGAAAATCACCGACACCTCGACCTGTCGGTCGGTTCAGGCACTTAATTTGCTGAAATCAAGAGATGCTCTGACAGTTAGGTCTGCCAGAGTGAAAGAAGAGTAAAAATGCTGTCGGCTGGAGGAATGTAGGAAATGCTATTTCTTACTATATATTTTTATGGCATTGTCAATAACCCCATCTATAAACTCAATAACTTCGGGATTTGGGTCTTTGTCGTGCCGTAACTTTTTTGGATGAAGGAATTTGCCGTTCTTGAATATGTGAAAATATCTTTCAGCGATGTAATAATTAGAAGGTTTGATTTTCTCAACCAAGAATTGACCTGTCAATTGTTTTATCAAATATGTTAATGACCTTTGGGATTGAAGCCACCGAATGGGTTTTGGTTCTTTATTGGTAAACACATTTTTAAAAGCCTCATCGGTGCAATCAACATATTTCATTGCTTTAAGGTTCTTATGCATGTCCTTCAGGATATTATGACTCTGTGATGTAAAAGCAGGAAGAACCGTAAAATAATATTCTGGTTCAGGTTTGGGAATAACAGTGTCAAATTCAGCTATGTACTCCTTCATTTTATCTGCCAGTTTACCCGAATAGAATATTTGAACTGCTGAAGCATTATAAAAGAACTGGAATGCTTGTTTCTTCAGGTTATCTTCTGTGTCAGAAACCTGTGTATCGTCAAAATACATTGACCATTCTTCACGGACATTTGATGAGTAAAGGCTATCTATCGCTTCGTTATATTGTGATAGCAATCTTTTAACAACAGGGATGAAATTAGTTTTAACCGCATAAGCATTGATGCATCTGACTTTATAATTGTCAAAGTATTCGATAAATTTGAGATACAGGCTCATGTGAATGAATTTTTGAAACCCGTCCTGACCGTCTGCTAATAAATGTCCCTTGTATGCAGATGAACCAATCTGGTTGATGTTTACTTTCGGATTTTCATCCAATTTGCACAGCATATCTGTTAACTGGACTTCGAGGCTATCATCATATATTGGTGTTGTCTTTTTCATAGCATAACGGTTAAATTTCTGAAAGTCGTTTGGCAATCAATTCAAGTACATCATCTTCAAATGAATCCAAGTATATCTTGGTTGTCTCGATGGAAGAATGACCCAGTGCCTCTGAAATAACCTCGATTGGGATAAGACCGCTTTTTAAAAATGTTGAAAAACTATGCCGTGCCCAGTTGGTTGATATCGGTCTTTCGAGACCCAAATCTTCTGAGATTTTCTTCATATGTTTATTAATGTTACGTGTAAATGACATTACCATATCACGCTCTTGCTTTGCACTCCATCCATGTTTCAGGATGTTGAACACATAGGCATCAGGAGATTTATCCTGATTGCCGTAATCGTCAATACATGATTGAATTTCGGGTGTGATTAGAATCCTCACAGGTTTGCTGCTGATGGTCGTATCTTCGGTCTTAATGCGTTCAATGATAATCTTATTACCGACAATGTCTTTATATTTCAAATGGCATATATCAGTCATGTTTATGCCGTAAGCATGTAATGCGAACCACCAAAACCTGAATGCTTTTTTTTGTGCTGGTGTTTGTGGTTCGTATTGTTTAAGTTTTGCTAACTGGTCTGCCGACAACGCTTTCTTTTTCGTTTCCTCGGTTTTAATAGCGAATTTTTTGTCCCGTCTTTTCTGTGAGAATGGATAGTCTTCCTGTTTTGCCAGTTTTTCTGCAATTGCCATGTTGTAAATAGCACGCATGCATCGCAGGTTTAACCCGATATAATTAATCTTCTTGCCAGACTTTTTCATTTGATTTTCATAGTCTTTCAGGAAGTCAACGGTTACCTGATTTATAAACAATCGCTTTCTTAAACGCTGGAATGAGTTACGTGCATTACGATATATTCCCGCATTGCCTACCTTACCCTTTCGTTCCTGTTCTTCGATGAATCTGTCGAAAAGTGCATAAACGTCATGGCTTACCAATTGTGAACTATCCTGCTTTTCGAAAGCAGTCTTGAATTTCTGGAACGTGAAGGGTTCTTCAATTTCTTTCAATGTGGCTTCAAACTTGTCCCCTTCATAGTAATCCAGCTTTGTTTTAATGTCTTTCAGGTTCTGGTCTCGAAGTTTCGGACTGTTGATTTTCTCCCATTCTGTTTTGGTTAATTTTATCGGTAATCCGAACAACCTGTTTTTTCCGAGATAATAAACATTTAATTTAACAGGATATTTGTTATTTTTGAGTTCTTTACGTGTATCAAGGTAGATGTTTGCCGTTGGTTTTGAAATAGCCATATTTGGATAAAGATTAAAAAATTTGCAATGAAATTTGCAATATAAAAGTATGAATTATCCTGAAATTAAAAAATATGGCATGAAAAATTAAGTTCTTTAATTCATTGAATAACAGGATTTATATTAAATAAAATTAAACAGCGTGATTTGGGATGAGATTACGAAAATAATCTTCCCAAGCTGAGGGCCGCGAGTTCGAATCTCGTTTCCCGCTCAGACAAAAAGGCTGCCGCGAGTTCGAATCTCGTTTCCCGCTCAGACAAAAAGGCTCCGGCATCACCGGGGTCTTTTGTTATCAGGACTTTCCGACCCTGATTCATCAGAAGGAGGAAAGGACAGAAAATAAAAGCAGGCCACCTCAGTGGCCCTTTTTGTCAGATGGCATCCCTGAATGAGATTATGCACCGCACCCGCTGTCAGAACTTCTCCAGAAGCCTTATTACCTGTTGCTCAGGATTCTCACCCGGTTTCTCGCTGAAACTGCTGTTTATCAGCTTCGCCTTTGAGGGGAATACCTTGCTGAGCGACTTGCGGGTGAGCTGCACCCTGTGAAATACCGAGTCACTGCCAAGAATGTAGTACTTATCAGCAGGAACATATTCGTCGTACCTCACATCAGGGCTGTAAAGTCCGGTAAAGTTCGCCTCCCGGAACTCCCTGTCGGGCAGTTTGATAAACATATGCTTACCTTCCGCCAGCACCTGGCAGAACTTGTTTCCCTTGATCTCCTTGTCAAATCGCAGACCGTCGGTTGTCCGGAAAACCATGTCTCCCGTTTCAGTGTGGAATACCAGCTCGCTGATCCATGATGAGGAGACCTCAAGCAGGTCACCCGAAGCCGGCAATATGAAAAGCATGGTATTCCTGACAACATCAATGTCAGTGTTCACCTCGTAATAGCCTTCCCCTTCTTTCAGGAGCACGGTTGAAGGGAGAAGAGTGTCCAGGAGTCTGGGTGAGCCCTTCAAACCCTGGTACCTGTCATCAAAACCTGAAGTGGTACTGTAGAGTGAAGGATTAGTCAGTGCCTGGATGGTCCTCTCGCTGGTCATGCCATTCTTGATCCCTTTTTTGTCCTGTCCGACCAGGGGCATAGTCAGCGCAAATAAAACTGTGAGAATGATTAGCAATCCTTTTTTCATGGCCTGATACTTTTATCTTTTATGGCAAGCCCGGAATGGGGGCTGATTCACGCAAATATAAGAAATCCCGAAGTCCTATACAAACACCTGACCCGCAATGTCTTCTGTTCACTCAGTAACCTGCTTTCTGGTCCTCCGGCACAGGTACATCCAGCCGTGTACCGCACTTTTTGCAGTATAGGGCATCATCGTCATGCCTGTCAAACATGCAGCTGGAACAGACCTGGGTGTTGTTCCCGGCCGGCATTCTCATCATCTCGGAGGTGACTATCCCCGTAGGAACTGCAATAATGGCATACCCCATTATCATCACAATACTGGCAAGGAACTGTCCGAGCCCGGTCACGGGGGAGATATCGCCGTAACCTACCGTTGTAAGGGTCACCACAGCCCAGTAAATACTTACGGGTATGCTGGTGAATCCATTTTCCTCACCTTCTATAAGATACATGATGGTTCCGAAGATCACCACCAGGGTGATAATGGTGGAGATGAACATGAATATCTTTTCCCTGCTCCGGTAAAGAGCCCTCGCGAGGGTCCTGCCCGCCAAGGTGTAACGGCTCAGTTTGAATATTCTGAACACCCTGAGAAGTCTTACTGCCCTGATAACCATCAGGCTCTGTCCTCCGGCCAGGATAAGGCCCAGGAAATTGGGCAGGATAGCCATCAGGTCAATGATTCCGTAGAAACTGAAGATATATCTGACAGGTTTTTCCAGGACCCAGATTCTGAGGATGTATTCAATCAGAAAGATTCCGGTGATGAACCACTCTATGATGTGGATTGCCTGGCCGAAGCGCTCCCGGACTTGTGCTATACTGTCGAAAAGTACCAGAAGCACACTCAGGAGGATAAGCCCGATAATGGTTACGTCAAAGGCTTTGCCCTCGCGGGTGTCTGCTTCGAAGATGATTTCGTAAATTCTCTTTTTGTTCAAAGCCATTTCCGTCCGGTCCGGGTTCAGAACTGTTTCAGCAGTGCGATCCTCTTTTCAATGGGAGGATGCGTCATGAAGATTGACCCGAACTGAAAGGAGACAGGTCTCTCTTTCCTGGGCTCGGGGTTATCTATAAACATCTGTGCAACGTCATTGCGCTTTACGGCTTCAATGCTTGGATCAGCAGAGATCTTTTCAAGGGCAGAAGCGAGGGCCAGCGGATTCCTGGTCATATTTGCCGAACCCGCATCGGCCATATACTCGCGCTGCCGCGATATTGCAAACCGGAAGATGGTTGACAGGAAATATCCGACTGCGGCAAGCATCAGCGCAATGATTACCACCCTGCCGTCCTTCTTGCCCCTGCCTCCTCCGCTGAAGCGAACCGTCCGCACCAGGGCCTCTGTGATAAAAGCAAATATTCCCACAAAAATTATTGATACTATGAGAAGCCTCACGTCCCGGTTACGGATATGTGTCAGTTCATGAGCTATTACCGCCTCCAGCTCTTCGTCATTCAGTTTATCAATAATTCCCCGCGAAAGTGAGACGGTGAAAGTGGAGGTGTTTATCCCGCTGGCAAATGCATTCAGGGAGTCATCGTTGATGACATTGACTTTAGGCATGGGCATTCCGCTGCCGATGCAAAGGTTCTCAACCAGGTTGTAAATGCGCTTGTTTTCCTTCCTGCTCAGCGGAGCGGATCCCGTAGCCCGCTCAATCATGGAGGTATGTGAGAACCAGGCAATTATGAACCATATGCCAACCCCTGCAATCACAAACGGTATTGATCTGAGGAACATGTCATTTGCCGTCTCAAGCCGGAAATCCGAAGCTGGCTGAACGAGAAACACGAAGAGCCAGACAAGCCCCATCATAACCAGCGGAAAAAGAATAAGCAGAATAACAGATTTGATGTTATTGTTCCATATCTGCCTGTTCAGCCCGATATACTTCATGCGGGTCAGAAATTCAGTTTGGGCGTCTCTTCTGCCTGTGCCCTGGATTCAGCCAGGTCATACATTGTTTCGCGTTTGAATCCGAACATGCCTGCAATAAGATTGGATGGGAAGACCTCCACCGCGTTGTTAAGCTCCTTCGTTGCAGAGTTAAAGAACCTGCGTGCGGCTGCAAGCTTGTTCTCAATGTCCGAAATCTCCTCCTGTAGTTGCATGAAATTGGTGCTGGCCTTCAGGTCAGGGTATGCTTCCACGGCAACGCGAAGTCCCTGCAGCGCTGAAGAGAGTCTGCCGTCTGCCGCAATTTTTTCATCAATCCCCTTTGCCTCTATGGCACTTGCACGGGCTTTGGTAATCTCGGTGAGTACGGTGCTCTCATGCTTCATGTAGGCTTTTACTGCTTCAACCAGCTGCGGTATGAGGTCAAGCCTCTGCTTCAGCTGAACATCGATATCGGCAAAGGCATTCTCCCTGTTGTTCCTCAGCCGGACAAGGCGGTTGTAGAGGCTTACTGCCAGCAGGGCCAGGACAGCAATGATGATCAATAGTACGTAGAACATCTCCTGTAGTTTTATTATTAATCAGTAAAATTAGTATTTTATAACATATAAGTTACATTTTCACTTATCCATACCCTCATTCCACTCCCTGAAGAACTGGTCGAGGTACCTCACCATGTATTCATGCCTTTCATCCGCAAGTTTCCTCCCGGTGGGAGTGTTCATGAGGTCCCTGAGCAGCAGCAGCTTGTCATAGAAATGGTGTATGGTTGAGACCGAGCGGGAGCTGGTCCCGGCAAGGAGGGGAGGGTCAGTGATCTTCACCCGCGGGTCATAGATGTCATTGCCTTTGAAACCTCCGTAGTTGAAAGCCCTGGCAATGCCGACGGCACCCATGGCATCAAGCCGGTCGGCATCCTGAACTATCTGCAGCTCAACGCTTCCGGGATCAGGTCTCATTCCCTTTGAGAAGGAGATATTTTGATTGATGTTGACTACTGCGTCGATCACACTGCTGCTGACTCCCAGGCCACCCAGCAATCTGCGTATCTCATCCGGACCGTCGTGGGCCTCAAACTTATGGTCACCCACATCATGGAGCAGGGCACCCAGCTCAACGGTCAGCCTGTCTCCGCGTCCCTCAGCACTATGGATATGCAAAGCTATCCTGACCACCCTTTCAATGTGTGTCCATCCGTGCCCGCTGTCATGTTTCTGCATCGCTTCCATGACAAACCGGCTCACCTCATCTAAGATTTTCCTCTCATCTTTCATATTATGATATCTGGATAAGTGACACAAAATATTGATAATTTTGCATCCTTCATTCAAGTGGCTGGACAAGATATGAACACCGCAGAGATCATCACCGTAGGAGACGAACTGCTCATAGGGCAGACAGTTGACACCAACTCGGCATGGATGGGCATGCAGCTCAGCATGACGGGCATCAGGGTAAACCGGATCACATCCGTTTCCGACAGGAGGGAGGAGATAATCAATGCTCTCAACGAGGCGCTGGGACGTGTTCAACTGGTACTGATGACAGGCGGACTTGGCCCCACCAGCGATGATATTACGAAGGAAACCCTTGCTGAGTATTTTGGTACGAGGCTGGTCACCGATCCTGAGGTCCTGGCAGAGATTACCGACCGGATAACCAGGAGGAACCTTGAGATGAATGATAACAATCGCCGGCAGGCCCTGGTGCCGGAATGCTGCCGGGTGCTGGCCAACCACGGAGGCACAGCCCCGGGAATGCTTTTTGAAAAGGATGGAAAGCTGGTAATCTCGATGCCCGGTGTCCCTTCCGAGATGAAGATGATAATGCAGGAACATGTGCTTCCCATGGTTTCAGAAATGACCCGAGGGCGGACGATTATCCACAGGAATGTTATGACCTATGGCACCTTCGAGGCAAAACTGGCAGAGAGGCTCGAAGGGTTTGAGAAGGAACTTCCGGCGTCGGTGAAGCTGGCATACCTCCCCGCTCACGGAGTAATCAAGCTTCGTCTGACAGGTACCGGCGACAATGGACCGGAGGTGCGGCGAACCGTTGAAGAACAGGTTGTGAAACTTTACGGAATAATTCCCGACGTTATCTACGGGGAGGATGAAGTGACGCTTGAAGAAACGGTGGGTAAGTTACTTTCCGTCAGAAATTTAACCTTAGCAACCGCCGAGAGTTGCACAGGTGGGAAGATTGCCTCGCTGATAACTTCTGTTCCGGGCTCGTCCGGCTGGTTCATTGGATCTGTGGTGGCTTACAGTAACAGTATCAAGACAGGTCTGCTGGGCGTTGACCCTGGTACCATAAGAAGGTATGGGGCCGTGAGCGAGGAGTGTGTCAGGGAGATGGCTGAGGGAGTGCTTCGCCTTTCCGGGGCTGAGTACGCCATTGCGGTGACCGGGATAGCAGGCCCTGACGGAGGGACACCGGAAAAGCCCGTCGGAACTGTCTGGATAGCGGTAGCCTCAGAAAGTGGTGTAATAGCTGAGAGACACAGGTTTGCGGACGACAGGATGATCAATATATCCCGCTCGGCATATACCGCTCTCAACATGCTCAGAAAGCAGATAATCAGTAGTTAAACAGAGCGCAAGCCCGCCTGTTGGAAAAAAATGCGCGATTTATTTGTTTAATAGAATAAAAATCACGTATTTTGCGAACCGATTTTCGGAGTTTTCAGAACAAGTAAAAAAAGAGTAATAATGTCAAAGGTTTGTCAGGTCACCGGAAAGAAAGCAGTGGTAGGGAACAATGTTTCCCACTCGAAGAGGAGGACCAAAAGAAAGTTTATGGCCAACCTGTTCACCAAGAGGTATTTCCTTCCGGAAGAGAACAGGTGGATTACCCTTAAGGTATCAGCAGCAGGGATGAGGAATATCAACAAGAACGGACTTGCATCGGTGCTTAAGGAAGCAAAGGAAAAAGGATTCATTATCAACTAAATTAAACCGGAGAGAAAATGGCAAAGAAGAGCAAAGGCAACAGGGTGCAGGTTATCCTTGAATGCACTGAGCACAAGGAATCCGGACAGCCGGGCACCTCGAGATATATTACAACCAAGAACCGTAAGAACACCCCTGACCGTCTTGAGAGAAAGAAATACAATCCTATTCTTAAGAAAGTTACCGTTCACAGGGAGATTAAATAAGCAGTGAGATATGGCAAAGAAAGTTGTTGCAACACTAAAGACAGGAACCGGAAAATCATTCACCAAGTGCATCAAGGTGGTGAGATCTGACAAGACCGGTGCATACCAGTTCAAGGAGGAAGTCGTTCATAACGACCACGTTAAGGACTTTTTCGGAAAGAAATAAGGTCAGTGACACTGATCATGCAAACAGGGGAGACGCCATAAGTGCGTCTCTTTTTTTACTTTTGAGGGATCAACATTTCAGTGATGGCATTATTCGGATTATTCAGGAAAGAAGAGAAGGAGATTCTTGACAGGGGACTCAGCCGGACCCGTGAGAATGTATTCTCACGGCTTACCAGGGCTGTAGCCGGTAAATCGAAGATTGACGACGAAGTCCTTGACAACCTGGAGGAGGTGCTGGTTTCGTCTGATGTAGGGGTGGAGACCACACTGCGAATAATTGAAAGGGTCTCGAAACGTGTGGCGCGCGACAAATACATCAACACTTCCGAACTGAATGCCATTCTCCGGGAGGAGATCGCCGGCCTGCTGGAAGAGAATAAGAGCACCCATGATGTCTCATCAGGATTTGATGCACCCTTGCCGTCAAAGCCATACGTGATACTTGTGGTGGGTGTCAACGGGGTGGGAAAGACAACCACCATTGCAAAACTGGCTTATAACTTCCGCCAGGCAGGGCGCAGCGTCCTCCTGGGGGCAGCTGACACCTTCCGCGCAGCAGCAATTGAACAGCTTAAGATCTGGTCAGAACGGGCCGGAGTGCCAATGGTTAGCCAGCAGATGGGGGCAGACCCTGCATCAGTGGCCTATGATACCGTTAAATCTGCCGTGTCCGCCGGAACGGATATTGTGATAATTGATACCGCCGGCCGCCTCCATAACAAGATAGGACTCATGAATGAACTCTCAAAGATCCGGAGGGTGATGGAAAAGGTTGTACCATCGGCACCGCACGAAGTGCTACTGGTACTTGACGGTTCTACCGGGCAGAATGCATTCGAACAGGCAAAGCAATTTACCGCTGCCACCGAAGTCAATGCCCTGGCAATCACCAAGCTCGACGGCACAGCCAAGGGGGGAGTTGTAATAGGCATCTCCGATCAGTTCAGGATCCCGGTCAAATATATTGGCGTAGGTGAAAAAATGGACGACCTGAGGATCTTCAACCGGTATGCCTTCGTCGATTCACTCTTCAGCGACCAGTCGTGAAGAAACGTAACAGGGTAAATATCGTCACCCTGGGGTGTTCAAAGAATACCGTTGACTCACAGAAACTCATGCGACAGCTGGAGGCCGGAGGCTACAGCGTTGCTGCTGAGTCATCCGGTCCGGCTGACATAGTCATCATCAATACCTGCGGCTTCATCCATGATGCCAGGGAAGAGAGTGTTGACACCATCATCCGGCAGGCCGAAGCGATCAGGAAGGAGGGGACCGGTAAACTGTTCGTAATGGGTTGCCTGGTTGAGAGATACAGGAATGAGCTGATCGATTCCCTCCCCGAGGTAGACGGATGGTTCGGTGTGAACAGGCCACAGGAGATAATATCACACCTGGGACTGGCATACAGGCAGGAGCTGAACGGAGAGAGAATCATGACCGGTCCGTCACACTACGCCTACCTGAAGGTGTCTGAGGGTTGTGACCGGACCTGCGCATTCTGTGCAATACCTGATATCCGCGGCAGGTACATCTCCACCCCGGTTGAGGAGCTGGTTGAGGAGGCCCGCAAACTGGCATCCGGAGGGGTCAGGGAGCTGATACTCATAGCCCAGGATCTCACCCTCTACGGCACTGACCTCTACGGCAGGAAGATGCTGCCCGAGCTGGTCCGGCGACTGACGGAGATAGAAAATCTCGGATGGATCAGGCTTCACTATCTCTACCCGGCTGACTTTCCGGTTGAAATTCTGGAAATGATGCAGGATAATCCGAAGATATGCAGGTATATAGATATTCCGATCCAGCATATTTCAGACAGGATGCTCAAGATGATGCGAAGGGAGCATGACAGTGCCGGGACGAGACGTCTGCTGGCTGATATCCGCCGTATGCTTCCTGACGCTGCGGTAAGGACAACTGTTATTGCCGGCCACCCGGGAGAGACTGAAAAGGAGTTTAAGGAACTGATTGACTATATCCGGGAATACAGGTTCGACCGGCTCGGTGCATTCAGGTATTCACATGAGGAGAACACCCACGCTGCCCTGCAGTACAGTGACTCTATCCCTGAAAGGACAAAGGAGAAGAGGGTGGCCAAAATCATGGGACTGCAGCAGGAGATATCCGCGGAGAGGAATGCCGCAATGACCGGCAGGATCATGACGGTGATAATCGACAGGAGGGAGGGGTTGTTTCATGTGGGACGCAGCCAGTATGACTCCCCCGAAGTTGACCAGGAGGTCCTTGTCACCGGCATTAAAAACATTGAACCCGGCACCTTCATCGATGTGAAGATAACCGGGTCAACGGAATTCGATCTGTATGCTGAAATCAGCCTATAGGCAATTTTATCCGGGACCCGCCCGGAGGCAGTAAGAAATAGTGATATTACGCTTAATATCTGGCTGTTACTTTCTATAAACTGAACATCGGAATTCGCAGATCTCTGATCTCCTCATCCTTCCATCTGGTTGTCTTCAGGAAGCTCCTCTGCATCCTTTTTTCCGCCAGCCTTGAATGTCAGTTCCTCCTTACCCTTGGAATAGCCGACGCTTATGACGGCACCCTCTGACACGGCACTCTTTATAATCACCTCAGCCAGCGGATCCTCGAGGTATTTCTGAATGGCTCTCTTCAGCGGCCTGGCCCCGTACTGAACATCGAAACCGCGATCAGCAATGAAATCGCGTGCCTGCGGGCTAAGTTTCATCTTGTATCCGAGTGCAGCAATCCTGTCAAAGAGGCCCTTAAGTTCGATATCGATGATCTTGTCAATATCCTCCCTTGAGAGCTGGTTGAACATGATTACGTCATCGATCCTGTTCAGGAACTCAGGTGCAAAAGTCTTCTGCAACGCTTTCTGCAGGATACTCTTGTTCTGCTCATTGCGGGTGGTCCTCTTTGCGGAGGTCTCGAATCCGACACCCGTTCCGAATTCAGTCAGTTGCCGGGTGCCGATGTTCGAGGTCATTATTACAATTGTGTTGCGGAAATCGACCCTTCGGCCCAGGCTGTCAGTCAGCTGCCCTTCGTCGAGTACCTGCAGCAGGATGTGGAATACATCCGGATGTGCCTTTTCTATCTCGTCAAGGAGTACCACTGAATAGGGTTTGCGCCTCACCTTTTCGGTAAGCTGACCACCCTCCTCATAACCCACATATCCGGGAGGTGCGCCAACAAGCCGTGATACAGAGAACTTCTCCATGTACTCACTCATGTCAACCCTTATCAGGTTGTCGGTTGAGTCAAACAGGAACTTCGCCAGAACCTTGGCAAGCTGGGTTTTACCCACGCCGGTAGGACCCAGGAAGATAAACGTTCCAATGGGCTTGTTCGGATCCTTCAGACCTGCCCTGTTGCGCTGTATTGATTTGACTATCTTGGCAATAGCTTCATCCTGTCCCACAATGCTGGTCTTCAGTTCCTCGGCCATTTGCAGCAGGCGTGTCCCTTCCGTCTGGGCAATTCGCTGCACCGGTACGCCGGTCATCATGGCGACAACCTCAGCAACCTTTTCTTCATCAACCACTTCACGGTTCAGAGCCAGTTCCTTTTCCCACCGTTTCTTTTCTGCCTCAATCAGGTCAAGGATATCGCGTTCCTTATCGCGGAAGCTGGCAGCCCGTTCGTAATTCTGGTTCTTTACAGCGTTGCTTTTTTCCTTTTTGGTTTCCTCAAGCTGCTTTTCAAGTGCCAGGATCTTCTCCGGCACGACAATATTGGAGATATGGACCCTCGATCCTGACTCGTCGAGTGCGTCAATAGCCTTGTCCGGGAGGTTTCTGTCACTTATATACCTGTTAGTCAGCCTGACGCATGCCTCAATGGCTTCAGGGGTGTATGATACGTTATGATGCTCCTCGTAACGCTCCTTGATGTTATTCAGGATGTCAATCGTCTCCTCGATGGTTGTCGGATCAACCAGCACCTTCTGGAAGCGGCGTTCCAGGGCGCCGTCCTTTTCGATATGCTGGCGGTACTCATCAAGGGTTGTGGCGCCTATGCACTGAATCTCACCCCTTGCCAGTGCAGGCTTGAGCATGTTCGCGGCATCCAGTGATCCGCTGGCGCCACCGGCACCTACTATGGTGTGAATCTCATCTATGAAAAGGATGATATTGTCATTCTTTGCCAGTTCATTGAGAATGGCCTTCATCCTCTCCTCGAACTGTCCGCGGTATTTCGTTCCGGCGACTATTGATGCAAGGTCAAGTGCAACCACTCTTTTGTTGAAAAGAACCCTGGAAACATTCCGTTTGGTAATCCTCAGTGCCAGTCCTTCGGCAATGGCTGACTTACCGACTCCGGGTTCGCCGATCAGTACAGGATTATTCTTTTTCCTCCTTGAAAGGATCTGTGCCAGTCTTTCTATCTCACGTTCGCGTCCCACAACCGGGTCAAGCCGGCCTTCCTCTGCTGCCTTGGTGAGGTCAATGCCGAAATTGTCGAGCACGGGTGTCTCCGATGAACTCCTCTGTGCCTGCTGACCGCCGCCCTGCTGTTGTTTGCCAGGACCGGGGTTTGAAAACATCCCTTCATCATCCTCGTCTCTCGGGTATTCAGCCTGGGCGGTGGGGTTACCTGCTTCGACTGCCTTTTTGACAAGGGAATAATCTATGTCAAGTTCTGTGAGGAACCTTGTAACAAGGTTGCTCTCATCACGAAGAATTGCCATGAGGAGATGTTCTGTGTCTATAACCCTGGTTTTCATTGCCTTGGCCTCAATATGCACCAGCCTCAGAACACGCTCGGTACTCTTCAGCAGCGGAAGGATGTCATTGTCTGCCATGGCCACCGGCTTGTCAGCCTTTATGCTCTTTTCAATCGACCCCTTAAGCATCAGCAGGTCGACACCATTATTGAGAAGGATGTCAACAGCAACACCTTCGCCTTCGCGCAAAATGCCTAGGAAGAGGTGTTCAGGGCTTATATGGCTGTTTCCAAGCCTGATTGCCTCCTCCTTGCTGTATCCAAGGATATCATTGACTCTCTGTGAGAAATGTGCGTCCATCATTTTGTCATTACGGGTTTATGCAATTGTGTCAGTAAAGCTGCCATAAATACATAAAACGCCAGATTTCAAAGTTAATTCTATTGTAAAAATGTACAGGCAAGAATTGTGCCCAATTTTTAACACGGACTGTTAACAAATAGAGGATGCAAAAGGTTAATAAATAAGGCAATTTGATTATTTTCGGGGATTAATTTCCGCTATTGGAAAAAATAACTTAATTAATTAAATTTCAATCTGATATGTCAGATCAAGCGAAAATAATAAAGGTAAATATCGAGGAGGAGATGAAGTCGGCTTACATCGATTATTCGATGTCAGTCATTGTGTCAAGGGCATTACCTGACGTGAGGGACGGTCTTAAGCCGGTTCACAGGAGGGTTCTCTTCGGTATGTCAGAGTTGGGAGTACTCTCGAACAGGCCATATAAGAAATCGGCAAGGATAGTGGGGGAGGTGCTCGGAAAATATCATCCTCACGGGGACTCATCTGTATATGATGCCATGGTCAGGATGGCGCAGAACTGGTCACTCCGGTACCCGCTCGTCGACGGGCAGGGCAACTTCGGATCCATTGACGGCGACAGTCCGGCTGCAATGCGATATACAGAAGCAAGGCTCAAACGGATCGCTGAGGAGACACTCTCGGACATTGAAAAGGAAACAGTTGATTTCCAGCCAAATTTTGACGATACCCTTCAGGAACCGACGGTACTTCCCACAAGGATCCCGAACCTCCTTGTAAACGGGGCATCAGGTATTGCAGTAGGGATGGCGACAAACATGCCGCCGCACAATATTTCCGAATCGGTTGATGCCATTATAGCATACATTGACAACCCGGAAATAACCGTTGAGGAACTGATGCATCACATCAAGGGACCTGACTTTCCCACAGGAGGTATTATATATGGAGAGCAGGGAATCAGGGAAGCCTTTGAGACGGGAAGGGGCAGGATCGTGGTCCGGGCCAGGACTGAGGTTGAGTTGACCCATTCTGGAAGGGAGTGCATTGTGGTAACCGAGATCCCCTACATGGTGAACAAGGCCGAGATGATCAGGAGGATCGCTGACCTTATAAATGAGAAGAAACTTGAGGGTATTTCCTATATAAATGATGAATCTGACAGGAACGGGATGCGCGTTGTCATCATTCTCAAGAAGGAGATGCCTGCAAATATCGTCCTGAATCATCTCTACAAGCATTCTCAGCTCCAGACATCATTCAACGTCAATAATATCGCACTGGTCAAGGGGAGACCCAAGACCCTTTCACTCAAGGAGATAATTGACAACTTTGTCAGGCACAGGCATGATATCATCATCCGCAGGGCGAAGTATGATCTTGACCAGGCCGAGAAAAGAGCACATATACTTGAAGGGCTGATTATTGCAAGCGACAACATTGACGAGGTCATTGCCATTATCAGGTCTTCACAAAATCCCGATATTGCCCGTGAGCGACTGATGGAGAGGTTCAGTCTTACCGAAGTACAGTCCCGGGCTATAGTGGAGATGCGCCTGCGGCAGCTCACCGGCCTCGAACAGGACAAGTTAAGGGCTGAATATGAAGAAGTTAAGAAGCTGATTGAATATCTCAACCAGGTTCTTTCAGATGAGAAGCTCCAGATGCAGATCATCAAGGACGAGCTTGCAGAGATAAAGGAAAAGTTTGGTGACAGTCGCCGCACTGAAATTATTCCGGCTGCCGGCGAGTTCAACCCTGAGGATTTCTATGCAGATGATGAGATGGTTATAACCATATCTCACATGGGTTACATCAAACGGACTCCTCTCACCGAATTCCGCCGTCAGAACAGGGGAGGGACAGGAGCGAAGGGGAGCACCACAAGGGATGAGGATTTTATTGAGCACCTGTATGTTGCAACCATGCACAACACAATGCTCTTCTTTACACGTAACGGAAAATGTTACTGGCAGAAGGTCTATGACCTCCCGGAAGGGACTCGTACCAGCAAAGGGAGGGCGATACAGAATCTGATTAACATAGAACCGGAAGACAGTGTCAGGGCCTTTATTAATGTGAAGACACTTGATGACGAGGATTATATCAACAATAATTTTATAGTATTGTGCACCCGCAAGGGGGTCATTAAGAAGACATCCCTGGAGGCTTACTCACGCCCCAGGGCAAACGGGGTCAATGCCATAACAGTCAGGGAAGGTGATGAGTTGCTGGAGGCCAGAATGACAAACGGAAAGCATGAAATAATGCTTGCTGTCAGATCAGGCCGTGCCGTCAGGTTCAATGAGGGTACTGTCAGGCCGATGGGCCGTACAGCCTCGGGTGTACGTGGAATAACCCTTTCCGGAGACGATGATATTGTTATCGGAATGATTACCGTTGAGAATGAATCTGACGATGTCCTGGTTGTTTCCGAAAACGGTTACGGAAAAAGATCGGCAATAGGCGATTACCGTATCACCAACCGCGGAGGGAAAGGGGTGAAGACAATAAACATCACTGACAAGACCGGGAAACTGATAGCTCTCAAGGATGTGAATGACCAGTATGACCTGATGATAATTACACAGGCTGGCAATGTTTTGAGAATCCCCGTCAGCAGCCTGAGAGTCATGGGAAGGGCCACACAGGGGGTGCGCCTCATAAATATCAGGGAAAACGACTCTATCGGATCAGTGGCCTATGTAGAAGTCACTGAGGAAGATAACTCTCCTGAAACCGACATGCCGGAAGTCACCGCTGAGGCTTCCGAGTAATTTGGCAAATTATTTGAAGAATATATTCTAAAGTTTTATTTTTGACACAACATTAAAAAGCAAATTATCACGACATGAAGAAGATCACATTCTTTTTACTGGCAGTAATCATCTCCGCTGCTGCAACAGCACAGAAGGGAAAAATTACCGCTGCAGAAACATTCATCAGGGAAGGTGCTTTCGACAAGGCAAAGGAAGCCATTGAGGCTGCGATCGTCCACCCGAAGTCGATGGGGCTTGCCAAGACCTATTATGTAAAGGGTAAACTTTGCCAGGCTGCCTTTGATTCAGGTGACCCGAAATTTATGTCCCTTTATCCTGATATACTTACGGAAGCCTACAACAATTTCGAAAAGGCAGTTCAGCTGGATGAAAAACTGAAGAATACCATTATCAGGGAAAATGCATATGCCCTGCTTGGCAACTCGTTCCTGAATGATGCTATCAGCAAATTCAACGAAAAGAACTACAAGGGTGCCATGGAATCGTTTGAATGGAACGTAAAAGTATCAGCAAGCGATCTCTACGTGGGTATGGTTGATACCCTGGTGATCTTCAATGCCGGGCTTGCAGCCTATAATGCAGAGATGTACCCTGAGGCAATAACCCATTTCCGCACCTGCACCACCTCAGGCACCGAGGATACGAAGCCCTACATTTTCATGAGCGACAGCTACCTGAAGATGAAGGATACCGCCAATGCTGAGGCAGTGCTGATGGAAGGTTACAAGGCATTCCCTGATACCCTCGATATTATCCTCCAGGCAACCCAGTTCTACCTTGACGCCAATAACTCAGACAAGGCATTTGAATTCGTTCACAAGGCCATGGAGATGGATCCAGAGAACTATATTCTTTACCTCGTTGAGGGAAGTCTCTTCATGAAGCTGGAAGATTACCCGAAGGCAATCGAAAGCCTGAAGGTGTCACTCACCAAGAATCCGAACCAGTTTGAAAGCAACTATAACATAGGACTCTGCTACGTGTCAATTGCAAACGAGATGCTCAACGAAGCCAACCTGATAGCAGACAACCGGGAGTACGAGATTGCCAAGAACAAGGCATTCGACGAAATGAAGAAGGCTATACCGTTCTTCCTGGAAGCAGAGAAGGCTAATCCGACTTCACTTGCAACACTTGAGTTCCTTCGTGAGATATATCTGAAGCTGAAGATGATGCCCGAGTTCGAGGCGTATAAGGCCAAGGTTGAAAACCTGTAGCATAAAATATTACCAGGTCTGACTGGAAGGCACCCTGCAAGGTGCCTTTCTTTTTTGATGCTGCCGGTGGCTTTTTGCCGGGAACTATTTTTGCGAAAGGCTTCCTGGGAAGGGACCAGGATTCTGTTCATTCTTCAGATCCGTTCCCGCCGGGGAAGCGGTAAGGATTCCGTTCATTCTTCAGATCCGGTCGCGTCAGGGAAGCGGCAAGAATTCCATTCATTCTTCAGATCCGTTCCCGCCGGGGAAGCGGTAAGGATTCCGTTCATTCTTCAGATCCGGTCGCGTCAGGGAAGGGGCAAGAATTCCATTCATTCTTCGGATCCGTTCCCGCCGGGGAAGCGGTAAGGATTCCGTTCATTCTTCAGATCCGGTCGCGTCAGGGAAGGGGAGGCCATAAAATCAGGCAGGAATTAACCCTGAAGTGTATTGCAGGAAGCATTAATAACTCCTATTTAACATAATATTAATTATAGGCAAATAGCGATAACCACATTTACCGGGCATAAGTCTTTTGTAAGCCGGGATTCCGGGTCACCAGTTATTTCCCCTCGTCTCTCATGTCAAATACCGGAATCCAGCCGCTGAAATGTCCGGTGATCTTTTCTCCCGTTGATGTCATGCACTCAAAATCAAATACTCTTGAATGTTCCGATCCTGATACTTTTACAATACCTGATACTGCAGTAACGACAGTTCCGGTTTCGTCTTCAAAATCTAGATTCATCCCGAAATTGGCTACGTCAAGAGTTGCAGGCAACCCGTCACCGCCGGAATCAAACTGGTAGGTTCCATTTGCCAGTTCTGTTGCAGAGGACGAGTACATCTGGAAGAACACAACATGTCCGGCTCCCCGGAATTCATGCCTGTCACGATCATAACGGACTCCGGATGAATGGATGGTTGCATCAAAATTGTAGCCGGCAGCGCCGTCAGGCATCCCGTAATTGTGAATAAATCCCTGTACAAGTGGATATTCATTGACCGTATAGACAAACCTGTTAGGTTCTTCCGGTTTGGAACATCCGGTAATGAGCACAGCCGCAACCAGGGCAACGATTGTCAGAATTGCATTTTTTTTCATGATGTGATGTTTTTATTATTGTTTAAAGGCTCAACTGACTATCTGAGGCAAGATGCCGATCATTGCAGAGTGAACAGCAGATCCCTATGATGCGACATGCTGATCATTATGTTGATACTCATCTAATTATCATGAACCAGGGTGCTGATCACTGAAATAATTGTTATTGTGATGCCCGACAGTTAAACATCCCGCCTCCAGTTTTGTTTAACGATCAGCAACAAATGAACTGACTGTCATTAGTATATAATTAGTAGCTTTACGGTTAATTGCCCTGTTTTACATAATTTCAAAGCCATGATCACCATTGAGCAGACTACCATCAGATTCCTGGCCGACCTTGCCCGAAACAATGACAGGGTCTGGTTTGCCGGTAACCGTCAACGCTATGAATCAGCCCGTGACAACTTTTCAACATTCGTACAGGCCGTACTGGATGAAATAGTCGGGTTTGACCCCATCTATAAAGGCCTCGAGGCCAAGAGCTGTATCTTCAGGATCAACCGTGACACCAGGTTCTCACATGACAAGTCGGTTTACAAGACCAATTTCGGAGCTTTCATGGTACGAGGCGGAAAAAAGAACGGCGACAAATACCCCGGTTACTATCTTCATATAGAGCCTGGTCAGTCGTTTGTGGCGGGTGGATCATACATACCTCCTGCACCATTGCTGAACTCAATCCGTGAGAATATCGCCGAAAACGGTCAACGGCTGCAAAAGATAATAAACAGCCCTGAGTACGTCAGATGGTTCAACGGGCTTGAAGGGGAAAAGCTGAAAGTTCCTCCCCGTGGTTTCTCAAAGGAACATCCTCATATTGAGATTATCAAGATGAAGAGCTTCCTTGCACAGAAGTCGTTTTCAGATAAGGAGGTTGTTTCTCCGGGCTTCTTTGAGAATGTAACTGGAGCCTTCAGGGCAATGAAGCCTCTGAATGATTTCCTGTTAAACGGCAGGTAAATCCTTTAACCAGCCGGATGCATTATTCCCCCGGGGCTTCCCGTACCTTACACATTTTTCACCCATATGTGCATGAATGTTAAAAAACGTTATCTTTCGACTAAATTTTAAGAAACTGCGAAAATGAAAAAACTATTGTTCACTGTTGTTCTGGCAGCACTGGTACTGCCTTTTGCTGCAGCCCAGGGCAAACTGGAAGTGGGACAGAAAGCTCCTGAATGGGTTCTGACTGACGCTGACAAGAAGGAATTCACAATGAATTCATGGCCCGGGAAGGTCCTTCAGATAAACTATGTTGATCCCGACAATGACGATCTGAATGATCCTTTCAATGATGCCATCGACAAAGCCGTTGACATTGACAAGATTATTGACAAGAACCATTTCAAGGGATTTGGGATCGTAGACCTGCAGTCAACCAAGCTGCCTGACGGACTGGTTCGTGCTATTGCCGGCAGGAAGGCCAAAAAGTATGATACCACAATCCTGTTTGACTACAAGGGTCTCCTTCATGAGAATTGGGATATGCCCAAGGACAGCTACACAATAGTGATTGTTGACAAGAATCGCATTGTACGTGGTGTCTACAAGGGCAAGATTGCCGATGGAGATATCCCGGGCATTATTGACATGATACTCAAGCTCACAAAAGAGTAGTCAGGTATAAGAATAAAAAAAAAGACCGGCGGGAGCCGGTTTTTTTATTCAGTTGCCTGTGGGCGGAATTTCCTGGCCGGAAATCCTGAATCTGATCCTCAGGATTCCTTCGTTGAAATCTGCCGAGGTAATGTTAAACGAACCTATCTCAGATGTGTTTGTCACATGCTGTCCGATACACGGGCATGTATCAAAGTTTCCTATTCTGATGATCCGGATTGCCTCCCCGGCATCATCAGGCAGTTTTCCGGTAAAGTACTTTTTATCAGCCTCCCTCCTGCTGACAAGCTCCTCTCCCACCGGTATATTCAGTCTTATAATCTCGTTGACCGTTCTCTCCACAGCTTTTACCTCCTTGTCTGACAGTCCTTTACGGATGCGGTAGTCGCATTTGCTCTTTTTGCTTTCTATATGGCTGTTGAAAGATCTCCCGCAATGATACATCTTGTCCATCACCGAGTTAAGGATATGCTCGGCGGTATGCATCGCGGGATTGTAATCTTTTCCTGGCATGATGAATGTATATCTGGAATTATGAAACGTTCCTGAGGGATTTATATTTTGCCTGAGGCGGTACTAAATTATGCGGTGGTTGCAAATATCATACAACATGGAATGACTCAGGCCTGAGGCCGGGTCAGGATATCACCACAATTAAGGGTGTCGGAGCAATCTGAATGAGGTTTGTTGATGGTCACAGTTCGGTTGCATCCTCAATGTCACGGCCGATGCTCTTTTTAAGCTGATACAGATCCTGCTTCATTGAAGCCACTGTCCGGAGGAGCTGTTTCTCCGGAAGAACCGGTTCAGGAAGCTCGTCGCTTATGTAATTGACGAATTTCCATATCTCCCTGACATCACTGATATGGACTTCGTACGGTTCATATAGCGGATTCAGGGAATAGAGAACCAGGCGGCCGCTCTTTTCAATGTTGTCTTCCACCACCTTGAATACAATGCCGTCATTCGTTGTAAGAACGATATAGGCGTGTCCGCTCCTTATGTCACGCCAGTCCTGCAGGAACTCCCCGGTCACCCATGATTTGTCTGGTATGGGCAGCATTGAATCTCCCTTCAGCTGGAATGTGCGGTACTTGCGGTTGGGTGAAAGGAAGGGAAGATTGAACAGCGGGAGTTCACCAATGAACTCCGGATCGGCATAGCCGGTTGTGTAACCTGCCTTGGCCTTCTCGCTGACAAGCTCGATGTTCTCGCGGTTGTCAGGGGCTACTGTAGTGGCGAGCACCCTGAGGTTACTGCCCCTGACATATGCATCATATCCCCTCTCCAGCTCACCCAGCTGGCTCTCGGAGAGACGGGAGAGGTCAATCTTGAGCATGGTGTCAAGCGAGATGTTATAGTAACCTGAAAAGGCCACCATGGCTTCTATTCCCGGTTGTGCCACGCCGTTCTCATATCCGCTGAGGGTTGGCCGCTTCATCTGCAGGGCCGATGCCACGTCATCCTGCGTGCGCCCCCTGCGCTTTCTCAAAAATTTTATGTTCGATGCGAAGTACATGTTACAAAAATTGATTATATTGTAATCACAAGTTTGATTAATTTCTAATCAAAGATATATTAAGTTTTTGAAATAACAAGCAGAAAATGAAAAAAAGTCTGAAAATCGAAAGGTCTGATGTCTGAAGGTCCTGCGGTTTTGATTCTTTGACCGCAAAACCGCATGACTGCAAGAACGGAGCGCAGCTTCAGACTTGAGACCTTGAGACCTTCAGACCTTCAGACCTTCAGACCTCTTAACCATGGACGCGCGCAGTATATTGCATCTTGATCTAGACACCTTTTTCGTGTCGGTGGAGAGGGTTCGTGACAACCGCCTCAACGGACGTCCCGTGATCATCGGTGGCAGCTCTGACCGCGGTGTGGTCTCGAGCTGCAGCTATGAGGCGCGCAGCTTCGGCGTCAGTTCAGCCATGCCGATGAAGATGGCCCGCGCAATGTGCCCCGAGGCAGTCTTCATCCGCGGTGACATGGAAATGTACACTAAGTACTCCAGGATGGTGACCGATATCATTGCGGAGAGATCACCGCTCTATGAGAAAGCGTCGGTTGATGAGCACTATATCGATCTAACCGGGATGGAGCGCTTTCACGGCTGTGCCCGCTGGGCGCATGAACTGCGTGATACTATCATAAAGGAGACGGGGCTCCCTATCTCAATAGGGCTGTCGGTCAACAAGACCGTCTCCAAGATCGCTGCCGGAGAGGCGAAGCCCAACGGCGAGAGGGAGGTGGCGCAGCAGTATGTAATTCCCTTCCTTGATCCGCTGTCAATCAGGAAGATACCTATGATAGGCCAGAAGACATATCACACGCTGCGCTCGATGGGTATTTCCACGATACATACGCTGCGTGTCATCCCGGCCGAGATGCTGGAGTCGCTCATGGGCCAGAACGGCATGGAGATATGGAAGAAAGCCAATGGCATTGACAACACTCCTGTCATCAGCTACTCCGAGCAGAAGTCGATCAGCACCGAGCACACCTTTGAGCGTGACACCACTGACACGGTGATGCTCAACCAGATGATCGTGAGCATGACCGAGAAGCTGGCCTATGAACTGCGCCGCCAGGAGAAGCTGGCATCATGTCTCACGGTGCGTATACGGTACTCTGACTTTGACACTCACACGCTGCAGCAGCGGATACCTTACACCGCCTTTGACCATGTGCTCATCAGTGAGGCTCAGAGTCTCTTCCGGCGTCTCTGGCAGCGGCGCATGCTCATCAGGCTTATCGGGGTGAAGGTGAGCGGCCTGGTGCGAGGTGTGCAGCAGCTGAATATGTTCGAGGACACACCCGAGATGGTGAGTCTGTATATGACGATGGACCGTCTGCGGGGCCGTTTCGGCCGTTATGCCGTACGCCGGGCCGCCGGGGTGATGACCGCCGCGGAGCGGAGCGAGCGCGAGCTCAGAAAGGCGACAGAACTGCTGGCCGAGAAATCACGCATGGAGGAGAGATTACGGGGATGGAGATATCAGGTCTGAAAGTCCGAGAGTCTTAAAGTCTGAAAGTCAAAAGATTATAAGATGTCAGACCTTCGGACTTTCAGACGGAGCGAAGCGACAGACCCTCGGACTTTCAGACAATGTACATCAACTGCCACTCATACAACAGTCTCCGTTACGGCACCCTCTCCGCAGAGCGCCTTTCTGAGCTCGCTGCGGCTGCGGGTGTGGAGCGGATGGTGCTGACCGACATCAACAACACCACCGGGGTGCCCGACTTCGTGCGTGAGTGCCGCAGCCGCAGCATCACCCCGGCGGCCGGGATAGAGTTCCGTGACGGCAACAGGCTGCTTTACATAGGCATAGCCCGAAACAATGAGGGCTTCCGCGAGCTGAACGAGTTCCTTACCCATCACAATATCAGCGGGGAGCCTCTCCCTCAGCGCCCTCCCTCCTTCCCCAACGCATACGTCATTTATCCGGCCGGCGGCGGAGTAAACGGTACCAGGGAAACTGCCGGCAGAAACAGCAGCGCCGTGGCGGGTGCTGCAGTCGCCGGCGGCAATGGCAGAGCCATGGCAGGTATTGCATCCGGCAGTGCCACCGGCGTACCGGCGCTGCGTGACAATGAGTTCACAGGAATACTCCCCGCCGCCGCCGGCCGCCTTATATCCATGAAAAAGAATGATATAGCAAAATGTGTTATCCTCCACCCCGTCACCATGGAGTCGCCGGCCGACTACCCGGTGCACCGCAGCCTGCGTGCAGTGGACAACAATATCCTGCTCAGCCGCCTGACACCGGAGATGACCGGATCACCCGATGAGTACATTATCCCCGAAGCAGACGCGGCAGCCCCGTTTTCCATGTGGCCGCAGGTCATTGACAATACGCGCAGGCTGCTGAACGACTGCTCCCTGGAGATAGACTTCAATACCCCGAAAAACAAGAAGATATACTCGGCCAGCCGCTATGATGACAAGCTGCTGCTCGAGAAGCTGGCATGGGATGGCATGAAGTACCGGTACGGAACCGGTAATAAGGTTGCAGAGGACCGTGTCAGGCATGAGCTGGAGATAATTGACCGTCTCGGCTTCTCTGCATACTTCCTCATAACATGGGACATAATACGCTATTCCATGGCCTGCGGTTTCTACCATGTCGGACGTGGCAGCGGGGCCAATTCTGTTGTTGCCTACTGCCTGAAGATCACCAATGTTGACCCCATTGACCTGAACCTTTACTTCGAGCGATTCATCAACCCGAAGCGAACCTCACCGCCCGACTTCGACATCGACTATTCCTGGAAGGAACGTGACACCGTAACGGAATATATCTTTCGCCGTTACGGTCACCGCCACACTGCACTGCTGGGTACCATCAACACCTTCCGCGGCAAGTCAATAGTCCGCGAACTGGGCAAGGTGCACGGACTGCCCGTGGATGAGATTGATGCCCTGATAGCCAATCCCTCCGCCGAGAGCAATCGCGGTGAGATACAGGATCTTATCTTTGAAACAGGCAACAAAATAGCTGATTTCCCAAACCTGAGAAGCATCCATGCCGGCGGAGTGCTGATATCGGAGGAGCCGCTGTGCTGCTATACTGCCCTTGACATGCCACCAAAGGGATTTCCCACCACCCAGTGGGACATGTACACGGCCGAGGAGCTTGGCTATGAGAAGCTTGACATCCTGAGCCAGAGAGGCATAGGTCACATTAGGGAAAGTGCTGAAATAATACGGGCCAACCGTGGCGTGGATGTCGATGTACATGCCATACAGCTCTTCAAGAATGATCCGCTTGTGAAGGATCACCTGCGCCGCGGCGATGCCAAGGGTTGCTTCTACATTGAGAGTCCTTCGATGCGGGGACTGCTGCAGAAGCTCAGATGTGATGATTACCTGACACTTGTAGCTGCCAGCTCGGTAATCAGGCCGGGCGTTGCCCGTTCGGGGATGATGCGGCAGTTCATCTACCGTTTTCACAATCCTGACAAATTTGAGTATATCCACCCGGTGATGAAGGATCTCCTGAGTGAGACCTATGGGGTGATGGTCTATCAGGAGGATGTGCTGAAGGTATGTCATCACTTCGCCGGCCTAGACCTTTCCGATGCTGACACGCTGAGACGCGCCATGAGCGGCAAGTACCGCTCTAGAAAGGAAATGCAGAAGATCACTGAACGGTTCTTTGAAAACTGCCGTGAAAAGGGTTATCCTGAAGCGATCACGAAGGAGGTATGGCGCCAGATAGAGTCGTTTGCCGGCTACTCCTTCTCCAAGGCCCATTCGGCCTCCTACGCCGTGGAGAGCTTCCAGAGCCTCTGGCTGAAGGCACACTACCCGCTCGATTTCATGGTGGCAGTCATAAACAACTTCGGCGGATTCTACCGGACCTGGGTATATGTGCAGGAAGCCCGCCGTGAGGGAGCCCGTATTGAGGCACCATGCATCAACCGCAGCACCTACAAGACAACCATATACGATGACACCATCTTCATAGGGCTGATACACATCCAGGGACTCGAGACAAACCTGGCAAAATCAATCATTAATGAGCGAAATAAAAATCATGATTTCAAGGACATAGACGACTTCATCTCACGTGTTGGTCCGGGTCTGGAACAGACCGTCATACTTATACGCACGGGTGCGTTTCGGTTCACCGGCAAGAGCAAGGCGCTGCTCCTGTGGGAGGCTCACATGCTCATCAACAGGGGGAAGAGCGAAACAGCGCGCACCCTTTTCAATCCCGAGCCGAAACGGTTTAACATGCCGCCATTCGAACAGTCGCAGCTTGAGGATGCATATGATGAGATAGAGCTTCTGGGCTTCCCTGTGACACTGACATGGTTTGACATGCTGCAAACGAAATACAGGGGTGATGTTACAGCAGCCGGCATGAAGGGGACCGTAGGCCGCAGGGTGAGGATGGTGGGTCACCTCGTGACAGTCAAGTACATAAAAACCGTCAAACGTGAATGGATGAACTTCGGGTGCTTCATAGACCATGAGGGGGAGTTCTTTGACACAACCCATTTCCCGCAGTCGCTTATCAGCTGGCCGTTTCGGGGCAGCGGCACCTACCTGATCCAGGGAAAGGTTGTTGAAGAATTCGGGTATGCTTCTGTGGAAGTGGAAAAAATGGCAAAGCTCCCGGTTCAGCCTGACCCGAGGTATTGAGGGATTTACGAATTGCGATCTTCGATGTGCGATAATGCGAATGAAATCTGCAATCGCATATCTGCAATCGAAAATCAATTGTCCATCCTTGTGACCCGGGTGATCCCCTTTACTGCCTGTATCTTCTTTATGATACCGTACAATACATTGATGTTTGGTACCAGGAGTTCAATCCTTCCTTCGAATAGACCGGTGTTCATGCTGTAGGTGAAACTCTTGACTGCCACAGTTTTATATTCAGAAAGGATCTCGGTGATACGTGTCACAATACCAAGGTTCTCCACTCCGGTCAGTTTTATGCTGGCGAGGAATCCTCTCGAGGCATCCAGCCTGGTCCACCGTGCCCTGACAACCCTGTAGGGGAAATTGGATAGCATGAAGTCGGCATTGGGACATGTTGCCCGGTGAATTTTAATACCCTCAAGCACAGTTACAAAACCGAAGATCCGGTCACCGAAGACCGGATTGCAGCACTTTGCAAGCTTATAATCAAGCCCTTCAACTTTCTCTTCAATAACGAGGAAGTCTCCTCCACTGGTTACTGTCTCCTCAGGTACATTAATTTCTGCCGGTCTGGTTTGACTATCCTCAGGCTGTTCTTCGGCCCGGAGAAGGACCTTCTTTATCTGAAGGAGGTCCATTTCTCCTATTGCGATGCTGAAGTAAAGGTCCTGCGAGGTTTTGAATCCATATTCAGTAAGCAGCTTTACCACCGTGGCATCTCCATAGGGTATCTTCCAGTTTTTAAGCCTGCGTGTGAGCATCTCCTTTCCGTCGGCTGCCAGCTTGAATTTCTCCTCATTAAGAGCCTGTTTGATCTTGGCACGGGCCTTATTGGTAACGACAAACGACAGCCAGTCGCGCTTGGGAGTCTGTTTTGAAGAGGTGATCACTGAAACATGGTCTCCGTTTTGAAGCTTCTGCTTAAGTTGCACGTTACGGCCGTTGATCTTCCCTCCTATGCATTTGGAGCCGACCTGGGTATGGATATCAAATGCAAAATCGAGCAGGGTTGCCCCCATGGGCAGCTGGCGTACTTCCCCCTTCGGGGTGAAGACGAACACCTCGTCGGCATATAAACCGGGACGAATGTCTCCCAGGAACCCGTTTCCCTCCTTTTCCAAGGTACCCAGTACCTCTCGCATCTGCGCCATCCAGGTGTCGAGTCCGCCGTCACCCCTGAGGCCCTTATAGCGAAAATGAGCTGCCAGGCCTTTTTCGGCTATCTCGTCCATCCTCCTGGTGCGGATCTGTACCTCCACCCAGCGTCCGGCCGGTGTCACCACGGTGGTGTGGAGCGACTCATAACCGTTTGTCTTGGGTACTGAGATCCAGTCGCGCATACGACTCGGGTCAGGCTGGTAGAGATCGGTAACCACCGAATATACCTGCCAGCATGATGATTTCTCATGCGCGGGATCTGTGTCAATAATGATCCTGATGGCAAAGATGTCAAAGACCTCCTCGAAGGCTACACCCTGACGCTTCATCTTCTGCCATATGGAATGGATCGATTTGGTTCGGCTCTTAAGTTCATATTTGATTCCAAGGGCATCAAGTTTCTCAATTACCGGCTGTGAAAACTCCTTTATGAGCCTGTTTCTGGAGGTGGTTGTCTGTTTCAGCCTGGTTTCAATATCATTATACTCAGCCTGTTCCATGAGTTTCATTGCCAGGTCTTCCATCTCTGACTTGATGTTATAGTAGCCGAGTCTGTGCGCCAGGGGCGCGAAGAGGAAATAGGTTTCGGATGCAACTGGTAGTCGTTCCTTATCCGGGAGCCAGTCAAGGCGCCTCATTACAAGCAGTCGCTCAGCGAGGGCTATGAGTATCACCCTGCCGTCGTCAGCAAGTGATAACAGCAGTTTGCGGAAGTTCTCCGCCTGACCGGTAAAATCCCTCCCCTTCAGGGCAGTCACGCGTGACAATCCTTTGATTACTTCTTTTATGGAAGGGTCATTGAGTTCATCGATGCTGGCCCATGCTTCAGAGTCCTCACTGATACCGGACAACAGGGCGCTGACAACGGCGGGGAGTCCGAGTCCTATCACGGAGGCAGTCAGCCTGGCAAGTTCCAGGTAATAAAGGGGCAAAGGCTCGCCAAGGTATTTGCTGTCAGCAGGATAGTGACTCCTGGCTATCTCAGTGGCCATGCTGAGCATTCTCCTGTCTGCCTCGGTAACGGGCCCTGGCAGGGCCTTGAGCACCAGGCTCTGCCTGCTGCGTATCTGTGCTCCCAGTTCAGCCATGTATCTTATTTGAGGGGTGAGTTTGGCTCCCTCTTCATCTCAAGGTAATAGGCATAATCAACTATGGCCGGAATGATTCGCTGCAGCAACGCAGTGAACCTGCCGGCCCAAGTCATAATCTTATTCCTCTTTTTCTTTCGTATTCCCTTCAATATCCATCTGGCCACGTACTCAGGCGATGCCAGTTTCTTCTCCTCCCTGGGAGAATTACCCTGTTCTGAACCATCAGCCAGCAGGGCATGTTTCCGCACCTCCGAGGCTGTAAAACCAGGGGCAATTATCATCACATGAAGTTTCTCCTTCAGGTATTCTATCCTTATTGTCTCCAGGAATCCGTGAATTGCAAACTTTGAAGCAGAATAACCAGTCCGTCCGGGCAAGCCGTGAAATCCTGCAGTGGATGAGACACCAACTATTGATCCCCTGTTCTTCAATATGTATGGAAGGGCGTACCTGGTGCAGTAGACTGTCCCCCAGAAGTTGACATCCATAAGTCGCTTCAGAACAGCCAGGTCAACATCCTCAAATAAAGCTCTCATAGAGATCCCGGCGTTATTGATCAGAATATGGATAGTGCCAAATTTTTCCACTGTTTTTTCCACCATTTTGCGGCAGTCGTCCTCCCTGGCTACGTCTGTGACGCAAGGGAGGACTTCTGCTCCGATGGATGTGATCTCCGTTTCCAGTTCTTTCAGACGCTCTTCCGAACGGGCAGCAATGACCACCCTGCTCCCGTTGCGGGCGAATTCAAGTGCGGTTGCTCTTCCTATGCCTGAGGAAGCGCCAGTGACAATCACGACTTTATCCCGGAAAATATTGCGTTTCATTTGATCTCTGATGGAGGATAAATATAAGGAGATTTTACCCTAACCTGCGGCAGGGGTTAAATTTTTACATTTTTCGGCAAAAGTGCGGATTTTTTTTTGATAGGAATTTTTTTTGCCCTACATTTGCACTCTCAAAAAAAAGGACTGATTCAGTAGCTCAGCTGGTAGAGCACATCCCTTTTAAGGATGGGGTCCTGGGTTCGAGCCCCAGCTGGATCACCGAGGCAGCGAAAGCTGCCTTTTTTGTTTGTAATGGTTCGTAGCGCCACCCCTGCAATCTGACAGCTCGCTAAAATGATTCACAGGATCATTTTTTTACGCTCGCTTCGGTTCGAGCCCTGCTGGATCACCGAGGCAGCAAAAGCTGCCTTTTGTCACTTAGGCTCCGGGTATTATATTGTAACCCTGTACCATTCTATATTCTTAGGTATGGTGAACTTAATATAATTCCTGATCATA
>JALONR010000038.1 GCA_025454815.1 Bacteroidales bacterium | reverse complement strand
TCACCCTCCTTCTGCAGTTTCTGGAAGTAGGGGAAAACGATTCCCAGCAGCTGGATAACGATTGAAGCCGAGATGTAGGGCATGATACCGAGAGCAAATATTGATGCCTGCGAAAAGGCTCCTCCCGAGAACATGTCAAGCAGTCCCATTATTCCTGATGAAGTCTGGCTGCGCAGGTTCTCAAGCATCGATGGATCGATGCCCGGCAGGGTGATATACTTACCCAGACGGTAAAGTGCAACGATGGCAAGAGTGTAGATGATCCTGGCCCTGAGATCCTCGATCTTGAAAATGTTCTTTATGGTCTGAATGAATTTCATGCCTTAAAGTTTAACTGCGGTTCCCTTATTAGCTTCTATTGCTTCCTGTGCTGATTTGCTGAAAGCGTGGGCATGAACCTCAAGCTTCCTTGTAAGCGCACCCTTGCCGAGTATCTTCACCAGTGCATTCTTGTTTATCAGGCCTGCCGTAAGCAGTGTCTGGAAATCAATGCGTTCTGTATTAAGCTTTGTTGCAAGGGCCTCGAGGGTACTAAGGTTGATGGCCTTGTACTCCACGCGGTTGATATTTTTAAAGCCCGATTTCGGTACGCGTCTCTGAAGGGGCATCTGGCCGCCTTCAAAGCCGATCTTCCTGCTGTAACCGGAGCGTGATTTGGCACCCTTATGACCGCGGGTTGATGTGCCGCCGTGGCCTGATCCCTCACCTCGTCCGATGCGCTTTTCCTTTTTGACCGATCCGGGGGCCGGTTTCAAATTGCTTAAATCCATAGCGAAATATATAATGCTGTTAATACCTTAGAGTTTTTCTACCTTGACCAGGTGTTTCAGCTTGTTGACCATACCCATAATCGGCGGGGTATCTTCGTGCTCAACAGTCTGGTGCATCTTTCTGAGGCCCAGTGCCGCGAGGATCCTTTTCTGTGACTCGGGCTGACCTATCTTGCTTTTAACCTGGGTTATTCTGACTTTTGCCATGATGATCTGTTTTTACTAACCGTTAAACACTTTTTCCAGGGTCACTCCCCTGTGGTCAGCCACGGTGCTGGCGTCACGCAGTTCAAGCAGTGCGGCTATTGTAGCCTTGACCAGGTTATGGGGGTTTGATGAGCCCTTTGACTTGGCCAGCACGTTCTTCACTCCCACGCTCTCGAGTACGGCACGCATGGCACCTCCGGCCTTGATACCCGTACCTTCGGTTGCAGGCTTGATGAAGACATAGGCGCCTCCGAACTTGCCGTACTGCTCATGGGGTATGGTTCCCTTGTGTACAGGTACCCTGATGAGGTTTTTCTTGGCGTCCTCAATACCCTTGGCGATGGCGGTGGTCACTTCACTTGCCTTACCCAGGCCGTGTCCGACGATCCCTTTCTCATCACCAACCACAACGATGGCTGAAAAGCTGAAGGTACGTCCACCCTTGGTTACTTTTGTTACTCTCTGGATGCTTACCAGCCTGTCGGTAAGTTCAAGATCGCTGTTCTTTACTCTCTTTGTTCCGTATGCCATACTGATTAGAATTTTAAGCCGCCTTCGCGTGCTCCGTCAGCTAATGATTTAACCCTGCCATGATACTGGTATCCGCTTCTGTCAAAGACAACGGTCTCAATGCCCTTCTCCCTGCATACTGCGGCAAGGCGCTTGCCTACCAGCACTGCCACCTCACTCTTTTTCTTCCCGGTGACGGCAGCTATCTCCTTCTCCCTTGATGAAGCGGCAGCCAGCGTCACACCGCTGACATCGTCAACAGCCTGGGCATATATCTGTTTGTTGCTGCGGAACACCGATATCCTTGGTTTTTCGGCTGTTCCCTTAATCCGTTTGCGGATTCTCAGTTTAATCTTTTCTCTCTTTTCTGTCTTTGATAAAGCCATGACTTCAAAATTTAATCATGTTACACACCAGCCGATTTACCGGCCTTTCTCCTGAGCTGTTCGCCCACGAATTTGATACCCTTGCCCTTATATGGCTCAGGCGGACGCAGTGACCTGATCTTTGCTGCGACATGGCCTATGAGCTGTTTGTCTATGCTTGAGAGGGTGATGATCGGGTTGCTCCTCTTTTCAGTCCTGGTCTCAACCTTGATTTCCTGCGGCAGCTCCATGATGATATCATGCGAATAGCCGAGGCTCATTTCAAGACGCTGACCGTTGGCCTCTGCGCGGTAACCCACACCGACAAGCTCAAGCTCCTTCCTGTACCCCTTTGACACGCCCACCACCATGTTGGCAATGAGTGCCCTGTAGAGGCCGTGAAGCGATTTCAGCCGCTTCTCGTCACTGGGTCTTGAAAGGACTATCTCATTATTCTGAACCTCCACTTTGATATCACCGTCAACCTTCTGTGACAGTGTTCCCAGGGGGCCTTTAACGCTGACCATGTTGTCATCACCAACTGACAGGGTGACGCCGGATGGCAGGTTTACAGGTAATTTTCCTATTCGTGACATTTGAATTCCTCCTGTTTAGTAAACATAACATACTACTTCTCCTCCGACATTCTCCTTTGCTGCCTCCTTTTCGGTCATTACACCGTGAGAGGTTGAGAGAATGGCTATTCCCAGTCCGTTGAGGACCCTCGGGAGTTCATCAACGCCGGCATACCTTCTGAGACCCGGACGGCTCACTCTCTGTATCTGTTTGATAGCAGGCAGCTTTGTCTTGGGATGGTACTTGAGGGCGATCTTGATTTTTCCCTGCAGGTCATCGTCAATGAACTTATAGCTGAGGATATATCCCTTATCGTAGAGTATCCTTGTGATATCCTTCGTCAGGCCGGTAGCCGGTGTCTCAACCACTTTGTGGCCGGCTTTGATGGCATTCCTTACCCTTGTAAGAAAATCTGCTATTGGATCTGTCATCTTATATTATGATTTATTGTTTATATCTCGGTTGTTACCAGCTTGCTTTTCTTACGCCCGGGATGAGCCCTTTTGAAGCCATTTCCCTGAATGTAATCCTGCTTATGCCAAACTGTCTCATGTACCCTCTGGGCCTGCCGGTGAGTTTGCACCTGTTACGCTGCCTGATGGGGTTTGAGTTGCGCGGCAGGGTGCTCATGGCGATGTAGTTGCCTTCAGCTTTGAGCGCGGCTCTTTTGGCGGCATACCTCTTGGCAAGTTTTGCGCGTTTGACTTCGCGGGCTTTCATTGATTCCTTAGCCATATTCCGATCTGTTTACTTGTTTTTAAAGGGAATTCCGAATTCTTTAAGCAGGGCAAAAGCTTCCTCATCACTCTTTGCGGTGGTGACGAAGGTTATCTGCAGACCCATGATCTTGGCGATCTTGTCAAGGTCTATCTCCGGGAAGATGATCTGCTCGGTGATTCCGAGGGTGTAGTTGCCGCGGCCGTCGAGCTTGGCACCTACTCCCTTGAAGTCGCGTATGCGCGGCAGAGCCACTGAAATGAGCCTCTCAAGGAATTCATACATACGTTCCTTGCGGAGCGTGACCATAACGCCGATGGGCATGCTCTTACGGAGCTTGAAGTTTGAAATATCCTTCCTGGAGATGGTCTGAACCGCCTTCTGTCCGGCGATATCGGAAACCTCCTTCTGCCCCATTTCAAGCAGTTTCTTGTCGGCGATGGCCTGTCCCAGTCCCTGGTTGATGACTATCTTTTCCAGACGGGGCACCTGCATCACAGTTTTATAGTTAAACTGCTTCATCAGCGCAGGTGTAATCTCACTTTTATACTTGGTCTTTAAAGCAGGCGTATACATTACTTGATCTCCTCTCCTGATTTTTTGGCATAACGTACCAGTTTGTTCTTGTCATTCAGCTTGCGGCCTACACGTGTGGGTTTACCGCTTGCCGGGTCAATGACCATAAGGTTTGAGATGTGAACCGGGGCCTCTTTTTTGAGAATACCGCCCTGAGGGGCCTTGGCATTGGGTTTGGTATGCTTTGATACCATGTTGATCCCTTCAACCAGTGCTTTGTTCTTTTCCCTGTCTACCTCAAGGACACGTCCTTTCTGTCCTTTGGATTCACCGGCAATGACAGCCACTGTGTCTCCCTTTTTGATGTGTAATTTCTTCTGCATCGGGTGTCAGTTTAACGATTATAACACTTCAGGTGCAAGTGAGACGATCTTCATGTACTTGTCACGCAGTTCCCTGGCAACAGGGCCGAAGATACGGGTACCACGAACCTCATCCTGGTTGGTGAGGAGCACAACGGCGTTGTCATCAAAGCGGATATATGAACCATCAGCGCGGCGTATCTCCTTCTTTGTCCTAACAACAACGGCCCTGCTGACCGTACCTTTCTTCGCTTCACCTGAGGGCAGAGCACTCTTTACGGAGACAACAATCTTGTCACCGACGCTTGCATACCTCTTTTTACTTCCACCGAGAACCCTGATGCAAAGGACCTCCTTGGCACCGGTGTTGTCGGCTACAGTCAACCTGCTTTCCTGCTGTATCATAATTACTTAGCTCTTTCAATTATTTCAACCAATCTCCAGGACTTGTTTTTGCTGAGGGGCCTGGTTTCCATTATGCGCACCTTATCACCAATGTTGCAGCTGTTCTCCTCATCGTGAGCCATGAGCTTCTTTGTCTTGCTGACGAATTTGCCATAGATCGGGTGCTTGACCTTCCTGTGAATGGCCACGACGATAGATTTGTCCATCTTGTTGCTGACGACAACACCTATACGCTCTTTTCTAAGATTCCTTTCTTCCATGATGATAGGGCTATTTTTTATTCTCATTCATCTCTCTCTTGCGCTTCTCAGTCATGAGCCTGGCAATAGTCTTCCTGCTTTCCTTGATCTTCTGCGGATTTTCAAGGGGTGAAATTGCGTGGTTGAGTTTCATGCGCACGAGTGCGGACTTCTCGTTGTCAATACGTTCGAGAAGCTCCTGGTTGCTTAATTCTCTTATCTCTGAACTCTTCATTGTTCTGTCTTTATTTTATTCCTCAGCGTAATCATGGCGCACCACGAACTTTGTTGCGACAGGCAGTTTGGCTGCTGCAAGGCGGAGAGCCTCCTTGGCAATTGCAAAGGGTACTCCTTCGGCCTCTATGATAATGCGTCCGGGGGTTACAGGCACCACAAAACCTTCGGGTGCACCTTTACCTTTACCCATACGCACCTCTGCAGGCTTCTTGGTTATAGGTTTGTCAGGGAAGACGCGGATCCAAATCTGGCCCTCACGTTTCATGTGACGGGTCACAGCCTGGCGTGCAGCCTCAAGCTGACGGCCGGTGATCCATGCCTCCTCGAGGGTTTTGATGCCAAATGATCCGAATGCCAGCTGATTGCCTCTCTGGGCATTCCCTTTCATCCTGCCCTTCTGGCTCCTCCTGAACTTGGTCTTCTTCGGTTGTAACATCGCTCTGTAATATTAATCTGTTAAATATTTTATCTCGATTCCTTGTTGCTTCCACGGTCACTGCGGTCACGGTTACGGTCACCACGGTCACCACGGTCGCGGTCACGGTCACGGTCACGGTCGCCGCCCTTCTTCCTGAAGCCGCCGCTGGGCGACTTGCCGCCACCCTTGACGTTCTTGGCTCCGATGTTGGGGCTGAGATCACGCTTTCCGTACACTTCCCCGTTGCAGATCCAGACCTTTATGCCGATGAGCCCTACCTTGGTAAGGGCTTCGCCAAGAGCATAGTCAATGTCTGCACGGAAGGTATGGAGAGGAATCCTTCCATCCTTGTAGGTCTCGTTACGGGCCATCTCGGCGCCGCCGAGCCTGCCTGAAATCACAACCTTGATACCTTCGGCACCCATGCGCATCGTTGAGGCAATGGCCATCTTGATGGCACGGCGGTAGGAGATCTTGCCTTCAACCTGGCGTGCTATGTTTCCGGCAACTATTGCTGCATCAAGCTCGGGTCGCTTGACCTCGAAGATGTTTATCTGCACCTCCTTCTTTGTGATCTTCTTGAGCTCCTCCTTGAGCTTGTCCACCTCCTGGCCACCCTTTCCGATGATGATACCGGGGCGTGCCGTGTTGACGGTGACGGTTATGAGCTTAAGGGTTCGTTCAATGACGATCTTCGAAAGACTTGCCTTGGCGAGCCTGGCATTCAGGTATTCCCTGATCTTGGTGTCCTCAACAAGCTTCCCTGAGAAGTCGTTGCCACCGTACCAGTTCGAGTCCCATCCCTTGATGATTCCTACTCTGTTGCCTATCGGATTAACTTTTTGTCCCATTGTTTACTCTGAAATATTTTCAACTTCCTGTTTCCTGCTACCCAGCACAAGGGTTACATGGTTTGATCTCTTGCGTATGCGGTAAGCCCTTCCCTGGGGGGCAGGCTGGATACGGCGCAGTATGCGGCCTCCGTCAACCTGAACCTCTTTTACATAGAGGTTGCTCTCCTCGAGGCGGACACCTTCGTTCTTTGCCTGCCAGTTGGCGATGGCCGAGAGAAGGAGTTTTTCAAGCCTGCGTGAAGATTCCTGCTTGCTGAACTTCAGGATATCAAGAGCCTTGTTCACTTCCTGGCCCCTGATAAGATCGGTAACCAGCCTCATTTTGCGCGGTGAGGTCGGGACATTGCGAAGAACGGCCTGAGTCCTCTCTTTTGCGGCTTCCTTCCTGGCGCCGGCGCTTATTCTTTTTCTTGCACCCATTTCTGATTCTTTTTCAGTTTTTATGCCACATTACCTATTTCTGTTTTCCACCATGACCGCGGAAGGTGCGGGTAGGGGCAAACTCACCCAGCTTATGACCAACCATGTTCTCGGTAATGTAAACAGGTATGAACTTGTTTCCGTTATGCACTGCCAGCGTGTGTCCCACAAAATCGGGAGATATAACTGATCTTCTCGACCAGGTCTTGATCACAGTTTTCTTTCCGCCGTCATTCATTGCATCCACCTTTTTGCCCAGGTGCAGGTCGATGAATGGCCCTTTTTTAATAGATCTGCTCATCGTATCAATTATTTTTTCCTTCTTTCAATAATATGCTTGTTCGAATACTTGGTACGGCTCCTGGTTTTGAAACCCTTGGCGGGCATACCGCGGCGTGAGCGGGGATGGCCACCGGAGGCTCTTCCTTCACCACCACCCATGGGATGGTCAACCGGGTTCATGGCAACACCCCTGGTCCTTGGCCTGCGGCCGAGCCAGCGCTTGCGGCCTGCCTTGCCGGAACGCTCCTGGTTGTGGTCATTGTTCGAAACAGTCCCTATCGTTGCACGGCATGAGGTAAGAACCATCCTTGTCTCCCCCGAGGGAAGCTTGATGATTGCATACTTGCCGTCACGGGCAGCCAGTTGTGCAAAAGTACCTGCACTGCGGGCCATTGCTGCACCCCTTCCGGGCTTCAGCTCAATATTATGCACTATTGTACCGAGAGGTATGTCTTCAAGGAAAAGGGTGTTGCCGATCTCCGGCGCTGCCGTTTTTCCTGACATGAGCTCCTGGCCAACCTTCAGGCCTGTGGGAGCAATGATATACCTCTTCTCACCATCTGCATAGGTAAGAAGTGCTATGCGCGCTGACCTGTTGGGATCATATTCCACTGAGGTAACCGTGGCAGGAACACCGTCCTTGGTCCTCTGGAAATCGATCACACGGTACATCTTCTTGTGGCCGCCGCCAATGTACCTCATGGTCCGCCTGCCGTTAACGTTCCTTCCCCCGGTCTTCTTCAGCGGCGCGAGCAAGGATTTCTCCGGCGTGTCACGGGTAACCTCGCTAAAGGTACTCGCAACCTTATGTCTCTGTCCTGGTGTTACAGGCTTGATCTTTCTGACTGCCATATTATATTAAATGTTGCTGTAAAAATCTATCGTCTCTCCTTTGGCGAGAGTGACAACAGCCTTCTTGGTTGCTGCCGTCCGGCCATTGTTAACACCACTCTTGGTATAACGGGTCTTGGTCTTGCCACCGTAATTGATGGTGTTCACAGACTCAACATTGACCCCGTAGAGATCCTCAACTGCCTTCTTGATCTGCAGCTTGTTGGCCTTACGGTCGACCAGGAAACCATACCGGTTGAACTTCTCACCCTGGCTGGTCATCTTCTCGGTCACTATGGGTTTAATCAATATTTCCATTTCTCTGCTCCTGGTTTAGAATGTTGACTGCAAAACATCAACTGCGCTCTCCGTAAGCACCAGAGTTGAAGCTTTCATTATATTGTAAGTGTTTAAATCACTGATAGTTACAACTTCAACTCCCTGCAAATTTCGAGATGACAAATATATGTTTTTATTTTGTTCCGGTAAAACAATAAGTGATTTTTTCCTGGAGAGGTTGAGGTTTGCGCTCATACCGGCCATTTGTGAAGTCTTCGGAACATCAAGTGAGAAGTCTTCGAGAACGATGATTTTGTTTTCTCTTGCCTTGTAAGTGAGGGCAGATTTCCTTGCCAGTTGTTTTACCTTTTTATTGAGCTTGAATCCGTAGAATCTGGGCCTGGGGCCGAAGATACGGCCTCCGCCACGGAATTCAGGGTTCTTGATGCTACCGAAGCGTGCCGTACCGGTACCCTTCTGTCTCTTGAGCTTACGCGTACTTCCCATGATCTCGGCGCGTTCCTTGGCCTTGTGTGTTCCCTGTCTCTGGCTGGCCAGGTACTGTTTGGTATCAAGGTAAATAGCGTGGTCATTGGGTTCAATGCCGAAGATGGTCTCATTCAGGTTGACCTTCCTTCCGGTCTCTTTGCCTTCTATGTTAATTACTGCAATTTCCATTACTTTGTTATTATTACGTAACCACCTTTGGGGCCGGGGACGGCACCCTTGACAAGAAGCAGGTTTGATTCGGGGAGGATTTTCACCACCATCAGTTCTGTCTCCTGCTGTACTCCGCCTTTACGGCCTGCCATGCGCATTCCTGGCATGACCCTTGACGGCCATGAAGAGGCACCCATTGAACCGGGGGCTCTCAGCCTGTTATGCTGGCCGTGGGTTGCGCCTCCAACGCCACCGAAACCGTGACGCTTGATGACGCCCTGGAAGCCCTTTCCTTTTGTCCATCCCCTGACATCAAGATATGTATCATCATTGAAGAGATCGACGGTGATGACATCGCCTCTCTTGTATTTTCCGTCTTCGAAACCGACGAACTCGGCGCTTTTGCGCTTCGGCCCTGTGCCGGCTTTCCTGAAATGACCCATCTCAGCCTTATTGCTTGACTTTTCCTTCTTGTCGTCGAAACTTAGCTGCAAAGCCGAATAACCGTCTTTCTCCACAGTCTTCACCTGGGACACGACACACGGGCCCACTTCCAGGACTGTGCATGGAATGCTCTTTCCTTCCTCATTGAAGATGGAAGTCATTCCAACTTTTTTTCCTATTAATCCCTGCATAATTCAGTATTTTTCCGGTTTCACACTTTAATTTCCACTTCCACTCCGCTGGGCAGCTCAAGCTTCATGAGAGCATCGATGGTTTTGGGTGTTGAGCTGTATATGTCAAGCAGGCGCTTGTATGATGACAGTTCGAACTGCTCTCTTGATTTCTTGTTCACGAACGGTGAACGGAGCACCGTATAAATTCTCTTGTGGGTGGGTAACGGTATCGGACCGCTGACAACTGCACCCGTAGATTTTACCGTCTTTACGATCTTTTCAGCCGACTTGTCGACCAGGTTATGATCATAAGACTTCAGTTTGATGCGGATTTTCTGACTCATCTTTAATAAAGGATTTTTCCTGTTGTTACTTCAATAATTTTCTTCGCTAATTCTGCAGGCACCTCCTCAAAATGTGAGAACTCCATCGTTGATGTCGCCCTGCCGGAGGTAAGGGTACGCAGTACTGTAACGTATCCGAAGTTTTCTGCCAGAGGTACTTTTGCTTTAATTACCCTTGCACCTGCTTTCGATTCCATACCTTCCACCTTGCCTCTCCGCTTGTTGAAGTCGCCCACGACGTCACCAACGTATTCCTCGGGGGTAACAACCTCGGCGTTCATCACCGGTTCGAGGAGCACAGGATGGCATTTTGACGCCGCATGGCGGAATGCCTGTTTGGCTGCGATCTCGAACGAAAGCGAGTCTGAGTCAACGGGATGGTACGAACCGTCTTTGAGGATAACCTTTAGGCTGTCGAGGGGGAAGCCGGCCAGCGGGCCGTTCATCATTGCCTCACGGAATCCTTTTTCCACTGAAGGAATGAATTCTTTCGGCACATTGCCACCCCTGATCTCGTTCACGAAGGTCAGTCCCGGAACACCGTCGTCGGCAGGCATGATATCCACGGTGATATCCGCGAATTTGCCCCTGCCTCCTGTCTGTTTCCTGAAGAGCTCCCTGTGAGTATAGGATGCCGTGACGGCTTCCTTGTATGCCACCTGGGGTCTCCCCTGGTTGCATTCAACATTGAACTCTCTTTTAAGACGGTCAATAAGAATTTCAAGATGCAGCTCACCCATGCCGCTTATGACTGTCTGTCCGCTGTCAGGATCGGTTTTCACCCTGAAGGTGGGATCCTCCTCGGCCAGTTTGCCGAGTGCAACGCCAAGACGGTCAACGTCAGCCTGTGTCCTGGGTTCAATGGCGATCCAGATAACCGGTTCGGGAAATTCCATTGACTCCAGCACAATCGGCTTGTGAATGGCACAGAGAGTGTCTCCTGTCTTAAGGTCCTTGAACCCCACTCCTGCGCAGATATCACCTGCATAGACAGTTTCCACGGGGTTCTGCTTGTTTGCATGCATCTGGAAGAGGCGGTTGATCCTCTCCCTCTTGCCGGTCCTTGTATTGAGGACGGTATCACCGGCATTGAGGGTGCCTGAATAGACCCTCATGAATACCAGTCGTCCCATATACGGATCGGTAGCTATTTTGAAAGCCAGTGCCGCGAAGGGCTCATCGGCTTCCGGGTTGCGTGAAACCTCCTTCTCGTCGCGCGGGTCTGTGCCCCTGACTGCTCCCACATCAACCGGTGAGGGGAGGTAGGCCACAACCCCGTTAAGGAGGCGCTGCACACCCTTATTCTTGAATGCGGCACCGCAGAAGACGGGGACTATCACTCCCTCAACGGTTTCGCGGCGCAGCACAGCCATAAGCTCATCAGCCTTGATGCTCTCATGGTCTTCCAGGTAACGCTCGAGGATGGAGTCATCCATCTCGGCGCATGCCTCAACGAGTTTCATTCTCCACTCGTCAGCTTCCTCCTGCATGAAATCAGGGATAGGCTGAATTGTGAAGTTGACGAGCGGGTCCACGCCGTCCTCGAAGACAATGGCATTCATCTCCACAAGGTCAATGATCCCCTGGAAGTTCTCCTCTGCACCTATAGGTATCTGGACAGGTACCGGGTGAGCCCCGAGCTTGTCAATCATCTGCTGCACCACACCCTGGAAGTCGGCTCCTGAACGGTCCATCTTGTTGACGAACGCAATCCTGGGTACATTGTATTTGTTGGCCTGCCTCCAGACAGTCTCACTCTGGGGTTCCACGCCGCCAACGGCACAAAATACCGCCACGGCTCCGTCAAGCACACGCAATGACCTCTCCACCTCCATGGTGAAGTCAACGTGTCCGGGGGTGTCAATGAGGTTGATCTTGTAGAGTTGATCCCTGTATTTCCAGAAAGTGGTTGTGGCAGCTGATGTAATGGTGATCCCTCTCTCCTGCTCCTGCACCATCCAGTCCATTGTGGCATTGCCGTCATCGACCTCGCCGATGCGGTGGGTACGGCCCGTATAATAGAGAATGCGCTCGGAAGTGGTTGTCTTCCCGGCATCAATATGGGCCATAATGCCAATGTTCCTGGTATTTCTGAGATCGTTGTTCATCCTTTGCTGCTGGTTAACCACCCGTCACCCTTTTCAGAACCTGAAGTGGGCGAAGGCCTTGTTGGCCTCTGCCATACGGTGGGTATCCTCCTTCTTCTTGTATGCTCCGCCTTCATTATTGTAGGCTGCCATCACCTCTGCCGCGAGCTTCTCGGCCATGCTTCGGCCTGTGCGCTTCCGCGCGAAGAGAATGAGGTTTTTCATGCTTATGCTCACCTTGCGGTCAGGGCGGATCTCGAGGGGCACCTGGAAGGTGGCACCACCAACCCTGCGGCTTTTAACCTCAACATGCGGAGTGATATTGTCAAGAGCCTGTTTCCAGATCTCGAGCGGACTCTTCTCCGCATTCTTCATCTTATCAGCCACTATATCGAGTGAATCATAAAATATCCTGAAGGCAACGGTCTTTTTACCATCGTACATCAGGTTATTGATGAAACGGGTAACGTACGGATCGTTGAATTTCGGGTCCGGTAAGAGGATCCTCTTCTTTGGTTTTGCCTTTCTCATATTGTGAATCCTTTAGCTGTTACTTCTTTGGTCTTTTTGCTCCGTATTTTGACCTTCTCTGCTTGCGGCCGTCAACACCGGATGTATCAAGTGCGCCACGGACGAGATGGTAGCGGACGCCCGGCAGGTCTTTGACCCTGCCACCCCTGATAAGCACTATTGAGTGCTCCTGCAGGTTGTGTCCTTCACCCGGAATATAGGCGTTGACCTCCTTCTGGTTGGTCAGCCTTACCCTTGCTACTTTTCTCATTGCTGAGTTAGGTTTTTTTGGCGTGGTAGTATATACGCGAACACATACTCCCCTGCGCTGCGGGCATGAGTCAAGAGCAGGTGCCTTGCTCTTGTCTACAAGCTTCTTGCGGCCTTTTCTAACTAACTGCTGAATTGTTGGCATAATTCTCTTTTAATTAATTTTCCTTTAAATTATGTTCTGCAAAAATTCTTTTTCATCATTCTTCTTCCCTGCCTACCGGACCTGTTCCCGCATCAACCGGGTTGTCCGCCTCTCCTTCCCGCCGTACCGACCTTCTCTCCTACCGGCCCCGTTTCCCACGGATTCCGTTTTCCCGTCCGGTACTCCTTTTCCTTCCATACTGACACCACAACAGCGCCGTCAGTACATCCCGGTAACTGAGGCGACAGACTGCCGCCACGGTAACCCGGGGTAAAGTTTTCTGAATATGTAACTTATGGTTTGTAAGTTATTTCCAGGATTTTCTTCCCGACCGCCCCTTCCGACATCTTTTGTAAACTTACACACTGACGGTGCGACCGGTACTCCTGTTTTCAAAAAACCGCCGCAAAGAAAGCAAATATTTTTCAAACAGCCATCACTTTATATGCAATCTTTTGAAAATTTGTTATTTTTGCGCTCCCATCCGGACGAAGAACACATTATAATAATATAACAACAGCCGAAGATGAAGACATACTCAACAGACCACCTAAGGAATATTGCTCTGCTGGGAAACTCTGGCTCAGGAAAGACCACCCTCGCGGAAGCAATGCTTTTCAACGGCGGGGTCATTGAGAGACGGGGTTCCGTTGAAGCAAAGAACACCGTCTCAGACTACAAACCGATTGAGCAGGAGAACCGCAACTCCATATTCTCCACCGTCCTGTACACCGAGTTCAAAGACAAGAAAATAAACATCCTTGACACTCCGGGTCTTGATGATTTCTCCGGCGGGGTTATCTCTTCAATGTATGCTGCTGACACCGTCATGCTGGTGATCAACGTACAGAACGGCGTTGAGGTGGGTACAGAGATTCACTTCAGGCATGCCGAGAAGTTCCATAAGCCGCTGATCATTGCCATCAACGGCCTTGATCATGAGAAGGCCAACTTCGAGAAGTCGGTTGAAATGCTGCACGAGCGCTTCGGCAGCAACGTCACCCTGGCTCAGTTCCCGGTGAACGAGGGTACGGGTTTCAACACGGTGATTGACGTCATCAGCATGAAAATGCTCCGGTATTCCAAGGATGGCGGCAAGGCCGAAGTACTTGACATCCCCGCCGACCATAAGGCAAAGGCTGAAGAGCTCCACGCAGCACTTACCGAAAAGGTGGCTGAGAGCGATGAGGCACTGATGGAACTGTTCTTCGCCAACGACAAACTCTCAGAGGAAGAGATAGGTCGCGGACTCCGCGAGGGACTCCTGAAAAGGGGCATTTTCCCTGTCTTCTGTATTTCTGCAAAAGGGAACATCGGAGTAGACAGGCTGCTTGAATTCGTTGCCGTTTCAGCACCGTCACCCGCTGACATGCCCGCATCGAAGAACTCAAAGGGTGCCGAGGTGAAGTGCACTTCTGCCGGCCCGGTATCGGTATTTGTCTTCAAGACAACCATCGAGGAGCACATCGGCGAGATCAACTACTTCAGGGTAATGTCCGGCAAGATCACCGAGAACTTTGACGCCGTCAACACCAGCAATGGTACCAAAGAACGACTGTCCCAGATCTTTGCATGCGCAGGCAAGAACCGTACCCGCATCCCGGAGATCCAGGCAGGTGACATAGGCGGCTTCGTGAAACTGAAAAACACAAAGACAAACCATACTCTCAATGCACCGGGTAACGACTGGACATTTGAGAATATGAGGTTCCCCGAACCGAAGTACCGTACGGCAATCAAGCCCCTCAACGAAAGCGACGAGGAAAAAATGGGTGAGGCACTCAACAGACTGCACCAGGAGGACCCGACCATCCGCGTTGAATACTCCAAGGAGCTCAAGCAGATCATCATCCACGGGCAGGGTGAATATCACCTCAACATCCTGAAGTGGCATCTTGACAATATTTTCAAGATCGAAACCCAGTTCCTTGCGCCGAAGATCCCCTACCGTGAGACCATCACCAAGGCAGCACAGGCCGACTACCGTCACAAGAAGCAGTCGGGCGGCGCAGGCCAGTTCGGTGAGGTTCACATGATCATCGAGCCGTTTGAGGAAGGTTCTGAGTCCAAGACGATGATGAAGATAGCAGGCAAGGAGATCAAGCTTTCCAACCGCGACCTGGAGGAGATCGAACTCCCGTGGGGCGGTAAGCTTATCTATGTAAACTGTATCGTGGGAGGTTCCATTGATGCACGTTTCATGCCGGCCATCCTGAAGGGTATCATGGAGAAGATGGAGGTCGGACCTCTCACAGGCTCCTATGCCCGTGACATCAGGGTTTATGTCTATGACGGCAAGATGCACCCGGTTGACTCAAACGAAATCTCATTCCGTCTTGCAGGCCGTAATGCCTTCAGCACTGCCTTCAAGAATGCCGGCCCGAAGATCCTTGAACCCGTTTACGATGTGGAGATATGGGTTCCTTCTGACCGTATGGGTGATGTCATCAGCGACCTGCAGGGTCGTCGCGGCATGGTTCTCGGCATGTCAAGCGAGAAGGGTTTCGAGGTCATCAAGGCACGGGTACCCCTGGCCGAGATGAACAAGTACTCGACGGCTCTCAGCTCGCTTACCGGCGGCCGCGCCATGTACAGCATGAAGTTCTCAGAGTATGCCCAGGTTCCCGGCGAGGTCCAGGATTCCGTCATCAAGGCATACGAGGCAGAGGAAGAGGAGGAATAGAAACCAATCTCACCTTACATATTTAAAAGAGAAGACGGACCATGTGGCCCGTCTTCTCTTTTTCACCTGACACGGCAGAGGGTACCTGCCGCTATAAATCTCCGGCTCAGCTGCCAGGGAGGGCAATGCTGCTTCATGTCACAGCGCCGGCAACTCAGTTCCGCCCACAGTTATCGTGTCCGCCGGTGCAAACCGGAACGGATTGGGAACCGTACCGATGCTGCCGTCACCGTAATGCAGCAGGAGGCTGTCAGCGCTGAGAGCCCCGAAAATCCTTGCCGGGGCAGTCAGGGTGTCAATATACCAGAGGGTAAGCATCTCCTCACCCGCATCATCAAGCGATGTCTCAAAACCTACAACACCGCTGTCATTCGACAGGTGGCTGATCAGGTAATTGAACCGCTGCTTCAGCTTCGCATTATCCCCAAGCCTGACCCTCATACCCTTAAGAACATCATCGGTGTAATTCTGAGCGTCATTGAAGAACGACTGCACGGGCATGAACATCTCCCTTGCAAAATCCTGACGGGGCATGCTTCCGCTGTTTTCTTCCAGGGTCACCACCTTATAGGGAAGTTTGACATTGAACTCGGTCTCATTGACGGTAAACCTGAGATTCTTTGATTCGATTGCCTCTGTCAGTGTCTCCCTGTCAGGGGCCTTCCCTTCCGGGAAATAGATCCTCACAATGACCGGGCATGCAAACTCGCTCTGGTAACCAACAGCCTCTGTCTTCTGGTCAAGAAGGTGCTGCAGGTATGTTGCATCAAGCGGATCAAAAAACCTGTCGACGGTAAGGGTATGGTAGACAATAGTGTTGACATCGGCAGACGGTTCTTCAATTACCCGCTTCACCGGCACGAACATCAGCTGCTGGATCCTTTCTTCATCATACATTGCTGTGTCATAGAGAATATGGACTGAATGTGTGGCAACATATGTTGATACGCCATAAATACCTTCAACCCTTCTCATCTGGTTGGCAAAGGCTGTGGAACTGCCGAAGCATTTTATGTTCTTAAGGCCTGACATCTCAAACATCCCGGCGCTGGCCAGCTGCTCCTCCGTTCCCCATTTCTGACTGATTGTCGGGAGCTCAAACAGTGACCCGGCTGTAATACCAAGTATAATCAGTGCGCCAAGCACCACGGCAGGCAGCCATTTCATGTTCCTTTTGTTTATCTGCAGTGTGTCCTTTTCCGGGCATGCATAGAGACAGTCGCCGCACAGGGTGCAGTCAGCATGGGTCACCTTTTCTTCTGAGAGGACATCTATCCCCTGCGGGCAGGCATCATTGCACATTCCGCATGAAGTACAGGTATCTGCATTCCTGGTGATATGCACCGGGTCAGGGCGCACCCTGTTCATCCGGGCAATCTCAAGAATGTATCCGCCTGCCGTTATGATCAGCAGTGGATAGACATAAGGTATGTTGAGTCCTGCGAGAAGTAGTATCACGTAAGCAGCCATTGCTCCCAGGAACCACCATGAATACTTGAAGATGGCCGACAGGGCGCCGAGCGGGCAGAGGTACCGGCACCAGAAGAGCCTGAAGAAGAGTGATCCGACAAGCAGGGCACCAATGGCAATCAGTGCCCACCAGAGTTCCACGTCTGAATCGAAACCCGTTACTGCAGCATAATAGGGATCAAACTTCTTGCAGAAAAGCTCGCTCGATTTAAGGGTAAAGTAGAATGTTATGAACAGAAGAACGTACTTGAGCAGTCGCAGGGCCTTGTCGGCAACTCCTTTCAGGGTTATCCTCACCTTCAGCCTGTCGCCCAGTTTGCCGATCCACTCCCCTATTGTCCCCAGCGGGCATATGTAACCGCAGAAGAGGCGTGAGAAGAGGACGATGCCGATGAAGAGGGCAACTCCCATCATTATCTGGGTGCTGGTCATGGAGCACGAGAGGGAGTCCATGGTAAGGTAGCTGCCCAGCGCCTGCAGTCCGCCGAAGGGACAGTAGGCTTCAAAATCGGGTGTATAGGCTTTGTCAATAAAGAGCCGGAATACCATGAAAACGAGTATTCCGATGATGGCAAACTGATAGATCAGCTTGTACCAGTTTTGTTTCTTCATCTTGGCAGGGTTAGGATGTCTGCCAAATATATTATTTCCGGCGAGAAAGGCAAATGACAAAAGACAGCGACGGCGCCCCGGCCGGGGAGGCACCGTCACTGGTTGAATTCTGAATGTGAGGGCGGTTTCACCCGCTTCATTGCTCAGGGGCAAAGTCGCAATTGACAGTCACGGATGCCCGCAGGGGCAAAGCCGGGAGCGACTCTCCCGGCTGCCACTGTGTCATACAGTCTGTTCAATAGACCAGACAAATGCCCTGATGCCTACTTCCTTGTTTATGGCATCAATGCGCTTCACCGCCTCCAGCAGCGGCGCTACCTTTTCCTCATCCACGAAGGTGAGGGTAACACCGTTGATCTCAGGCCAGGTATGGGTACCCAGGTGAGGCACGCCGGTCAGTGAACCGACTCCTTCTACGTTATCCCACTGGGTATAACCCCTGATGCCGAAATGCTCCAGCGTATACTCCAGCTTTTCAGTCAGGGCGAGGTTATAAATTATCATTACTGCCTTCATGCTTTCCCGTTTTCATGGTTTTCCTTTATCTCGTCCAGGAACTTCATGTCCCTGAATGCCACCTTGTGTTTCTTGTCCCGTTCGCCGTGGCGTGCGATGAGCACGTAACCAACCGGTACCAGCACCATGGTTACGATTGTTGAGAAGACCAGCCCGCCGATCACTGCAATGCCCATCGGCTGCCACAGTTCGGAACCTTCACCCGGGTTTATGGCCAGCGGGAGCATGGCAAGTATGGTGGTCATGGAAGTCATAAGCACAGGCCTCAGCCTCGACCGGCCGGAGACAAGCACTGCCTGGTATAGCTCCACACCACGGTCACGCGTAAGGTTAATGAAGTCTACCAGCACGATGGCATTCTTGACCACAATACCGATCAGCATTATTGCACCGATGGCGGCAATAAGACTCAGCTTGGTGCCTGTAAGGAAGAGCGCTATTGCCACACCCGAGAAGGCAAAAGGTATTGAAAGCATGATTATCACCGGCATCTTCAGTGACTCGAACTGCGAGGCCATCACCAGGTATACCAGTATCAGGGAAATCACCATCAGCAGCCCTATATCCATGAATGATTCAGACATGTCTTCAAAAGCCCCGGAGATCTGTACCATCACACCGGAGGGTATGGTCAGGGAACCGAGCTCCTTCTGAATATCGGCTACAATCAGGTTAAGAGCCCTTTTGTAAGGTGTTACCGATACTGTCACAACACGTTCCTTCCGTTTCCTTTCAATATTGGGCGGAGACCAGTACTCCTTCACAGTGGCTATCTCACCCAGCCTGATCACCTGGCCTGAGGGAAGTGCCACACCCATATTTTCGATCTCGGTGATTGAGTTGCGTGCCGACTCCTTGTATCTTACTATCACGTCATACTCATCTCCGAACTGGCGGAGGCGCGTGGCGGTAAGTCCGTCGACACGGTTACGTACAGCAGCGGAAACCTGTGCTGTAGTAAGACCGTATCTCAGGAGTTTGTCCTGGTCAAGGATGATCTGAAGTTCAGGCTTGGATTTGTCACGGCTGATATCAACGTTTGTTGCACCGGGGATCTTCTTAACCCTTTCTGCCAGCTGTTCTGCAAGAATATTGGTCTGGCTGATGTCATAACCGTATATTTCAATGTCAACAGTGTTTCCACCGCCCATGGCTCCCATTCCTCCGCTCTCAGAAAGAACCGAATAATTGATCACCTCTGGCATGGGGGCAATTATCTGCCGTATCACTTCTGCCACCTCCTCAGATGATCTGTTCCTGTCTTCAACAGCAAGAAGCTTGAATGTAAAGCTAATCACGTGCGTTCCGCTTTCTCCGAAGAGTGAAGAGAATCCCCCGCTGTCATCGGTTCCGGCAGTCATCGATACCAGTGTTACTTCAGGTATCTGGTTCATCACTATGGAATCAATCCTGTCAGCGATTTTCTCTGTCTCTGTCACACGGGTTCCGGTCTGAAGCTCAACGGTTGCGGTTACCTGCGACTCATCGGCCGAAGGCATGAATTCCGTTCCGATGAATTTGAAAAGGGCCATGGAGCCGATGAAGACCACGAGGGCAGCCGCAATCACAAACTTCTTGTGGTGCAGTACCCATGAAAGGGTCTTTACATAGAAGCTGTCAAACCACCCGAGGAACTTATGCACAGAGCCATCCCAGGTCCATACGGGAGCATCCTCCCTGATCGGCCTCAGCCTGAGAAGCATTGCGCTGAGTGTCGGGGTGAGGGTGATGGCGGCTATGGTTGACATGATTATGGTGATGGATACAATCCATCCAAGCTGAGAGAAGAGAACTCCTGTGAGACCCTTGACAAAGGTAAGCGGGAGGAATACTGCAACGACTGTAAGGGTGGTTACGATGACTGCCAGCCATACTTCGTTGGTGGCGTATATGGCCGCCTCCCGCGGGCGGCTTCCTCTCTCTATATGCTTGGTGATGTTTTCCAGCACCACGATGGCATCGTCAACCACCATACCGATGGCGATCGAAAGCGACGAAAGAGATATGATGTTGATGGAGCTGCCCGTAAAGAAGATATAAACAAAAGCGACAAGCAGCGAAATGGGTATCGTCAGGATTACTATCAGAGTTGCCCTCCATCTTCCCAGGAAGAACAGAACAACCAGCACCACGAATAGCCCTGCATACATCAGGGTCTCTGTCAGGTTGTTGATTGAACCCTGGATGAACTCTGAGGTATCAAATATCTTCTCAATCCGGATGTCAGGGGGAAGGTCCTTCTGAAGCTTCTGTATCTCCCTGTCTACCTCGCGGCATATCTCTACCGAGTTGGCGCCTGACATTTTCTGTACAAAAAGGGTCATCCCCCGCTTTCCCTCAATCTTGGCAACCAGTTTTGTCTCCCTGATGGTGTCATTTACTGTGGCCACATCCCTGAGGAAAATATTTGTGCCGTTGTAGTTACCGACAATAACGTTTGCAATCAGATCACTCTCGGCGAACTCACCCTGAATCCTGATGGGGTAATCAACTTTTCCCATTTCAAGGAAACCGGCAGGCATGTTCATGTTCTCGGCCCTGAGGACGTTGCCTATCTGCTCTATGGTAAGGTTGTATGCTTCCATTCGCCGGGGGTCAACCTCAACGTATATTTCCCTGCCGGGAACACCGGAGAGTCCGACGTTACCAACACCGTCAATACGGTTAAGCGGGTTGACTATTTTTTCATCAAGGATTTTTTCAAGTCCCCTGTAGCTCTCCTGGGCTGTGATAGCATAGAAAATAATAGGCATCATGCTCGAGTTGAACTTGAAAATGGTCGGATCCTCGGCATCTTCAGGCAGGAAGTTAAGTATGAAGGAGAGAGAACTCCTGACATCGTTGGAGGCTTCATCAAGGTTTGTCTCATATTCAAACTCCATGAATATGACCGATACGTTGTCACTTGACCTGGATGTTATCTCCTTTAACCCTGAGACAGAGTTAAGGGCGTCCTCGAGGGGACGTGTTATGTTCGTTTCAATATCCGCCGCGCTGGCTCCCGGGTAACTTGTGTATACCGAAAGGAAGGGGAGCTCGATCTCAGGATAGAGGTCGATTGGCAGCTGCGTCAGGGAATAAAGCCCCAAAACCATGGTAATGACGAAGATCAGTATGGTGGTTACGGGCTTCTTTACTGCACTGGCATATATACTCATAATCTGTGATTGTCAGTTGTTAGTCATCAGTCCTTAATCTCTACCTGCTGGCCGTTGTTCAGGCGGGCCTGGCCTTCAGTCACAAGTCTGTCGCCCACTTTAAGATCACCACCGGCAATCTCCAGGCGGTCATCAAACCTCTGTCCGAGAATAACAGGCTTCCTTACAGCCAGGCCGTTTTCTACTACAAAAACGTACCTTTCATTTGTTCCTTCCTGCAGCATAACAGTGCTGGCAGGAATAACAACAGCTTCGACTTCCCCCATATCGATGAATGCCCTCGCAAACATACCCGGACGGAGGAACTCGCTGCCGTTGCTGATGCGGATCTCCGCACGGAAGGTGCGTGACATGGCATCAATGGTCGGATGAACCCTGAAGATCATTCCTTCAAAGCTTTTGTCAGGATAGACATCTGCTGTCACCCTTACCTTCATCCCGTTCCTGATAAGCGGGAAATACTGCTCAGAGATGCTGACAATGATCTTAACGGGGTTGATCTGCATGAGGGTTACCACAGCAGCCTTGCCTGACATCCCGGGTGCGCCTGAGTAGAGTTCTCCATCCTCCAGGTACTTGCCGGTGATGATCCCGTCAAAGGGCGCCTCAAGGAGTGTGTTCTCCTCCATGAATTCGACATTGGTCTTCATTACCTCGTATTGGGCAGTTGTCTGGTCATAGAGCTGCTCCGTGACACTTCCCAGCTTGAAAAGGGTATCAATCCTGGCCAGGTCCTTCTCCAGATTGGTCAGCTGTATCTTGTTGGCATAGTACTGGGTGCGGTCCATCAGGAAGAGATTCTGCCCCTTCTGTACCCTGTCACCAACCTCCACATAGATTTTATCCACTCTTCCGGGTGTCGAGGGAGCCAGGTTAACCTCTTCGTATGCGAGTATTGTTGAAGTATAGTCAATTGTGCGTGCAATTGTAGTCTTACTGACAGGCATTACCTTAACAGGTATTGCTGCAACCGAATCGGCAGCTCCGGCAGCAGCGCCGGCCTGCTGTTTCTCCTTCGGGGCACATGATGCAAGCAGAATGCCTCCGGCAAGGATCAGTGAAAAAATAGTGCGGTTCATCTTATTCTCTTTTATTGTTGTTAGCTGTTAAAGTTTATTCATCAGTTTGTCAAAGGCAACTTTTGTCTGCAACAGGCTCATCAAAGCCTGGATATAGTTGTTCTGTGCTGTCAGGTAATTGTTGTTGGCCTGGGTCATGTCAAGGCTGGAAGCCATACCCTGATTATACTTGTTTTCAAAACTCTTCATAACGCGGCCTGCAATCTCAATGTTTGCCCTCTGGCTCTTGTACTGCTCATTGGCACTGATGAGGTTGTACCTCAGCTGCCTCTCCTGCATCAGGAGCTGCTCTGAGACCATTGACCTGGTGTTGAGACTCTTTTCAAGGTTTATTTTGGCCTTGCTGATTTTGGCACTCCTGAGCCCGGATGCAAAAATGGGTATCTGAAGCTGGACAGCTACCGCCGAGGAAGGAAAGTATTGCATATGCATCAGCTCATCACCCATCCCGTTCCTGGTGTAATAGATTGATCCAACGAGGTTGGGCAGAGTGCTTGCCTTTGCTCCCTTGAGGGCCAGTTCAGACATCGCAAGCTGACTCTCAATGAGCTGAAAATTGATATTTTCTTCAAGTCTGAACTCGCCTGCCAGGAGAGCATCAACATCTATGGCAGCGGTAATGTCATCAAGGTTGTCAGTGAGGTTGATCTCAGTACTGGCAGGAACACCGAGAAGAAACCTTAACATATTGTAGTTAACCTCTATGGAACGAAGCATTGAAGACTTTGAGTTTTCAAGCATGGTAGCGGTTGACTGCATCTGGTCGACATCGGTTGCTTCTGCCATCCCGACGCTGTACATAGCCCTGGTTGACGCCAGTATGATGCTGAGGTTCTCAAGGTTTGAATCTAACACCTTAATTGACTCCTTCAGTGTAAGGATGAGGTAATAGACATTCCTGATGTTTTCCTTTGTGTCAAGGGTTGTCTGCGTCAGCCCCTGCCTGGCAAGGGTGGCAGCCATCTTTGCTGTCTGTACGCCTACAAGCCACGGGGCATTGAAAACTACTGCGGAGGCTGAAACGCCAATCCCGGCATCATATTCTGTCCCGAATTTGAAGGGAGTGGGTGTCCCCCCGAAATTGATGATCCTGGTCATGATTGCCAGGTTATAGCTCAGGGAGGCATTACCGTCAATAGACGGAAGACCCTGGGCAATAGCCTCCCATACCCCCTTTTCAGAGGCCAGCATTTCATACCTTGCAGCTGCCACGCTCCGGTTGTGATCAAGCGCATATTCAACCGCCTGGTCAACTGAGAGAGAGAGAGACTGAGGATTATCCTGCGCACTCAGACTGCTGAGGGCCGAAGTGGCAAGAACCAAAATAATAGCAATTAATCTTCTTTTCATATTTATTTTTTTTCTGTTCCGTAATCAAAATCAAATTTCATTTTCCATGGAATCAATCAGCTTAATCCCTTTTTCAGTAGAAATACCACGCATGAAATTCACCATGATATTTCGCATGATGTCTCTCTGTAAAAAGATCTCCCTGGGAAACAGTTCCTCATCACCTGCAAGTGAAGAAATTCCCTGGAAGGCTCTCCCTATGATCTCAACATCTATATTCTCCCTGAAAATGCCCTGGCTGATGCCTTTGTTAAGTATCTTCTTTGCCGCTTCATGATCAGGATTCTCACATTTATCCTTAAGGCGCTTCAGTACGCCGCTGTGGTATTTTTTAAGATCAGATCCAATCAGGGGACTCATTGTTGAAGCATGATCCCTCCCCATGCGGATAATAGAAAATACCGCCGAAATTACGTCCGGAGAGCTCTCAAGGATCCTCTCGACCATTTCCCTCTGGCGGGCTATCATTGAATCCATTACCGCAAACAGAAGTGTGTCCTTGTCAACGAATCTCTCGTAAATGCTTCTCTTTGAAATCCCGAGATGATTTGCAATGTCATCCATCGTCACGGCCTTAATGCCGTAGACACGGAAAAGCTCGGCAGCGCCTGCTATGATTCTTGCATCATATTCTTCCATCTGGTTCCTTATTCTTCCGGAAATCGGCTGCAATATTCAGAAAACTTTTGGAGTTTTCAAAGTTTTTTCTGATAAATAATTGTAATATTCCGATGAGTGACGGTAAATGACCGGTGAACGGCAGGGGCAATTGGAATTTGCAATTGCCGGTTTGCGATGTGAGATTTTGGATGTCAATCGCAGACCGGATATCGGCAATCACAATCGGAACCAGAAATTGGCAATCGTAAATTGGCAAACGAAAATGGGAATCGGAACCCGTAAATCGCAAATCTCAACTTCTACCTGTACAGGTAGACTGTTCCCCGGAACTCGCGGCTTTTGTATTCCACATCGTCATATCCCTCTGCACGAAGGATATAGACGTATGCGCCCGGGGCTGCCCTCCGTTCCGAGTTGTTGATACGGCCGTCCCACCCCTGCCAGTCCTGCAGCTCCTCACCGTTACCCTCGTAGTGATAGACCCTGTTGCCTGTCTTGGAGAAGACCTGCAGGTTGAGGTAACGGATCGATTTCTTGTCAGGGACAAAGAAATCATTGAGGCCGTCCTCATTTGGGGTGAATACGTTGGGAATCTGGAGCGCGGAGGGCAACACTTTGATCTTCACGGATACGGAGTCGCGGCAGGTAAGTTCACTCTCTATGACAAGCGAGATCGTGTACTCGCCGGGAATATAATAAGTATGTGTTCCGGGATCAGGCAGTATGGATACTGAATCGTCACCGAATCTCCAGAGGTATTTTGAGGCCCTTACCGAATTGTCAGTGAAACTGATTTCCAGGGGTGCCTCACCCTCTGTTGGTTCAGCGGTAAATTCAGCCTTGACGTGGATTGATTCATAGTCGAATGAGGAGGTTGCGGAGCACCCGAAGCTGTCTGTGACCTGGAGGCTGTATCTCACATCTTCCAGAGGTGGAGAGTAGGTTATCGGGTCAATCTCCAGGTCGGGAAAAGGTATTGCTGATGCCGGTGTTGATGACCACAGGTGTCTAACCCCGTTGGGGAGCCTGCGTGAGGCGTTTGTAAGCGGGTCATAGTATGTGAAGTGGTCAGGTGCTGCAGTACCGTCAAGGGCCACGATATCGCAAGCCTGGTAGAGCAGGGCCGCCTGTGACACCGGCCGGTCAAGGTTCACCCATGCGTAGAGTTCGGTGCTGTACCCGCCGCCATCGGTGATGCTGACCCTGTAACCACCCTCCTGGAGGCCCGTGACCGTAGAGGTGGTTGCCGTCTCTGTTTGGACGGGTATGGTGAATCCGCCCCCGGTCTCATTATATCTCGTCCATGTAAACGTGAAAGGAGCCGTTCCTCCCGGGCTGGAGGCTGAAAGGGTGCCTGTGTCACCTGCACCGGTGGTACAGAAAATGAATACCGGGTCAGTCCTGGGAGTTGCCGGATAGGTGGTATAACGTACGGTGCGGCTGCCCGGTGCAGTTATCTGCGCCTGCACTGCCAGTGGCAACATGATGATTATGAGGGCAAGGTATCTTGACACACCTGATTAACGGATTAAGTCACATAAATGATATGCAAACCTAATAAAAAATGCCGTTCTTTGGGGGATTAAATTCTGCATTCTCATTCATGTTTCGCGACTATCTGAAAGAGCTTAACGGGGCGCAGCAGGAGGCCGTTGTCAACACGGATGGTCCTGCCCTGGTCATAGCGGGGGCGGGGTCAGGAAAGACCAGGGTTCTGACATACCGGATAGCCCATCTGTTGCAGCAGGGTGTTCCCGCTCACCGTATCCTGGCCCTGACCTTCACCAACAAGGCAGCAGGTGAGATGAAGGAACGGATCAACCGCATCGCAGGCCCGGATGTGTCACGCTACCTGTGGATGGGCACTTTCCATTCAATATTCGCGAAGTTCCTCCGCTATGACGGACACCACCTGGGATACAAAAGCAACTTTACCATATACGACACGGACAACACACGGAGCCTGATACGGACCATCATCAGGGAGATGAACCTCGATGATTCGGTATATAAGCCGGCATCAATAGCCGGACGCATATCACACGCGAAGAACAACCTCATCACCGCCCAGCAGTACGGTTCGGTACCGCAGATCACCGAATCAGACAAGGCATCGCGGATACCCGAAACTGCAACCATATACAAACACTATGCAGCCAGGTGTTTCAAGGCCAATGCGATGGATTTTGATGACCTGCTGCTGAACATCAATATCCTCTTCCGTGATTTCCCTGCAGTGCTGGAGGAATACCGGAACCGTTTTGACTATGTCCTTGTTGACGAGTACCAGGACACCAATTACTCTCAATATATCATTGTTCACAAGCTGTCGGAGAATCACAGGAACCTGTGTGTTGTGGGTGATGATGCCCAGAGTATCTATTCATTCCGCGGGGCACGGATTGAGAACATTCTCAATTTCAGGAATGACTACCCCGATTACAGGCTCTTCAAGCTCGAACAGAACTACCGGTCAACACAGACCATTGTGAATGCTGCCAACAGCGTGATAGAGAAGAATGCCGGGCAGATAAGAAAAACAATTTTCTCGAAGAATGAGGAGGGCGAGAAGATCAGGGTGGTGCAGACCACCATTGACAGCGAAGAGGGGATCCTCATCGCATCAGACATCCTCGACACCAGGATGCGTGAGCGGCTTGACTGGAAGGATTTTGCCATACTTTACCGCACCAATGCCCAGTCACGTATTTTCGAGGAGATGCTCCGGAAGCGCAACATCCCCTACAAGATCTATGGCGGGCAGTCATTCTATGAGCGGAAGGAGATTCGTGACCTGATAGCCTACCTCAGGCTGATTGTCAATCCTGATGATGAGGAGGCATTGAGGCGAATCATAAATTACCCCCGCAGAGGCATCGGCGACACCTCGGTGCAGAAGCTGATGGAGCTGGCCAGGACTCTTGATGTGAGCATATGGTCAATAATAAGCTCTCCTGATCTCAGCGCGAAGTACCTTGCTCCAGCCCTGCGGACAAAAGTCAGCCATTTCATTAACCTGTTGCTACCGGTAATGGCGGTGGCTGAGACAGCAACCGCATATGATATAGCTTTCGGCATGGCCACCGCCAGCGGCATCATCACAGAGCTGAAGCAGGGGCAGGTGCCTGAAGAGATAGACAGGCTGGAGAACGTGCAGGAACTGCTTAACGGTATCAAGGAGTTCACGGAGGGTGCCGTCACCAACGGTGACCCGGCTGATATAGCAACCTGGCTACAGTCGGTATCATTGCTCACCGATCAGGACATGGAGAAGCCTGAAGACCGTGACAAGGTAACGCTGATGACCATCCACTCGGCCAAAGGACTGGAATTTAAGTATGTATACATTGTCGGCCTTGAAGAGAATCTCTTCCCTTCTGCCATGAACCTCTTCAATCCGCGCGAGCTGGAGGAGGAGCGCCGCCTCTTTTATGTGGCGATCACGAGGGCATGCCGCCGGGTGACACTGAGCTATGCCCTCAACAGGTACAAGTGGGGTACGCTTGAGCGAAGCTCGCCAAGCAGGTTTATTGGGGAGATAACCTGGAAGTCACTGACCAGCCACGGCACTTCAAACCCCCGGCAAGGATGGTGAGGCTGCGCGACGCAAGGGAGCAGGTAAAGGAAGGTGCCGGCACCGGGCATGGCCCTGGCCGGGATACGGGACAGGGGAATGGCATTGGCGCCGCTACCGGCCAGGGCCGGGACACCGGTCACAGTCGCAATCATGCTGGCGGACAGAGTCATGGTTATGTGGTCTCCGTCGAAGGAGAATCACCCAATACAACGGCTCTCATTGACTTCAAAACGGCAGGAACGAAGAAACTTCTGCTTCGCTTTGCGAAACTGACAAAACTGTAACAGACTACCCGGGTCCGGCAACCGGGAAAAAGCAGAATCATTGACTGAACCCGGCATCCTGGAATTATTTGGGAAAATCTGTTCCCGGCCCGGGCAGTGCAAAGAAAAAGAGGAGACCGATATGATGCCGGTCCCCTCTCTGAAGGTTATGAAGTTCAAATAAATGGATACCCCTTCTATTATGCTTCTGTTGCGGCACTTTCACCGGGTGCCTCTGTGTCGGCTGCGGGTACTGCCTCAACCTGCCAGAGACCCTTTTCAATCAGCACTGAGTGGTATAGCGCTGCAAAAGAGCTCTTGACCCACATGTCTGATACCAGCACACCTATAAAGAAGCATATGAACCCGGCGATGTAGATGAAGAAACTGATAAATCCCATGAGGAAAATTGTCCATCCGTGCCCGCGGGTAAGCCTCCAGCTCTCCTCGGCCGCTTTGATGGGGTCAAGGTTTCTGTCCATCACCAGGTAAGGTGTGAATGCCAGCCTGCACGCAAGGATGATACCCGGCACGAGCAGGAATACGATACCGATTCCGATAAGTGCGGTCAGCAGGAGATTGGCAAGCACTATATTAAGGTAGTTCCTGCGAAATCCGCTGATCAGCATGTCGAAATCAGGTGTGACCTGGCGTGCAGCCTGAACGAACATCATCTTTGCACCGAACTTGAAGACCGGCAGGAGCAGAAAATAATAAAGCAGGGCAATAAGTCCCATGAATGCTGCGGCCAGTCCGAATGCGCCGAACTTGAAGAAGTCGTCCATATCAAACGGGATGTTTCTGAAGTCACTCGCATCGAATTCAAACTTCGCCTGCGGACCCATCATTGGTGTCGTGATCACTGCCAGTACCAGGACCACAAGAAGTAACCTGAGAAAATTGTCTGCCATGGCCTTCCATCCGGTCCCGTAGGCGCCGCTGAAGGATGGTACGTACCTGTAAATGCTTTTTGCTTCCATTTTCTTTTTGCTTTTTACTGTTTATACTGATCTGAAAAAAATCGTTTGTTGAAGCAAATCTATTATTAAGGCTAATGATGGAATTCATACCTTAGTAGTGATTTTTGAAAACACTACTTAAGTATGACTGCCACTACCTAAGTAGGGTCTGTATATCAACAGATTAGATCAGTAACTGTAAATGGAGCTCATAAGCCTGGTCATTTTTGTGTTCTCTGCGGCGATGGCTGCCGGAAGCATTCTCCTGGTGACAAGGATGCTGGAAGAGTACCCGCTTCCCTTCCTCAGGTCACTTTTCTATCATAATCTCTTCATATCAGCCTTTGGATTTTACGGGATCTGGGGGCAGTTCATCATCGTGGCCCTGGCAGGGAACAGGCTTGACCCGGCACTTTATTCAACCATCTCAGTCATTTCACTCCTGCTTGGGCTGCCATTCCTTGTCTTCGGGTGGATGATGCTTATCAGGTTTGCGGCTGAAGCTTCGGGGATGAGACTGGGCAGGTTCTTCACGCCTCTGTTTCTGATCGTCAACATTGGGGTGATTGCGGCACTCGGACTTGCCATAAGAGAGATGGAATTCGATGATGCCCTTCCCTTGTTCAGGTACTATTATGTTGCTGCGGCTCTTCTCTATTCACTGGTTGCCTCATTTGTAATGCTGAAGGGAGATTCCTCCTCCCCTGGCTCAGGTGACCGGTTCATTCTTGCCATGCTGATCCCGGGAGGTGCAGCTGCTCAGACACTGGCCCTGCTCCTTATACCGCACTCTGCCTGGATGGCACTGGTCTTCACCTTTCTCCTTTTCTCAGCGATAACAATGATTTCCCTCTATCTGAGCTATAAAACCGACCTTAAACCGGTAAAAAAGGCTGAACCGTTGCCCCTGCCCCGCGGAATGGAAGACTTTATCAGGAACAATGAGATCTCCCCAAGGGAAGCTGAGATCATCAGGGAGATATGCAACGGCCTCAGTAACCAGGAGATAGCTGACAGGCTTTTCATAAGCCTGCAGACAGTTAAAGACCATACCTCCCGGATCTACATGAAGACCAACGTGAGGAACAGGATGCAGCTTATGGCGCTGGTCAGTGGGCTTGATGACAACAACAAAACGGGATCGCACTAGAAAGAAATCCCGAGTATATCCTGCAGTTTTCTTCCCGGGGCAAAAATCCTGTAGGCCAGAGGCCAGACTTTCAACAGATACTTATCCTGCCTGTCTTTTATAACAATTGCGAGTTCATCATCGACATCGGTGTTGCCTGCGTCCCGGAAACGGTACCCTGTCAGGATCAAAATCTGTGCAAGGTCATTGTATCTGCCGAGATTCTGTGTCAAGGTGTTAAGTCTTTTCTCAAGCTGTTTCACCGTGGCCGGGGCAAGGTGTCTGAAGAAGGCGGCCTGGTACATGAATGTCTTCGCCTTTTTCCTGAACTCATGAAGCCTCTGGTGTCCGGGTTTGTTCCGGCATTCGAGGTATGCCCCTGCAGCCACCCTGTGGCTCTCTTCCAGCTCCCCGAGTAACTGCTTCATGTCAGGTTCGTGCAGCGGGATGAAGCGAAGCCTGTACTGTGCTTTCCTGAGGCGGTCAGAAACCTCACTTACTGTCTTCACCCTTATCCCGGCTTCATCCCATGTGGCATAAGGTTTACGCAACAGGCTCTGTATCTTCTCGTTGTCACGGAGTCTGACGAACAGTTCAGGATTATCCTTTTTCAGTGACCTGACTGTCTTGCGCAGAACTGCATCTTCCCGCCATGATGCAAGGAGGCGGCCGGTCTCTCTTGCGGCAATGTACTCCCTGCTGTAGACAGCCTCATCGAGCAGAGGCCTGACAAGTTTTACCACGGCGCGATGTTTCTTCATCAGTACCCTGACATCATGAATGGCTTCATCATCCGGAAGCGGCTGTGCGGCAAGCAGCCCGAGGGATTCCGAGAAGTAACCTGCGATGGTTGCCTTTATATCCTTTGTCTCTGACCTGTTTTTAGGAGCCATAAACGTAATATTGGTGCCTGTTAAAGTTACATAAATGTAATGATTTCCCTGTTTCTCATCTCTCTTGCCGGATTAACTTTGGAGGCTGAAAACGAATAACTGCAGGTAGGCTGAAACCGGCTCTTTTTAGTACATTTGATAGGAATTAAAAGCTACCATCATGGGTAAATCCAACAAAAACAGCAGGCCTCAGACTATTGGCATCCTGACCGCGGGAGGCGACTGTCCGGGCATCAACGCAGCCATCAGGGGTGTTGGCAAGACGGCCATTGTCAAGTACGGGATGAAGGTCATAGGGATCAGTGACGGCTATGCCGGACTGATAAACAAGGAATACCGGGAGCTGACCGAAATGGATCTCTCGGGTATTCTGACCCTGGGAGGAACCATTTTGGGAACTTCCCGCGAGAAGCCTTTCAAGGGGAGCGGTAAAAAGAAGGACGATACACGCAAGCCGCTGCTGATCAGGGAACATTATGAACAAATGGGTCTTGACTGCCTGGTATGCATAGGAGGTAACGGCACGATGAAAACCGCCAACATGTTGTCAGAGGCCGGGCTGAATGTGGTGGGCGTTCCCAAAACCATTGACAATGACATCTGGGGAACTGACATGACCTTCGGGTTCGACTCGGCGGTGAATATAGCAACAGAAGCCATTGACAGGCTGCACTCAACGGCAAACTCACACAAGAGAATCATGGTTATTGAGATCATGGGCCACAATGCAGGCTGGCTGGCTCTCTATTCCGGAATGGCAGGCGGAGGGGACGTGATACTCATTCCTGAAATCCCCCACAATGAAAAGGTGGTGATGGACTATCTCCGGAAAAGGGCTGACAACAACAAGCCATACTCCATAGTTGTTGTGGCTGAAGGCATTGCGATACCTGAAGGGGAAGACTCCCCTGCAAGATACCTCGCAAGGAGGATCGAAGAAGAGACCGGCCTGGAAACAAGAGAGACGGTTCTTGGTTATATACAGAGAGGCGGATCACCCTCTCCGATGGACAGGGTCCTGGCCTCAAGGTTCGGCGCAGCCGCTGCCAACCTGATAGCCAGACGCGAGTTCGGCAGGATGGTGGCGCAACGCAACGGCACCATAGCGTCAGTGAAACTCTCCGAGGTGGGCGGGAAAACCAAACTTGTAGAAAGGGATGACCCGATGGTCACCCAGGCGATGGAGATGGGAACCTGTTTCGGAGTGTGATGGCCGGGCCGGCAGGTAAAACAGTAGCCGGGCTCTGAACGG
>JALONR010000075.1 GCA_025454815.1 Bacteroidales bacterium | reverse complement strand
GACCGGTGTCTTTGGCACAAATATGCTTCGTGATCTTACAGGTGCCGGGCTGACCGGCGTCGGGCAGAAAACCATCTTTGATATGTACTGGCCAGGCTCCACAGAGACTTGTATCTGGAAAAACGTCATCGGGATGCTTACCGAGGCGGCCAGCGTGCGCGAAGCCTCACCGGTCTATATTGAGCCGAATGAGCTCCAGGCAAGCGGGAAGGGTCTTTCCGAATATGACAAGTCAATCAATTTCCCGGTGCCCTGGCCGGGCGGCTGGTGGAGGCTGGGTGACATCGTAAGGCTGGACCCTGGCCGGGCGGCTGGTGGAGGCTGGGTGACATCGTAAGGCTGGAAATTGAATCAACGCTTTCGGTTATCAGGACTGCCTCGCTGCACAGGCAGGAGATACTGAAGTTCAGGAATGAGATCTGCCGCAGGGAGGTTGCAAGAGGCCAGAATGAGCCGCCCTATTATTACGTTGTTCCTGCCGCACAGGCAGATCAGAGTGAGCTTGTACGCTTCGTGAACCTTATGAGGGAACACGGTGTAAATGGATACCGTCTGACCGCAGACCATACCCTTGACGGCATAAACCTGAAAGCAGGGGATTTTGTATATCCTCTTGCCCAGCCTTTCAGGGCATTTGTCAAGGAGGTTATGGAAAAGCAGGAATTTCCGGTAAGACATTATTCCCCGGGTGGAGAGATAATAAGGCCATATGATGTGACAAGCTGGTCGCTGCCTCTTCACAGGGGTCTGACCTCATATGAGATTACAAAGCGTGATCTCTCATTTGAAAACAAAATCAAAGTGTATGAACAGGATTATGCCCCTGTACAGGGAAGTTACCGCCTGCCGGCCCTCTTCCCGGCAACCAGCAACGGCAGCTTTATGGCAGCATTCATGGCAGCCGCGAAGGGGATGAAGGTCGGACGCCTTAATAGTGAGATTACCATAGACGGAAAGACATTTGGCAAGGGGAGCTTTGTAATAAGTGAAGGTGACCAGTCAGCACTTGACGCAATAGCAAGGGAAGCGTGTACCGAACCTGTCTATGCAGGCAGGACAGGGTCAATCCCGGCAACTGAAATAAAAATACCCCGTATAGCACTGGTTGAAACATATTTCAGTGACATGGATGCCGGGTGGACCCGATACCTCTTTGATACTTATCATATTCCATACACTGTAATGCGTCCTGATGAATTTGAGGCGGCCGGTATTGAAGACAGATTTGACATAATCATCTTCCCGGGAACCCAGAAGAACCTCCTGATTAGCGGCAAACCGGGAAGCGATGGAGGAGCCTACCAGAGCAATTACCACCCTGACTACCAGAAAGGGATGGGTAAAAAGGGGCTGGAGAAACTGCTGCTCTTCATTAACAACGGCGGCACGGCTATATCATGGGGGCAATCGACCGATCTCTTCACCGGCCTGCTTGAGATAACCGTCAATGACAACACGGAGGAATTCACCCTGCCTTTCTCCAACAGGGGAGACCAGGCAAGACGGGATGGATTGAACATTCCCGGCTCACTGGTACGTCTGGAGCTCAGGGAAGATCACCCGCTGACCTGGGGAATGCCTTCTTCAGCAGGAGTATTCTACAGGGGCAATCCTTTGTTTACCACTTCAGTGCCCCGGTTTGATATGGACCGCAGGGTCATAGGGCACTTTCCTGAAAAGAATATCCTTATGAGCGGTTACTGTGAGAAGGAGGAGCTGCTGGCCGGCCAGCCGGCAATGCTGTGGGTCAGAAAAGGAAAGGGACAGGTTGTGCTTTACTCTTTTAACCCTCAGTTCAGGGCCTCAACACAGGGAGCGTACAAGCTTCTCTTCAATGCGCTCTTCCTCCCTCCTGTTGAGTGATATCATTGAAACAATAATACTTCAGCGCGGGAGAATACGCGCCGGGAGGAGTATAAATACCAGTGCCATGAAAAGAATGTTTTGTTTTATTATGACCTTTATGCTGCCTGTGCTGACGGCCAGAGGGCAGCAGGAGGCTGACACCGGGTTTGCACCGCTGATTGAGAATCCGGCCTATGCCTCCGGGAAGGGACCCCTGGTTTATATAGACGAGGGGCATTTTAACTTTCACACAAAGGGCGACCGTTACCTTCCCTTCGCAAAACTGCTTGAGCGTGACGGGTACCGGACAAAAGGGTATAGCGGGCCATTCGAGATGAAGAAGCTCGGGAAATGCCGCATACTGGTCATCTCCAACGCTCTTAACCCGGCCAATGTAGAGAACTGGTACAAACCGGTATATTCAGCATTCACCCCCGGAGAGATTGAGACTGTCAGGAAATGGGTTGAAGGGGGTGGCTCGCTCTTCCTGATAGCAGATCATATGCCTATGGGCGGCGCCGCTGCAGAGATGGCAGCAGCATTCGGATTTGGCTTTACCGACGGTTTCGCGGTTGACACTGCCCGGACAGGGCCTGCAATGTTTTGCAGAAATGACGGAACCCTTATGGAAAATGTGGTGACAGGTGGCCGGAGCGCATCTGAGAAAATTGACAGTATTTATTCATTTACAGGGCAGGCGTTCACCATCCCTGCTGATGCTCAGCCGGTACTGACTTTCAACGAAAAATATCTCCTGCTCCTCTCCGACACGGCATGGGTCTTCAATGAACAGACGGTCTTCAAACCAATCAGGGGGTGGTCACAGCTGGCGTACAAGGAGTACGGCAAAGGGAGGGTGATGATGTCAGGCGAGGCTGCGATGTTCACAGCCCAGCTTGCCGGCCCGCAGCAGTACCCTGCCGGCATGAACTCCCCCTTCGCCCGCAACAATTACCGGCTGCTCCTCAATATCATCCACTGGCTGGACGGCAGATAAGGTAAAAAATTACTTCTTCCTCCCGGTAAGGTAATTCGCCTTTATGGCAATCTCCTTCCGATATAAGTCATAGTCTTCCTGATAACGGAAGCGGGGTACAGGGTCAGAAAAACTTGACTTGCATGTCCCAATAGTCTAACTTTGGTTTAACGACTTCTGTTTCAAACCCTAATCTGCCTGCCATGAAAACACTCATCCGGAAACTTAATCCGCCAGATTGCCGCCATAACTCTGTTCGGCCGATTATCACAGCCCTCGTCCTGATAGCCTTGTCAACAGCATGCAACAAGCTCCCCGGCCCGTTTGATCCATTCGATGACCCTGAGACCATTGACGGCTTTAAGGACCTTGGGGCAGGGTATGATGTCTTTGACAACTTCGCTGATGAGGCGAAAGTAAGGGAACATATCCTCGATTACAGTAAAATGAATGCTGACGGGCTTGTGGAGATGAAAGACCTGGAGAACAGCACCTTCCTGAAAACCTCAGGGACAAGCATCAGCACCTATTCCAGTTCCCTGAGCGCCTCGGTGGGGCTCCAGGGTAGCTATATGTTCTTCAGCGGCTCAATTGAAACCAATTTTTCCAAAGAGCGGTATACATATGATTCATATTCATTTGCAACGTACCATATCCTTATCAATAAGTACCAGCTCAGGCTGCCTACAGACTGGGACGCTTCGGATCTTAAACCGTACCTGACCGCACAGGCGAAGAGCAAGCTCAATGACCCGTCAGTACCGCCATCAACAATCTTCAGCCTCTACGGTACCCACTGTCTTACAGGGGTAGTTGTGGGCGCCAGGTCTGACTACAGTGTCTCGGGCCGCACGCGCGACGTTAAGGAAGGAGTAAGCGTAGGGGTATATGCTGAAGCGAGCTTCTCAAAAGGCTTTGGTTCAGGTACCCTGAATACCTCTGTGATCACACAGCAGGAATTTGACAATTTTGCCTCAAACATGGAACAGCACCTTGAGGTTTATGGAGGTGACAGCCAGCTGGGACACAACATAATCAGCAAGAATGACTATGATGCATGGCTTAACAGCATCCCCAACAAACTGGTGTTTTGCAACTATACTCAGAACGGACTGATACCTGTCTGGGAGTTCTGTGACGATGAGGCAAGGAAGACTGAGCTGAAAAACAGTTTTGCCACATGGGCAACTGACAGGGAGATCGAGGTCTACCCTACCCCGAGATTCTGCATTCTTGACCTGATTGTAGTGGACAGTCCTGTTCCGCCCAACCCTTACAAGGTGAATAACCGTGATTACTACAAGCTTCCTTACGATCTCAATGACGGGGCCGGAGGAGCCACATTATGGATATATTACCTGCCAGGTCTGGAAAATGATACTATAACACCCGTGTCGGCGGTTGGCACGGTTGATACCTCTGACGGAGAGAAACTGTCTGACCTGGGAACCGGATTCACAATGATAAACGTTGATCTGAACAAGGGCTCCGGGGGAGATCTCATCTATCTAGCATACCGAAAACGGGTTCTTTATTCCGATCCGATTGTCACAGGCCTGGCCATCTGGAACCGGACTTACTACTATTACAGTATGGGCACCTCGTCGGCCTTTACATGGCATGGCCTGGTACAGCACGGTACCAGCACGTTTCAGGACCTCAATGAAGGTGCCGGCGGCGATTTTATCCATCTCCTCTACACCAACGGCCATGTTGAGGAAAGTGCTCTTCCGGGGAAATAAACTCGTCTGCTGACAGACTGATGAGACAGTTGCATCAATATTTCAATAATAACCTCTGCAAACCCCGGTTAAAAGAAAATTTGTTTTAATATTGAAATCTGATCCTGATCGATGTCGGAAAATACCAGGGGAAGATTTAAATGACTGATTCACATTACACCGGGTTTGACAATGAGAAGTATCTCACCGAGCAAACCGCATCAATCCTTGAGAGGGTAGAGAGATTCAACAACAAGCTGTACCTTGAGTTCGGGGGCAAGTTGCTTTATGATTACCATGCAGCGAGGGTCCTTCCGGGCTTCGACCCGAACGTCAAGATGCGTCTCCTCCAGATGCTCAAGGACAAGATCGACGTCATCCTATGTATCCATGCCGGCGACATCGAGAGGAAGAAGGTTCGGGCCGATTTCGGGATAACCTATGATGTGGATGCGCTCAAGACAATAGATGATTTCAGGGAGTGGGGTATAGAGGTGACGGCGGTAGTAATAACCCGGTACACAGGACAGCATCCGGCAAAAGCTTTCAGGAACAAACTTGAACACAGGGGGGTAAAGGTGTATACCCATTCCCCCACAAAGGGCTATCCCACAGATGTGGACCTGATCGTCAGTGACGAGGGATACGGTGCCAACGAATACATTAAAACCACCAATCCGATTGTTGTTGTGACCGGCCCCGGGCCGGGAAGCGGGAAGCTGGCCACCTGCCTGTGCAACCTCTACCATGAGTACCGGCGCGGTGTCAAGGCCGGCTATGCCAAGTTCGAGACCTTCCCCATATGGGACCTGGCCATTGATCATAAGGTGAATATAGCCTATGAGGCAGCCACCCTCGATCTGAAGGACGAGGTGCTGGTTGACAGCTATCACCTCAAACGGTATGGAAAGAACGTGGTGAACTACAACAGGGATATAGAAGCTTTTCACCTGCTCAAGAGAATCCTCGAAAAAATCACCGGCGGTGAATCAATGTACCAGTCGCCCACAGATATGGGTGTCAACCGCGCCAGCGCTGGTATTGTCAATGATGATGTCATACAGGAAGCTGCTCACCAGGAGATCATTCGCAGGTATTTCAGGTGTGCCGTGGAGTATGCCCTCGGGCTGGCCGACAAGGAGATACTTGAGCATGCCGGAAAGATCATGGGCAAGGTGAAGGCAAAGCCGGAGGACAGGCGGGTTGTGCTGCCGGCCAGGAAGGCGGCCGCAGAGGCAGAGAAGGGTGGCAAGGGCAATGCAGGTATTTTCAGCGGCGCTGCAATAGAGCTCGGCAACGGGACGATCATCACCGGGAAGAACTCATCGCTGATGCATTCAGCATCAAGCCTCATACTCAATGCCACGAAGCATATGGCAGGTTTGCCAGACAGTCTGCTTCTGCTGCCCAAAACCCTGATTGACTCGGTCACCTACCTGAAGAAGGATATCCTCAACGGCAAGGAGGTGAGCCTTGATGTGGAGGAGACGCTGATAATTCTGGGGATAAGCGCACTCTTCAATCCTGCTGCACAGGCAGCTCTGGAGCAGCTGACGCTGCTTCGCGGATGCGAGGTGCACCTCACCCATATACCCACCCCCGGCGATGAGGCAGGGCTGCGAAAGCTGAATGTCAATGTGACGTGCGATCCGGAGTACTCCAGCAAAAGCTTATTTGTCAGCTAGACGCCTGAGAGACCTAGAGTCTGAGAGTCGGAAGGTCTGGTCTGGAAGTCTTGTTGTCTTGCAGGCTTGCGCTTATCTTTTTGGTACCCCGACGTAATACAGGTCGAAGCCGCCGCGGCCGCCGGGACGGTTTGAGGAGAAAATCATCAGGTCATTGAGAAACCATTCCCCAGTTGATACAATCACCGGCCGGTACTCATCAAATTCAGTGTTGATGTCATCGCCGAGGTTGACAGGGACCGACCATGACTGGCCGTCAAACAACGAGTACCAGAGGTCAAAGCCTCCCAAACCGCCTTCCCTGTCAGAGGTAAATACCATCATGTTCCCGCAGATATAGGGGCATTTGTCATCGGCACCGGTGCTAAGTACCGGCACCTTTGTTACAGTTATGGCGGACGACTCATTTATCAGCTTCCCCTCCTCTCCTGTGGCTGACCAGATATCAAATGAGCCGTCGCGGTCAGACATGAAATAAACTGTCTCACGGCCCTGTTGCCCTCCGGCGTGGATGGTAAGATAACCTTCGTCATGATCTGTATTCAGCGCTGTCAGCGCGAAGGGGTCGCCCAGCGGGGCGAATACCCCCTCTCCCAGTTCATAATTGCAGCAAAAGATGTCGAGATTCCCGTCAGGATCACTGCAGTAGAAGAACCGTCCTTCCTCACCGGCGCTTTTCCACGGAAAAAAGTCAGGATAATCAGCGGTAAAGAAGGGGCCAAACTCATTGCTGCTGCTGTTGACGGCCTGCAGGAGGCTGATTTCTTTCGCTGCTGCATGCAAACTGAATTCGCCGTCGATCAGGTCAAACTCGATTCTACCGTGGTAGGATGCGAAATCGAATCCATCAGACGGAGATATACTGTTGGTTGAAAAGATAAGATTGAAGTTTTTCTCAGACCATGTGATATCAAGATCTGAATTGTAATCGTCAAATATGGAATTCACCTCCATAAAGTTCCTGGGTACGGGAGGTATAATCCCCTTGTCGAAGTTCAGTCTCGGGCTTGTGCATGAAACCATCAGCAATGGCATGAGTAACAGCAGTGGCTTTTTCATTGTGCAGGGCGGTTAAGTCTTATTACTAATCCGGCGTTGATGTTCACATAGTGTATTGAAAGAAAGAAGGAGCCTCCTATTCCTGTTTCATCACGAAATGAAGGCCGTGTTGAATTCACCCCGGTATTGAGAGTAATCCCGTATTTATCATTCAGCCAATGGTTAATCTTCAGCGTGGCATTGCTTACAGGGCTGGCTTCACTGCTTCTGACTATGCTGTTTATCTCACCCAGCTGGCTGTTGGTTACTGTGACATGGGGGTGGATGCTTCCTGCAACGCCGAGGTGAAGGAGGATCATTACCTCAGTATGGTTTATCTCAGGGATTTTGAGTGTGAACCCGACAAGGAATTTGAGCACCTGGTAGTTTCCTGCACTGACATCATTTGTACCATAACCACCGAGCACACGGTCATACTCTGATATGTAGCCCCTCTCATTGAAGAAGATGCTGGAATAACCGATACTGGAAGAGAATCCGATAATTTTTCCGTACCACAGGTACTCAATCTCCATGCTTGGGCCTGTGGTGGCAAACCCGGCATCATAACGGAATGAACTGAGTGCAAATTCATCTGTTGCAACTGACAATCCGGCATTTACGCCGAAGACTGATTTTGTGTTTTTTTGCTGGGAATGAACCGTTGCTGTCACAAAAACCAGCAGTGCCAAGATGGTCAGTCGTTTTTTCATTTCCTTAAGGTTAACCTGGCCGGGACAGATGACCCGGCCAGGCTTCTGCGCACAAAAACCGCGCCAGCGAACAATGATAACCGCTTCTTTTTTACATCGCGCATGCGGCTCCCAGCCTGCCACATCAGCCCCCTGGAGCTGAGAAAGCCGCTTGCCGGCAAATGGTTTTGCGGCAGCAAGGTTAAAATCAGCATTATTTCGGGAACCTGTTTTTCCGGGCGTTCCAAAAGATGTTCTGAGAGTACCAAAATGAGGTGAGTGGATGGCCGATGGCCGGATTGGCTCAGGGCGGGTCTCAATCCGGAGAGTTTGTCTTTACAGGGCTGCCGTGGTCAGCAGGCATATATGCAGGTGATTCCTCATCCGGAAGGAAATATCCGGGATAAAGATATTTCACTTGCAGGAAGATCAGGATCTGAATACCTGCCTGTCAGGGTCAGTTGGCCCTGGCCCGGAGCAGGTCAACCCTTATCCCTATCATCCGCTGGTGCTCCTCATCAGAAATAGCGGGGTCTTTCATCTGAAGGAAGGTTGCGCACGGCAACTCAGCGCAGTCACCGCAGTCGTGAAAGCCGCGCTGATTCACGGCACAGTCATAGAGAGGGCATACTTTTGAGGGCATCATCTCCACTGCCCAGAAGGTAGCGCCCCTGACATTCCGGCAGCCGGAGCAGGTTTTGTTGAAGAACTCGCATTCATCGCATTTGAGTCCGCATGTACTCAGTATCATTGCCTGAAGATTTGAATGCAAGTTACAAATAGTACTGACTGATTATTCCGCATGTGATAAATACCGTCACAGTTTTTTACCTGTCTCTGCGGAGTGGAGATCAGGTTGCAGTAGCGGGGAGTGAGCCAGTGATCGGCTATCGTCTTCTTCCGGCAAAGAAGCGGTGGCGGTTACGGGCAATAAGACCGTAAATAAAGTCACGTATGAAGGGAGGTATGATGATAAAGGTGTAAAACAACTTCCACCATCCGCCCTTGTCCCTCAGAATATTCAGGATGGCAGAGGAACGTGTCAGATACTTGCCATCTCGTTGATATACAACAGTATCAAGATCTGTTTCACTCATGCCTGCTGACCGGAGAATGCCCTTACCCTCGTCCGACTGAAGCGGTAAAAGCTGATACTTCCCGTCATTGTCATTCCTGCTTATGAACCGTACCTGGCCGGCGCA